>CAZCJW010000218.1:0-4972 GCA_964499185.1 uncultured Propionivibrio sp. | reverse complement strand
GGATGTGGCTCATGCAGTCGACGGTGTCCTTGATGCCGACGATGTTCGGGCAATCGGCGGCCAGGCGGCCGATCAGTTCGACCGACAGATCCTGTCCGGTGAGCAGCGGGAAGTTGTAGAGGAACACCGGCAGCGGCGAGGCTTCGGCGATCTGCCGGTAATGCTGGTAAATGCGTTCGTCGCTCAGCTTGGCGTAGTAGGGATTGACCACCATCACGGCGTCGGCGCCGATGCTGCCGGCGTGGGCGCTGAGGTCGATCACTTCCTGGGTCGAGCACGACGCGGTACCGATAATCACTGGCTTCTTGCCGGCGACCTGCTCGACGCAGAATTTGGCGATTGCCTTGCGGTTCTCGTGCGACAGGGTGGCAAACTCGCCGGCACTGCCGAGGAACAGGAAGCCGTTGACGTCCGAAGCGAGCAGGCGATCAATCAGGCGGCCCATGCCTTGCGGGTCGAATTGCGCCTGTGTGTCGAATATCGTGGGAACCGGAGGAATGACGCCCGTCAGCTGAAACGGCATGATGCACCTTTCTTGAACAGTTCCATAGATGGAAATATAATACCGAATATGGAAATAGTTTAACGAGGCAGGTATTCGCTGACAAGGGATCAACGTGACAAAAGAGAAAAAATCCGTGGCGCCCGCCCTGACCAAGGGTTTTGCCATTCTCGATCTGATCGCGCAGGAACCGGGCCTGGGCTTTGCCGGGATCCGTGACAAGTTGGGTCTGCCGAACAGCAGTTGCCATCATTTGATTACTACGTTGTGTCAACTCGGCGCCTTGCAGGTTCGCGCGGATCGCGGCTATGTGCTTGGACTGAGATTGTTCGAACTCGGCGCCAATGCCGCCAACCAACGCCAGCTGCACGATCTGGCGCTGCCCATGCTCAAGAAGCTGGCGCAGGATGTGCAACTCACCTGTCACCTCGGCGTCATGGAAGGTGCCGAGGCGGTCTACCTGTTGAAGGTCGAAGGCCGCTCGGAGATTCGCGTCAACACCTGGGTTGGCAAACGGCTGTCGCTGCACAGTTCGTCGTTGGGCAAGGTCTTATTGGCCGGTTTGCCGCATGGCGAACTGGAAGATGTCCTGAAGCAGGTAGTCTGGGAGCGAAAGACTCCGCATTCCATCGTCGATCCCGATGCGTTCCGGAGCCATTTGCAGGCCGTGCGCGAGCGCGGCTGGGCGATCGATGACGAAGAGGATCTGGTCAATATCCGCTGCGTGGCGGCGCCGGTGCGCGACATGCAGGGACGGGTCGTCGCAGCCATCAGCGCCGTGGGAACCGTTCTCGATATTTCGCAGGAGCGTTTTGATGATCTGGCCGGCGCCTTATGCGCCACCGCACGAGAAATCTCCCTGCATCTGGGGCATTCGGGACTTCCGTAGTCAGCCATGTCGAATGCGACAGAGAGTCACGTCATTCCGGCGAAAGCCGGAATCCACCGATGCACCACTGGATTCCGGGTCAAGCCCGGTATGACGGATTCTGTAAGATTCTCTTGTATTACCGTGACGGCCGGCTAGACCTTGTAGGCTCTCAGCGCTTCCTCGATCTCTTGGCTCATCGCGCTCATCCGGCGCACGGCCTCGGCCGTGCTCTCGGTTGCGGCCGTGTTGCGCTCGGTCATCTGCGCGATCTGCTCGATGCGTTGGGAAATCGAGGTGCTGGCGGCGCTTTGCTCGCGGACGGCTTCCGAAATTTCCTCGACAGCGCTGACCACACTGCTCGAACCGTCCTTGATTTCCTGGATCGACGTGCCGGCCTGCCGGGCATTCTCGACGCCCGTGTCGACCTCGCGGACGGCTCCCGCCATGCTGGCCACGGCGGTTTTCGCGCTGTCCTGCATCTGGGTGAGCAAGGCGGAAATGTCCTGCGTCGATTTGGACGTACGCTCGGCCAGTTTGCGCACTTCGTCGGCAACGACGGCGAATCCGCGCCCCTGTTCGCCGGCGCGTGCCGCTTCGATGGCAGCATTCAGGGCCAGAAGGTTTGTCTGGTCGGCGATTTCCTTGATGATGTTGGCGACGGAGGAAATGCGTTCGCTGTCGTCGCGCAGGGCGTCGATACGCGTGGACGCTTCGCGCACCGAACCGGAAATCGTCTGGATGCCACTGACCGTGGCGTAGATGACGTCGGCGCCCCGGTCGGCCTTGTCGCGCGACTCCTGGGTGTGCAGGCTGGCCTCGTGGGCCTGGTTGGCGACCATCGAGATGCTGACCGTGAGCTGCTCGATCGCCGCCGCCATGCTCGCCGAAGAATCGCTCTGGGTCTGCGAGTTGACGGCAATTTCCGCCGCCGTCTTGTTGACCCCTTCGGTGATTTCCGTCATCCGCGCCGAAGCGGCCTGAATCTCGCTGAAACTGTCGCGCAGCCGGGACAGCAATCCGTTGTAGGCCGCCAGCGTGTGGCCGACCTCGTCGCTGGAGCTCACGTCAATCGAATCCGTGAAATCGAGCTCGGTGGCGGTGCGGGTGATGGCCCGCTGCATGGCGCGCAGCGGCCGCGCGATCGAACGTCCCAGCATGAATCCCATCGCTCCGATGAGCAGTACTCCCGCGGCGGCGGCCAGGATGGTGATCGTCTGGGTGCGGATGAAGGCCGATTCGGCCTCCTTTGACTCCGAATTGACGGTTTCGGTGGTCAGCTTGACCAGGGCGTCGAGTGCCTTGGCGACGTCGCGGTGCAGCGGACCGATGTCGCTCTGGATCATCATCATGGCCATCTCGGGGCTGTTGGCCGCCAGCTCGTTGATCCCTTTCACGCGGGCCATGAATGAGCCCAGACGAAGTTTCAGCTCGAGCAGTGCGGCCTTTTCCGCCTCGCCGGTCGTCCGGTCGGTGTATTCCTTGACCTGCTTCAGGAGCAGTTGATAAGTCGCTTCCATCTGCTTTTCGAGTTCGGCACCCTTGGCCGCCTCGGTGGCGCTGGCCCGGTCGTAGAGCAGCGGGATCGAGGCCAAGTAGCTGCCGCGCATTTCGCTCACCAGCAGCAAGGCGGGTACGGAGTTTTCGGCAATTTCGACCATGTTGCCGTTGACCTGCTTCAGACCGTACAGTCCGAAACCCGAGACGGCGGCGCTGGTCATCATGGCCAGGCCGACCAGGACACCGATTTTCTTGCTGATCAACACGGCTTGTTTCCTGATTCTTTGAACGGAGTGGGGAAAGGTCGGGTGGGTATTGCGTCAGTTGTCCTGCAACAGCGTCAATTCCTCATTGATATGCCGCAGGCGGATCGATAGCAGGCGCGCCAGCTTGCTCATCAGCACCAGCGCGATGCGCTTGTGTTCATCGGCGAGGTAGTTGAATTTTTCCAGCGAGAGGATGTACATGTCGCAATCGCGGATGGCGATGGCGTCGTTGCTGCGCTGGCGGTTGTCGAGGAAGGCCTGTCCGCCGAGGAAATCGCCGCGTCCGTAGGTGGCGATGTGTTTCATCGCACCGCCCCGGCCGACGGAGCCGACGACCTTGACTTCACCCTTGCGGATCAGGAACAGATCGTTGCTCGGATCGCCGCAGGAGAAGATCGTTTCGCCGGCCTTGTACGCGCGTTTTTCCAGGCAGGCTTCGAGATCGACCAGCGTGTCGGGCTTGCTGCCCTTGAACAGCTCGATCTCGTGGAGTTCCAAGGGGGGTTGGTCGTCCGCATCGGGCTTCTTGCTGTCTCCGAGCAGGCGCGCTTCGACCCACTCGATCGCGGCTTCCAGGGTTGGCAGGTAAATGACATGTTCGTCATCCGCGCGCAGGCCGGCGAGTTCGAGGAATTCGCGCAGATCCCGTCCGCTGGGCAGGCGCTCGCGGACGTTGGAAAGCAGCAGCGGGACGTTCCTCTCGGCGAGTGCATCGCGCACCAGATTGAGCATGTGCGCGGCCGTGACGTCGACCGACTGCACGCGCTGCAGGTCGAGGATCAGATACTCGGTTGTCGCCAGTTCGGGTTCGAGCGTGCGGTAAAGCTGCTGCGCGGTGCCGAAGAACAGGCTGCCCTGGAGTTCGAAGATGACTGCCGAGTGGCCTTTCTTCTCCAGGATGCGCATCTCGTTCTCGGGGCGGTACCAAGCAGACGAACGCTCGCCGACGAAGCTCTTGCGGCGGACCACCGTGCCGCCGACCTGTTCGCGCAGGAATAGCATGATCGACAGGATCACGCCGGTGGCCGACGCGGCGATCAGGCCGACGGTCAGCGCGACACCGACGACCGCCAGCACCACCACGAAATCGATCACCGTGGATTTGGATTCAAGGAAGCGCAGCGGGTCGGTATCGATCATGCGCAGGCCGACCACGATCAGCACGCCGGAGAGGGTCGCGACCGGCGTCCAGGCGATGAACGAGCCAAGCACCAGGGCGGCAATGACCGAGGTCAGTCCTTCTACGACGCCCGAAATCCGGGTTTTCGCGCCGCTGGAGTAGTTGACCATCGTTGCGCCCATCTGGCCGGCGCCGGGCATCCCGCCGACGATTGAAGCAGTCATGTTGGCCAGTCCCTGCGCCGCCAACTCGCGATCCGAGTCATGTCGGGAACGCGTCAGCCGGTCGAGCACCACGCAGGTCTTCAGCGTGTCGATGGAGAGCAGGACGGCCAGCGTCAGCGCGCTGGTGAACAGGCTGCCGACTTGCGAAAGCTTGAGTTCGCCGATCTGGTGCCAACGGTCGGTGATCAGCGCCAGGTAACCCTCGCCGGTGGCCCCGAGCGAGCCGATGACTAGCGGATTGCTCTCGAGCGTCGCGAGACTCGGGTCGAAGACAGCAAGTCCCGCATACGTGAGCGCGCCGCACGCGATGCCGACGATCGTACCCGGGATCTTCCTGGCAATGCGGTTGGAAAAAAGCATGGCGACGATAGTTGCTCCGCCGATGGCAACGCCTCGCCAGTCCCACAGTTCCGGGGAGAAGATGACCTTGTACCAGCGGCTGTCGTCCGCCGCGCCGACCAGCTTGGGCAGCTGGCTGCCGATGATGATCAG
>CAZCJW010000217.1:0-4994 GCA_964499185.1 uncultured Propionivibrio sp. | reverse complement strand
TCGACCCGGCTGGCGCCGCTCATTTCGGCCATCGGCATGTCGATCTTCCTGCAGAACATGGTGCAATTGACGCAGGGCGCGCGTGTCAAGCCGATCCCGCCGATGCTGACCGGAGGAATTGACATCTATGAGACGGCGGAATTCACCGTGCGCATCGCGTATTCGCAGATCCTCATCGTTCTGGTTACGGTCGGTCTGATGATCGGTTTCAGCTGGCTGATCACGCGCACCTCCTTCGGTCGCCAGCAGCGCGCCTGCGAGCAGGACCGCACGATGACCGCCTTGCTCGGCATCAATGTCGACCGCACGATCTCGCTGACCTTCATGCTCGGCGCGGCGCTGGCGGCGGTGGCCGGGGTCATGGTCACGGTGTATTACGGCGTGGTCGATTTCTACATCGGCTTCGTCGCCGGCATCAAGGCGTTCACCGCCGCCGTGCTGGGTGGCGTCGGGTCGATGCCCGGAGCGATGCTCGGCGGCCTTCTCATCGGCTTGATCGAAGCTTTTTGGTCAGCCTACCTGTCCGCCGAATACAAGGACGTGGCCACGTTCAGCATCCTCATCCTGGTGCTCATGTTCCGTCCCTCCGGCTTGCTCGGACGGCCTGAAGTGGAGAAAGTCTGATGTCGCCCCTCGTTTTCGCCAACGACGTCCCGACGTCTGCCGAGCGCTTCAAGGATGCTGCCGGGGTGGCCTTGATCGCGCTGTTGCTGGGCATCCCGATGATCGGCCTGACTACGGCCGATCAGGGGGGCTCCTTGCAGGTATTGACCCGCTGGCCGCTGCTGGCGGCTTTCATCGCTGCGTCGTTCTGCGGACGGCTGGCCGTGCGCTATCTGCTCGATGTGCTGAAACAGCGCCGCCAGGAGCAGGACCGGCAGGCCAGCGCAGCCGCGCAGGAAGCGCGGCGCGGTGGCCGCATGCTCGAATTGACCGGCTGGCTGGCGTTCGGACTGGCGCTGGTGCTGCCCATCGTGTTTTCAGATAACCGCTACGTCGTCGATACGGCGACGACCGTGTTGATCTACGTCATGCTCGGCTGGGGATTGAACGTGGTGGTCGGCCTGGCCGGCCTGCTCGACCTCGGGCACGTCGCGTTCTACGCGGTCGGGGCGTATGCCTACGCGTTGCTGTCGACGCAGTTCGGCTGGGGATTCTGGGCGGCGCTGCCGGTCGCCGGCATCACTGCCGGCGTCTTCGGGCTGGCGCTCGGCTGGCCGAGTCTGCGCCTGCGGGGCGATTATCTGGCCATCGTCACGCTCGGTTTCGGCGAGATCATCCGCGTCGTCCTGATCAACTGGACGGATCTTTCCGGCGGGCCGAACGGCATTTCCTCGATCCCGCGGCCGACTTTCTTTGGCTTGCCCTTCGTGCCGTCCAGCGACAACCCGACCTTCGCGAGCTATTTCGGGCTGGAATTCTCGCCGATGCACCGCATCGTCTTTCTCTACTACGTGATCCTGGTGTTGTCGCTGCTCACCAACGTGCTGGTCAAGCGCCTGCGCAAGCTGCCCATCGGCCGCGCCTGGGAGGCCGTGCGCGAGGACGAGATCGCCTGCAAGGCGCTGGGCATGAACGTGACCAACGCCAAGCTCTCTGCCTTCGCTCTGGGCGCCATGCTCGGCGGTGTGGCCGGCGTGTTCTTCGCGGCGCGGCAGGGCTTCATCTCTCCGGAATCCTTCACCTTCAACGAGTCGGCGATCATCCTGGCCATCGTGGTGCTCGGAGGGATGGGTAGCCAGTTGGGCGTCGTGCTGGCCTCCGTGGTGCTGGTGCTGCTCCCCGAACTGGGCCGCGATTTTGCCGAGTACCGCATGCTGCTGTTCGGCGCGGCGATGATCCTGATCATGGTCTGGCGTCCGGGCGGTATCCTCTCGCACCGCGAACCGACCCTGCGCCTGTCGCCGGAAGGAGGTCGTCGTGAGTAAAGCTATGACCGCGCCGCTGCTCAGCGTGGAGCGGCTGACCATGCGTTTCGGCGGGTTGGCGGCCATCGACGACCTGTCGCTCGAGGTTCCGCCGGGCAAGATTACCGGTGTGATCGGGCCGAACGGAGCCGGCAAGACCACCTTCTTCAACTGCCTCACCGGTTTTTACAAGCCGACCGTCGGCAGTGTCCGCCTCAATCATCCCGTGCGCGGCGTCCTGCGCCTGGAAGATCTGCCGAGCCATCAGGTGGCGCGCACGGCGCAGGTGGTGCGGACCTTCCAGAACATCCGCCTGTTCCCCAGGATGACCGTGCTGGAAAACCTCATCGTCGCCCAGCACAACGTGCTGCAGAAGGCGTCGCAGTTTTCGCTGGCCGGCATCCTCGGCCTGACGTCGTATCGACGCGCCGAAGCCCAGGCCGTGGCCAAGGCCGTCGACTGGTTGACGCGGCTCGGGCTGATCGACAAGGCGGATACCGCGGCGGGCGACCTGCCTTACGGCACGCAGCGGCGCATCGAGATCGCCCGGGCGCTGTGCGTTGATCCGCTGCTGCTATGCCTCGACGAGCCCGCGGCGGGACTGAATCCGCGTGAGTCGGGTGAGCTTAACGAGTTGTTGTTGCGCCTGGTTGCCGACGAAGGGCTGACCATCCTGCTCATCGAGCACGACATGAGCGTGGTGATGAACGTGTCCGACCACATCTGCGTGCTCAACTACGGGCGCAAGATCGCCGAGGGTACGCCGAAGCAGATGCAGAACGATCCAAACGTGATCAAGGCCTACCTCGGCGAGGAAGACGCCGACGAGTTGCTGTACGGGGAGAAGGTCGGCAAAAGTGAGGGGGTGGCGCCATGATGCTGCAACTGTCGGGCGTGCATGCCCATTACGGACACATCCACGCGCTGCGCGGCATCGACCTGTCGGTGCAGGTGGGCGAGGTGGTGACGCTGATCGGCGCCAACGGCGCGGGCAAGTCGACGCTGCTGATGTCGCTGTTCGGCCAGCCGCGCGTATCGGCCGGGCGCATCACCTTCGATGGCGAGGACATCACGCGCTTGCCCACGCACGTCATCGCCCGGCGCGATATCTCGCTGGTGCCGGAAGGCCGGCGCATCTTTCCGCGCATGACGGTCATGGAGAACCTGCAGATGGGCGCGGTGCTGGCCGATCCGCGCAACCTCGATGTCGATCTGAAGCGCATGTACGCACTATTCCCGATCCTCGAGGAGCGGCTGGAACAGCGTGCCGGCACGCTCTCGGGCGGCGAGCAGCAGATGCTGGCCATCGCCCGCGCGCTGATGGCGCGGCCGAAGCTGCTGCTGCTCGACGAGCCGTCGCTGGGCCTCGCGCCGCTGTATATCAAGAAGATCTTCCAGACCATCCGCGAACTCAACGAGGACCACGGCATGACCATCCTGCTCATCGAGCAGAACGCCCATCACGCCCTGCGCGCCGCACATCGCGGCTACGTCATGCAGCACGGCCAGATCACCATGACCGGCACCGGCCGCGACCTGCTGGCCAGCGCGGAAGTGCGCGCGGCGTATCTGGAGGGTGGGCATGCGGCATGAGACCCGGTCGTCATTCCGGCGCAAGTCGGAATCCAGTGCTGAGGCTGATATTCCGCATGGATCCCCGCTTGCGGCGGGATGACGGTCGCCTTGGGCATGGATAGGCCGCTGCCCCGCTGGTTGCCCTTCGTCGTCCTCGGCATCGGCCTGATGGCGATATCCTTCGGGGCTATTCTGGCCCGGGTAGCGCAAGGCCACGGGTTACCGTCTTTGGCCATTGCCGCGCTGCGTCTGGGGCTGGCGGCGCTGATCATCTCGCCGCTGGCACTGTGGCAGTCGCGCCGGGCGCTGGCGTCGATCAGTCGCCGGCAGGTTCTGCTCGCGCTGGGTGCCGGCTTCTTCCTGGCACTGCATTTCGCCACCTGGATCAGTTCGCTCGAATACACTTCGGTGGCCAGCAGTACGGCGCTGGTGACGACCAACCTGCTGTGGATCGGCCTCGCGTCCTTCGTATTGTTCGGCGACCGGCCGGGGCCGGTGATGGCCTGCGGTATCGTCATCTCGCTGGCCGGCAGCCTGCTTATTTTCTGGAGCGACAGCCGGACCAGCGCGCCCGGCAGCAATCCATTCCTCGGCAACTTCCTGGCGCTGGTCGGCAGCTGGTGCTTCTCCGCCTACCTGTTGATCGGCCGCCGGCTGCGTGCCGACATGCCGCTGCCGGCCTACATCTGGCTGGCCTACGGCGCCGGGGCACTGTTCCTGCTACTGGGTTGCGTGGGTGCTGGCGTGCCATTGGCCGGCTATACCGCTCCCGCCTACCTGGCTGCACTGGGCATGGCACTGGGGCCGCAATTGCTCGGCCATTCGGCGTACAACTGGTCGCTCAAGCACGTATCACCGACGTTCGTTGCCGTTGTCACGCTCGGTGAGCCGGTAGGTAGCGCCGTGCTGGCCTGGATGTTCTTCGGTGAGTCGTTCGCGCCAGTCCAGGCGGCAGGCTTTGTTATGCTTCTGGCCGGGATTTATCTGGCAGCGGTCGGCGAGGGGCGCCGAAGCTGAGCCTTGATCGGAGTGCGGTAATGGTAAAGCGTTTGCGTGGGTTGGTCTTCCTGTGGTTGTGGGCTGCCTCGTTTGGGGCGTCGGCGGTTGAAATCGTCTCGGCCGAATTCGGTGTGTTCGATGCCAGTGATCCGCGGCGCGTCGTCTTCGAACCGACCCGCGTGATTCCGCACCGCGAAGGTCAGCGCTATGGCTGGATGATCGAACTGCGTGGCGTGACGCGTTCGGTCAGCGTGCGCGAGGAATATCTGTTGCCGAGCAAAGCCATCGAACATCGCACCGAAACACCTGATGGCGTGAAGCTCGTCATTCCCCTTGAACGGCGCAACCAGGTCAGTCAGCGCCAGTTGGTGCCGGTCGACGGGCGCATCTACGGCGAGTGGTCGATCGGTCCGCAGGAGCCGCCGGGACGGCGGCAACTCGATGTCGTGGTCGAAGGCCGCGTTGCGGCAAGCTTCGAGTTCGATGTGAGATAGGCACGATACCCGTTAGAAT
>CAZCJW010000216.1:2860-5013 GCA_964499185.1 uncultured Propionivibrio sp. | reverse complement strand
CAGGTTGGCCAGGCGAGTGGTTCCGCAGACTTTGGGCAAATCGCTTTCCGCCAGGGTGTAGCGCCAATCGTAGGCCAACACGCGGTTGGTGTTGTTGTCGGCGTGGGCACTGTTCCACACCGCCTGCTGCTGTTGCAAAGGCAGGGTGACGTCGATCTTCTCTAGAAAATCCTGGGTCAGCGTCTTGTTGATGCCCAACCGGGTGATCAGGTTGTACATCTGCAAGCGGTCAGGCATAGGCACGCTGGCTTGTTCGACATAACTGGACGCCTTGCGCACCAGCGGCAACGATCCCGCCATCTGCATTCCCAGAACCGGTTCCATGATCGACTTGCGCAGCAATCCGGGAATGTGCTGATACCAGTCAAAAACCTGCTGCTTGGCGTAGCGCGAGTTGCCACCGAAGAGCTCGTCACCGCCATCTCCGGCCAGGATGCGCGTCACGCCGTCGTCCTTGGCCATCTTGGCGCAGTAGTAGGCGGGCAGGGCGGATGAGTTGCCGAATGGTTGGTCGTAATGCGTGGCGACGGCAGGGATGCTGCGCACCAGGTCGTCCGGGGTGACGTAGTACTCGTGGTGCTCGGTCTTGAAATGACGCGCGGCAATTCGCGCATAGGTCATTTCGTCGTAGCCCTCAGCCTCGAAGCCGATCGAGTAGGTCGCGGCCGGTTCGCCGCGCACCAGTCCGATCATGCCGGCGACGGTCGAACTGTCCGTGCCTCCGCTCAGGAAACTGCCAGCCTTGCCGCCGTCGAGCTGGCGCTCGGTGGCCTGCTGCAACAGGTGGCGGAATTCGTCGCACAGGGCACTGAACGACGGCCGCGCATCTTCTTCAAACGCCGGCGTCCAGTAGGGCGCGACGGTCAGCTGCCCGTTCTCGAACAGAACGTAATGCGCCGGAGGGACGCGGCGAACGTTCTTGAATATTGTCTGCGGGGAAGGAATAACGTGGAAATAGAGATAGCTGAAGATGGCTTGCGGGTCGATTTCCGTATCGGCATCGGCCAGATCATCGGCGCGCTCGGCAAATAGAAGTTGATTGCCGACCTGGCGGTAACAGAGTGTCTGGATCGCGAAGCGGTCGACGGCGAGGAACACTGTTCCATTCGGTTCCCGCAAGGCGATCGCAAAATCGCCCGCAACCGATTGCGGGGCCTTGGCACCGAAGCGCTTGAACGCCATCCTCCACGCGGATTCATCGCCTTCCTGCGCGGCGGTCTTGATCAGATCGGAATCACTGAAGCGGGGTTTTCCAGCGAGGAGGCTGTCTATGTCTTTGTTCATGGGATGGTTTGAGCCGGGTTGAGATCCGGCTCCTTTGTTTTCCAAAGGAGCAGATTGACGATGATATAGCCGAAGAGCGTTGCGCCATAGGCCATCAGAAAGCGGATGAGCAATGAGATGCCCGAAACATAGTGGTTACGATCCGTGCTCAGGAGGAATTGCCAGGCAGAGAAAACTTTGCCGTACTTGACGATGACTTGCTCCATCCCGAACCAGAAGCATGCCGTTGAAACGAGCATTGCCGCCAGGGCGCCGAAAAGGGCCGGCATGGCGCGATAACGGAAATAGATGCCATGCGAGACAATGCTTCCGGCAAGGAAAAACGAGAAAAGACCGCACGCCAACAGCACGCTCGCCGCGAACGAGCCCCCGTTACGCATCAGTTCGGTGAGATTGTCGGTGGCCGCGCTGGCGACCACGATCCAGTGCAAGGGCCACACAAGTGTGAGCGCCCAACCCATCCAGCTGATCAAAGCCTCGGGCCGACTGTGTTTGGAGGCCACCGACACGAGAAGCGTTGCCCCGATAAGCGGCAGGGCCACAACGGCGTCAAGCGCGAGGAACCGCGCTATCAACTCGGTCTCCCACACCCAGTTCAGGACCGGTGTGCCCAGAATGTCGTGAAGGCTCTCCAGGGGTACGGAAATACGGAGCAGAACCCAGCTGATGCCGCCATGGACCACTAGCCATAGGGGGAGAAAGATCATTTGCCCGTACCTGCGGTCGCTCCGTCTCAGGAAAATGCCGTGTCCGGCGATCTGCCAGAGGATACAGAGGCTCAACCCAGCGACCGAAAGCACGCCGGATAGCCCGGGCGCGACGAGTTCACGAACGTTGTAGGGAACAAAAGGCAGGCGGGTGATTGTGCC
>CAZCJW010000216.1:0-2760 GCA_964499185.1 uncultured Propionivibrio sp. | reverse complement strand
TACATCCGTCACATCAGCGTATTTGCTCGGCAGAAATATCTGCCCGGATTCGATCAATAGGGCAATAAGAAGGAAAACGATTGTCTCCAGGGCCTTGCCGGTGCGCTTTTGGGTGGCGTTTGCCCAGAACACGCCACCGGGGAGGAAAAGCGCAATTTTCCTCAGAAACTCGTTGGTCGCGTGATATTCGCTACCAAAGTAGTAGTTTGCCAGGAGGGGTTGGGAGAGGTTGGCATAAGCGCGCGATAGCGTCGTTTGCGACGCATCGAAATCATAGGGAAACCAGAACACGGCAAGCATCAGCAAGGCCCACAGCGCCCACGCCGAACGCCAGATGGCTGGGGTTAGCGCTCCGCCGGAAAACTGATAGCGAGTTACACGCGCCAGAATCGCGCCGATGGCCGTGCCGGCGCCGGCCAGCAGGACATCAGTGACATCGGTGACCCGCGAATAGACAAAGAGTTGCGCCAATTCGATGGCGAGTGCTGCCGTCAGACCGAGGACGGCAGTGCGCCATGTCGGCCGTCTGGCACTCAGAGACCAGAGCAGACCCACGGGAACCCATATCAGCGTGTCCGTCAATGTTTCATAGAGTATCGCCGCAACGCCGCCCTTCAACCCGGTGAAGGGAATGAGCAGAACGCGCCCTTCCGACCATTTGTGGTAGAGCTCGACCGGACTGAGCGTCAGATCAAGCGGCAGAACGCTGAATGCGAACAAAATCGCGAGATATACATTGAGTGCGCGCATCAGGCGACTCAAGTGGCTCTCATGCTGTTGAACGGCCTGAAGCCAGGTGTCGAACGTTGATCGGAATCGCCACTGACTCGCGATGCCAATCAGGCTTCCGAGGCTTTCGGCCCAGATGTCGTTTTGCGATACGGTGCGTTGAGGGAAAAACAGTTGTGTGAACTCGATGGCAAAAGCCAAGCCGACCGTGGCGAGAAGGACAACCAACGAGACGAGATATCGTCCTGCACCGGTCTTCCCTTGCGTGGCCAGGTGGTTGCTTAGAAAAGCGAGGGGGATGAACAACAGGAGATTCGCCACCCAGTCGGCGCGAGAATCAATTCCGAGCGTGAGAAAGGGGATGTTCCGGAAAGCCGCCAAGGCGGTTTCGAGCGGTATCGCGACTAAACGCAGGGGAACGAGGCTGCCATAGATGACGAAGCACAGATACAGCAGGGCCAGAATAGCCGTGATTCGTCGTGTCTGAAAATTGGAGGACAAGAACGTGGCTCTGCGATTTAGCCGTTGAGGCCTACACCAACACTTCGACGCACGCCGGATGGCTGAGGAACGCTTGCGGGCTTGCGGTGAAGCCGTAAGCGCCGGACTGGTAGATCACCACGAGATCGCCGACGTCTGCCTTGGCCAGTTCCATTCGGTCGGCTAGAAGGTCGAGCGGGGTGCAAAGCGGGCCGACGACTGTGGCGATTTTTTTCTCTGAAGAAGCCATGCGATTGCCGATGGCGGCCGGGTAGTTCTTGCGAATGACCTGGCCGAAGTTCCCGGAAGCGGAGAGGTGGTGGTGCAAGCCGCCATCGGTGACGAGGTAAACCTGCCCGCGCGAGATTTTTCGGTCGATTACGCGTGATACGTAGATGCCGGCTTCTCCGACCAGATAGCGGCCGAGTTCGATGACGAGTTCGGCAGTATGGAAATCCCGGGCCGCGCGTTCAGTCAGGGTGGCCAGATTAGCGGCAATCGGTGCCAGGTCAAGCCGCTGTTCGCCGGGGAAGTACGGGATCCCGAAGCCGCCACCGAGGTTGAGGGTGCGGACAGGGCCGGGTGCGTGCTCGGCAAGTCGAAGGGCCAGGTCGTAACTTTTTTGCTGGGCTTCGACGATGGCATCGGCCTTGAGATTCTGGGCGCCGGCGAACAGATGAAAGCCTTCGAAATCCAGCTCGGCTTGGCCGATTTCGGTGAGGAGTTCGGGAACTTGCTCAGCATCAACGCCGAATTGCTTGGGCCCGCCGCCCATTTTCATGCCGGAGCTCTTGAGTTCAAAATCCGGATTGACGCGAACCGCCACGCGTGCGCGGTAGCCGGTCTCGTTGCAGATCTCGGTGAGTTCGGCGATTTCGCGGAAAGATTCGATGTTGATCAGGATGCCCGCCGCGACGGCGCGGCGCAGGTCTTCCGTGCTTTTCCCGGGACCGGCGAAGCTGACTTCGCGCGGGTCGGTGCCATTGTCGAGGGCGACTTTCAGTTCACCGCCGGAGGCCACGTCAATGCCATCCACCAGCCGGGCCATGTGTGCCACCAAGGCAGGCATGGGGTTCGCCTTCATGGCGTAGTGGATTTTTAACGTTTCCGGCAGTACGGCGCGCAGCGCGGATACGCGCTTGCTCAACAACTGGCGGTCGTAGGCATAGAACGGTGTTTGCCCGACCCGCGCGGCGAGGCGGGTGAGCGGGATGCCGCCGACCAGGAGTTCGCCGTTATGGGTGGGGAACTGGTCCATCGGGGCGTGGGTCGGGGGCTGGCGGTCGGTGGTCATTTGGGGATACGGGGGCGGTGATTTATGTAAGGTTTGTTGGAATTGCAGGGCGCAATACTGAGCCCCGGCCTGCGCCGGAATGACGGGGGGAGGACAAGGTGCCACGCTCCGCCGTCGTCCCGGCGAAGGCCGGGACCCAGTGTGTGCTCCGAAATCCTGGATTCCGGAGCGCCATGGAATGAGGGGTTCGTGATTTATCGCAAGTCATTTGGCGATTCCCAGGAAAACCGCCAAACAACGTTCAACTTCAACCATTT
>CAZCJW010000215.1:1359-5097 GCA_964499185.1 uncultured Propionivibrio sp. | reverse complement strand
CGGGCGCGCAGCACGAAGTTGACCACCTCGTTGCGGAAGTCCTTCGGGTTGGAGATGCCGGCCGGCTTCTCGATCTTCTCCAGCTCCTCGTTGAGCGCCATGCGGTCGAGCATTTCGCCGGTGTTCGGGTCGCGGAATTCCTGATCCTGGATCCAGAAGTCGGCGTAGAGCACGTAGCGGTCGAAAATGTTCTGACCGTACTCGGAGTAGCTTTCGAGGTAGGCCGTCTGGATTTCCTTGCCAATGAACTCGGCGTAGCGCGGCGACAGGAACTCCTTGATATAGCGCAGGTACTGTTCCTCGATTTCCGGCGGGAACTGTTCCTGCTCGATCTGCTGTTCGAGCACGTACATCAGATGGACCGGATTGGCGGCCACCTCGCGGTGGTCGAAGTTGAACACGCGCGAGAGGATCTTGAAGGCGAAACGGGTGGAGAGTCCCATCATCCCTTCGTCGACCCCGGCAAAATCGCGGTACTCCTGATAGCTCTTGGCCTTCGGGTCCGTGTCCTTGAGGTTTTCGCCATCGTAGACACGCATCTTCGAGAAGATGCTGGAATTTTCCGGTTCCTTCAGGCGCGACAGCACGGTGAACTGGGCCAGCATGCGCAAGGTGTCCGGCGCGCAGGGCGCTTCGCTAAGCGAGGAATTGAGCAGCAGCTTCTCGTAGATGTGGATTTCGTCGGTGACGCGCAGCGAGTAGGGTACCTTGACGATGTAGATGCGGTCGAGGAAGGCTTCGTTGTTGCGGTTGTTCTTGAACGCCAGCCATTCGGCCTCGTTCGAGTGGGCCAGGATGATGCCGTCGAAGGGGATCGCGCCGAAGCCTTCGGTGCCCTTGTAGTTGCTTTCCTGCGTGGCGGTGAGCAGCGGGTGCAGGACCTTGATCGGCGCCTTGAACATCTCGACAAATTCGAGCACGCCGCGGTTGGCCAGGCACAGGCCACCCGAATACGAGTAGGCATCGGGATCGTTCTGCGAGTAGCTTTCCAGCTTGCGGATGTCGATCTTGCCGACCAGCGACGAAATATCCTGGTTGTTCTCGTCGCCCGGCTCGGTCTTGGACACGGCAATTTGCGAGAGCACCGACGGACGCAGCTTGACCACACGGAACTTGGTGATGTCACCGCCGTACTCGTGCAGCCGCTTGACGGCCCACGGGCTCATGATGGTGTCAATGTAGCGGCGTGGAATGCCGTAATCGTCTTCCAGCAACTGGGCATCCTCGGCCGGGTTGAACAGTCCGAGCGGCGATTCATGCACCGGGGAGCCCTTCAGGGCATAGAACGGGACTTTCTCGATCAGGTGCTTGAGCGTTTCCGCCAGCGTCGATTTGCCCCCGCCCACCGGTCCGAGCAGGTACAGGATCTGCTTCTTTTCTTCCAGCCCCTGCGCCGCGTGGCGGAAGTACGAGACGATGTGCTCGATGACCTCCTCCATCCCGTAGAGGTGGCGGAATGCCGGATAACGACGCAGCATCTTGTTGGCAAAAATGCGCGACAGGCGCGGATCGGATCGGGTATCGACCATTTCCGGTTCGCCGATGGCCTGCAACATCCTCTCGGCGACGCTGGCGTACGCGGATGGATCACGCTTGCACAGGTCCAGATATTCCTGAACCGACATTTCTTCTTCTTGCGCCGCTTCGAAACGGCTCTGGTAGCGGGCGAAGATAGACATGGACTTCCTCCTTCCAAGAACGTGCTCAATACAACTTTTTAGAACACCGATTTCTCGAAAAGGTTTATCCAGTCGCGTATTTCTTTCCAAATGATCCGCGTTGGGGAGCGGGCCAGTTATCTCCGGTGGTTGATTTCCACAGTGATGTGCGCCAATTCTTCGTGAATACTCAAGCGCTTGCGGATTTCCTCGGGCCGGACATTTTTCTCAGCATTGAGCGAAAGCATGCACGCGTATTTCCCCTTGCCCACGCGCCAGATGTGCAGGTCCGTGATTTCCGCGGCGTCGGGGAGGTCAGCGATGACCTCGCGCACTTCCGCCACCACAGGCGCGTCCATCTCCGCATCGAGCAGCACCCGGCCGGTGTCGCGCAGCAGGCCGTAGGCCCATATCGTCACCAGCGCCGCGCCAACGATGCCCATCACCGGGTCAAGCCAGCCGATGTTCCAGAACTTGCCGCCGAAAAGCGCGATGATAGCGAGCGCCGAGGTCGCCGCGTCGGCGATCACGTGCATGTAGGCGGAGCGCTGGTTGAGGTCGTGATGGTGTTCGGCATGCTCATGCCCGTGATGCGCGTGTTCATGGTGTCCGTGATGGTGGTGATGCGTATCGCGCAACAACCAGGCGCACGCCAGATTGACCCCCAGGCCGACGAACGCCAGCGCGATGGCTTCGTCGTAGTGGATCTCCGACGGGAAGAACAAGCGCTCGACGGACTGGAACAGCATCACGGCGGCGACGCCGACCAGGAATACGGCGCTGGTGTAGCCGCCCAGAATCTCGATCTTCCAGGTGCCGAAGGCAAAGCGCCTGTCGCGCGAGAAACGGCGCGCCGCGGCATAAGCGAAGGCCGAGAGACCGAGCGCCAGGGCATGCGAACTCATGTGCCAGCCGTCGGCCAACAGTGCCATCGAGTTGAACACCCAGCCGCCGGCAATCTCGGCAACCATTGTGACGATGGTTAAAACGATCGCCCAGCGCGTGTTTCGCTCGGCGAGCGGGTTGCCGGTGTCGAAAACCTCGGTATGGCAGAGCTTTCCGGCGGAGTGGGTGGTTTCCATGCGGCTCGTTCCTGTGTGACGCTTGCCATATACTATACCCCAGTATATATTTTGGCAATGAGAGTGGTTTGCAATTGTTGATGCGGCACGATGATGTTTGAGCGCGTCACCACGGCGAAGGCCGGGGTCCAGTCAGCGATTGCTTTCCGACACTGGATGCCGGCCTTCGCCGGCATGACGGGGGCTTTCTGCTTCGTCGGGCCGAAGCAATAACCAACAGGAGAAGTCGATGCCACATACCGTAAAAGGCAAGAAGCAGTTGATGGTCCGCGTGCGCCGCATCAAGGGGCAGGCGGAAGCGCTGGAAAAGAGCCTGGAACAGGGCAGCGAATGCTCGGCGGTGCTGCAGCAGATCGCGGCGATCCGCGGCGCGGTCAACGGCCTGATGATGGAGGTCCTGGAAGGCCACCTGCGCGACCATCTCGGTACCCACGTCATTCCGGAGGAACAGCGCAAGGAGGATCTGGAGCAGGTCGTGTCGGTGTTGCGCAGCTACCTTAAGTAGAGTCCAGCGTGCGGGGAGAAACCGTCGCCCCGGCGAAGGCCGGGGTCTAGTTCGTTAAACCTTGAAAAAGCAGTTAACCACGGAGAGCACGGAGAACACAGAGTAAAAACAAAGCATCGGAGTGAAAAAGCAACTCACCCGACGGGTGAGGATGGAAATTCTCCACTTTCAAGCATTTCTCCGTGTTCTCCGTGGTTTGCACTGAGGTTTTTTTTGAATTTTCTGGATTCCAGCCTTCGCTGGAATGACGAATTTGCGGAAAACCAGCGACTCTTTAAGCCTTTCTTAAGTCCGCCGGGTGCAAACTCCCCACGGGCAAATTCGCAAGGAAATAACGTGGATTGGGGACAGGAGTTGATGGCCAGCGTGGTCTGGCTCGGCAAGGCGTTCGCCATCAGCTTGATCGGCATGGCCGGGGTGGCGGCACTTCTCGGCCGGTTTACCGTGTGGGGCCGCCAGTTCTTGCGGATCACGGCGGTGTATTTCAATCCCC
>CAZCJW010000215.1:0-1259 GCA_964499185.1 uncultured Propionivibrio sp. | reverse complement strand
TTTACCGTGTGGGGCCGCCAGTTCTTGCGGATCACGGCGGTGTATTTCAATCCCCGGGTCAGCCTGGTGCCGCTCGTCTGGCTGGCAGTCATCGTGTTCATGACGCTGTTCGCCGTGCGCATGAACATCCTGTTTTCCTACTGGTACAACGGCTTCTACAGCGCCATGCAGAACCTCGATGCGGGCGCGTTCTGGGGCATGCTCGGCCTCTTCGGCATCCTGGCCACGGTGCATGTGGCGCGGGCGCTGCTCAGCTTTTTCCTGCAGCAGTCGTTCCAGATTCGCTGGCGCACCTGGCTGACCCACACGCTGATCGAGCGCTGGCTGTCCCGGCAAGCGTATTACCGCAGCCAGTTCGTCCCCGCGACCGCCGACAACCCGGACCAGCGCATCCAGCAGGACGTGGAGAGTTTCGTCGGCAGCACCCTTGCGCTGTCCATGGGCCTGCTCGACGCCGTGGTTTCGCTCTTCGCCTTTACCGTCATTCTCTGGAACCTCTCCGGCGTGCTGGAACTGTTCGGATGGGAAATTCCGCGCGCGATGGTATTCGCCGTGTATCTGTACGTGATCGTGGCCACGGTCTTCGCCGTCAAGATCGGTCGCCCGCTGATCCAGCTCAACTTCCTCAACGAGCAACTCGGCGCCAACTTCCGCTACGCCCTCATGCGGTTGCGCGAGTATGGCGAGAGCATCGCCTTCTATCGTGGTGAAAAGGTCGAGCGGGTCGCGCTGATGCGGCGCTTTCGCGATGTGATCGCCAATCTGTGGGCAATCATCTTCCGCTCCGTCAAATTCCAGGGCTTCAATCTCGCGGTCAGCCAGGCGGCCGTCGTCTTCCCGTTCATCGTCCAGGCACCGCGCTTGCTCAGCAAGCAGATCACCCTCGGCGACGTGATGCAGACGGCCGAAGCATTCAGCCAGGTGCAAAACGCCTTGTCCTTCATTCGCACTTCCTACGACAATTTCGCCGGCTACCGCGCCGTGATCAACCGTCTGGCAGGATTCCTCGAGTCGATGGACGCGGCGAGGCAGTTGCCGGGAGCGCGCATCGAGACCGATGAAGAGCACTTCGCCGTCGAGTCACTGAGCGTGCGTACGCCGGCCGGACAACTTCTGGTGGACGGCCTGACGCTCAGTGTTTCCGACCAGGCATCGATTCTGATCCGCGGCAAATCTGGCATCGGCAAAACCACCCTGCTGCGCGCGCTGGCCGGTTTGTGGCCGCACACGGATGGCACCGTCCGGCGTCCGGCCGGGAA
>CAZCJW010000214.1:0-5098 GCA_964499185.1 uncultured Propionivibrio sp. | reverse complement strand
CGCCGGCCGGTCAGCACCGACTTGCAGTGCGCCCAGTCTACGTGGCGGAACACCCGCGCAAATTCGTGGTAATCGAGGCCGGCGCGTTTGAGTGAGCGGTCCTCCCATCTGAAACCCAGCGGCTCGACGAGATGCAGTTCGCATCCCGTGTTGGCGCACAGGCGGATGACATTGCCGGTGTTCGGCGGAATCTCGGGCTGGAAGAGGACGACGGCAGTCAAACGAAACTCCAGAAATCGCTTTGAAAAATACAAAAAATCGCTAAAATCAGCGTATTAGCCAAAAAACCTAGAAAATACTGGAACTTGCCATGGCGCGTCCGGAAAAAATCCGCCTCGGTGACCTGCTCATCCAGCAAGGCCTTCTGACCGACGAACAGCTCAAGTTCGCCCTCGACGAGCAAAAACGCAGCGGCCGCAAGCTGGGGCGTATTGTCGTCGAAAGCGCCTTCGTTACGGAAGAGGCGATTTCGCAGGCACTGGCGCGGCAACTGCGTGCCACTTACGTTGATCTCAAGGTTTTCAACCCGCGGCAGGAATTGATCGCTTTGCTGCCCGAGGCGCAGGCAAGGCGTTTCCGTGCCGTCGTTCTCGATGAACTTGATGGCCGCTTACGTGTCGGTTTTGCCGACCCGACCGATCTGCAGGCATTCGATGAGCTTTACCGCCTGCTGCGGCGCGACATCGAACTGGCTGTCGTCGCCGAGAGCCAGTTGCTGGCGCTAATCGATCGCGTCTATCGCCGTACGGAAGAGATCACAGGGCTGGCCAAGGAGTTGACCGAGGACCTGGGCGACGTCCCGGTGGAGTTCGGCGATTTGCTTGCCGCAACTCCCGGTGCCGAGGAGGCACCGGTCGTCAAACTGCTGCAGACGGTGTTCGAGGAAGCCATGCGCTCGCGCGCCTCGGACATTCACATCGAGCCGCAGGACCGCTCGCTGCGTGTGCGCTTTCGCATCGACGGCGTCCTGCAGGTGCAGATGGAGGCCGATGCCAAGATCGCGCCGGCGCTGGCGTTGCGACTGAAATTGATGTCCGGTCTCGATATTTCGGAGAAGCGGCTGCCGCAGGACGGACGCTTTGCCATCAAGATCCGCAACGTCATGGTCGACGTGCGCATCTCGACGATGCCCACGCAACATGGCGAATCGGTCGTCATGCGTCTGCTCAACCAGAATACCGGGTTGCTCGGTCTCGATCGCCTGAACATGCCGCCGCGCATCCTGGAGCGCCTGCGCCACGCCGTGCGCCGTCCGAGCGGCATGGTGCTGGTCACGGGGCCGACCGGGAGTGGCAAGACCACGACGCTCTATGCCGCGCTGGCCGAACTCAATACCACCGAGAAGAAGATCATCACCGTCGAGGATCCGGTGGAATACCGCCTGCCCGGCATCAACCAGGTTCAGGTGCACGACAAGATCGACCTGACGTTCGAGCGCGTGCTGCGTTCTGCGTTGCGCCAGGATCCGGACATCGTGCTGGTCGGCGAAATGCGCGACCAGGTCACGGCTGAAATCGGCATGCGCGCCGCCATTACCGGCCACATGGTTTTGTCGACACTGCACACCAACGACGTGATCTCGACTCCGATCCGGCTTCTGGACATGGGCGTGCCGCGCTACATGGTGGCCCTGTCGCTGCAACTTGTGCTGGCCCAGCGGCTGGTTCGCGTGATTTGCGACAACTGCGCCGAGCCGCATGTGCCGGCGCCGCACGAACATGAATGGCTGCGCTACGAACTCGGCGACACCGTCGACCAGCGTCGCTACCTGAAAGGGCGCGGTTGCGCCCACTGCGGTGGCACCGGTTACCAGGGGCGTACCGGTGTCTTCGAAATGCTTGAAATGACCAACGAGATAGTGGAAGCGATCAACAGCGACGATACCGGCGTCTTCGTCCAGGCCGCGCGCAAGCAGATGGCCGGCGACACCCTCCGCCGCGACGCCGTCCGCCTCGTCGTGAAGGGACGCACGACGATCGACGAAGCCATGCGCATCAGCAATCAGTTCGAGGATTGAGCGTGCCGACATTCGCATACAAAGCACGGAATGGCGGCGGTAACCTCATCGAAGGGACGCTCGAAGGAGCTGCTTCCGGTTCTGTTGCGGACGTGCTGCTCGGGCAGGGACTGACGCCGGTCGAAATTCGAGAGACGAAGTCGCGTGCGAAAAAATTTTCCTCCAACTGGAGCGCGCCGCTGTTCCGCCAGAAGGTCGGGCACATCGACCTGCTGCTGTTCAGCCGGCAGATTCACACGCTGCTGAAGTCAGGTGTGCCGATCATGCGTGCGCTGTCGGGCTTGCAGGACGCGGCGATCAATCCGGAGATGAAGCGCGTCATCGGCGAAGTGCGCGAGAGCCTGGAGTCCGGTCGCGAATTGTCACAGGCGTTGGCGCGCCATCCGCGCGTTTTTTCGCCTTTCTACCTGTCGATGGTGCGCGTCGGCGAAGCCACGGGGTTGCTGGAAGAAATTTTCTATCGCCTGTTCGAGCACCTCGAATTCGAGCGCTACATGCGGGAACAGGTGAAGTCGGCATTGCGCTATCCGATGTTCGTCGTGATGGCTATGGTTGCGGCCATCGTCGTCGTCAATATCTTCGTCATTCCGGCGTTCGCCAAGGTTTTCGCCGGATTTGGCGCTGAACTACCGTTCATGACCCGGTTGTTGCTCGGCTTCTCCGACTTCATGGTCGCGTACTGGCCGGTCATGCTGGCCGGTATGATCGGTGCTGTCCTGGCCTTCCGCGCCTGGGTGGGAACGGCCTCAGGGCGGTACGCCTGGGACCGCATGTCCCTGAAGATTCCGATCGCCGGAAAGATTCTGCACAAGGCGGCGCTGTCGCGCTTTTCGCG
Source organism: uncultured Propionivibrio sp. (assembly GCA_964499185.1). Taxonomy (GTDB): domain Bacteria; phylum Pseudomonadota; class Gammaproteobacteria; order Burkholderiales; family Rhodocyclaceae; genus Propionivibrio. The sequence continues at coordinate 2,246 of CAZCJW010000214.1, read as the reverse complement.
CAGTTTTTCACTCGGCATGCGCAGCGGCGTGCCGGTCATGCAGGCGCTGTCGAACTCGGCGCATACCGTCGACAACAGTTATATCCAGCGCAGCGTCGAAGGCATGCGCGAGAATGTCGAGCGCGGCGAAAGTCTGCTGCGTGCCGCGCTCAGCGCCGGTATTTTCACGCCGGTGGTGCTGCAGATGGTGGCTGTGGGAGAGGAGTCCGGCGCCGTCGACGACATGATGAACGAGATCGGCGACATGTACCGGCAGGAGGTCGAATACGAACTGAAGACGCTGGGGCAGCAGATAGAGCCGATCCTCATCGTGCTGCTCGGCATCATGGTCCTGATCCTGGCGCTGGGCATTTTCCTGCCGATGTGGGATCTCGGCAAAGTGGCGTTGAAGCGTTGACGGAGATCAGCCATGGACCGGCGCGAGGGGAGGCGATACGAATTCCCGGTCCTGGTGGCCATCATTGGCGTCCTGGCTTTTCTGCTGATGAGCGCGCTGGAAAGGGTGCGGGAGGAGTTCGAGGAAGCGGCGGTGCAGTCGGAAGTGGCCGCGTTGCGTGTCGAACTGATGGATCGCCTGGCGCATCATCAGTCGGTAGGAGGAATGTTGCCAGTGTCGCGCAACCCGCTGCTCTGGATAGAACGGAAGCCGGGGAGTTACCTCGGCGAACTGGATGCGACGCCGGAGGCCGGTGGAGTCTGGTATTTCGACCGGAAGCGGGAACAGTTGGTCTACCGCTACCGTTCGGGCCGGGAAGCGCGGTTCCGCCTGGTGCGAGGAGCCGAGGCGGGCGGGGTGAAAGGCAGCCTGGCCGGGGTCGGGTTGGCGCGAGTTGATGAAGCAAGAAATTGAGCGGCTGGGACTGAAGAAAAACCTGAGGATACCGTTATGACAAAAATGAACAGCAAAACCATTTTCGGGCGCCAGGCTGGCTTTACCCTCATCGAGTTGATCGTGGTCGTGATCATCCTGGGGATTCTCGCCGCCGTCGCTTTGCCGCGCTTCACCAACCTGCAGCGCGATGCGCGCATTGCCAAATTGCAGGCCGCGCGAGGCAGCGTGATGGCCGCCTCGACCCTGGTGCACGCCACGACGCTGTCGCGCGGTGGAATTGCCGACGCGGTTGCCTGCCCCGGTGGTGGTGGCGTAGCCACCAACAGCGCTGGCGCCACAGGCACGGTGTGCACAGAAAGCGGCCTGGTGCACATGGTCTTTGGTTATCCAGCGGTGACCGGGTTCGGCGGTAATCCCGGCATCCTCTCGGCGGCTGGCTTGACGGGGATCTTCAATCCCACGCAGGCGCAACTGGAGGCCGAAGGCTACACCTACGCCGGCGGTGGCGGGGTGGCCACATTCGGCGTGCTTGGTGCGCCGGACGCGGCCAATTGCAATTTCACCTATGCGCAACCGACGGCGGCCAACGTGGCGGCGACGATCAGCGGTTTGACGATTTCGGGTTGTTGATTTTTTACAAGGAGAAGAAAGCATGAAACACGTGCAGCGTGGTTTTACCCTGATTGAACTGGTGGTGGTCATTGTGATCCTTGGGATACTTGCTGCGGTGGCAATTCCGAGATTTGTGGATTTGAGCGTCGATGCACACAATTCCGCGGCTCAGGGTGTTGCCGGAGCGATCGCGTCGGGAACCGCGGTTAACACGGGTGTGTGTTTGACACGAGGAATCTCCAGCGGAGCACCGTGTGTTCCGATGAATGTCGCCAATGTTTGCACGGTTGCGTTGCTCTCGAACTTCGTTAACGGAGTGACTTTGGTAGCGGCCGCTCCCACAAATGATCAACAGTTCCAGATTGGTGGGACAGGAGATTGTTCAGGTGCAGCTGTCACTGTGACCTGCACCGTTACGCCGCGCGGCACAGGGGTAACAGCAGCCAACGCAACGGTATCCTGCGCGCGGTAAATGATTCAGGTGTAGGGTAGGACCGCGTCACGCACTGCGAGTCGGGTTATGCCCTGTGGGCTAACCCGACCACCATTTTGGGAGGTGCCGCTCGGGTTCGGGGTGTTGGGCATTGAGTGGGGGAGGGCATGAGAGGGAGCAGATTCGGCTGGTTATTGTGCCTGCTGCTGGCGCTCGTACCGCTACGCGTCGGCGCTGTGACCTATGTCATGACCACGATTGCCGCCAACTGGATCGACGCCAGCACGCACAGCAAGCTGACAACGAACAGCACACCGTACAAGTTCAACGGCGGTGGTGGATGTGGCACAAGTCCGCCGACGCTGGACG
>CAZCJW010000213.1:0-5197 GCA_964499185.1 uncultured Propionivibrio sp. | reverse complement strand
CCTGCTCTCATGCTAAAACGCACACTCGATGCACACGTCGGCAAACTCGACAAAGACCACCTCCCTTGGAGTGGCCGCCTTCTCGATCAGGTCCAGCTCAAGCCATTTATCGAACAGATCATGCGCGGCGGCTTCGCTTTCAACAGTCAGTGCAGCATGGGCGAACTGCAGCGCAACCGATTCGACTTCCGAGAATCCCTTCTTTTGCGTTAGGCGCTGTAATTCTTCCGGCGTGCAGCGTTTCAGCGCGCCAGTCAGGCGACCGAAAGTTTGACCATCAGGATTTTCCGCAGCCACGATCAGGGGGCCGTAACAGGAACGCCATCCATTCCGCTACCCTTGGCCCTCTCCAATCGCGTTCAGGCGCATCACCACCGGCGCGTGGCCATGATTGAGCGGCCCGCTGCCTTTCCCAGTTCTCACTTCCGCGCCGGACAGCAGAGCTTCACGCACGTACGAGCGGGCGCTATGTACGGCTTCCGCCAGCGTGGTCCCGAGAGCCAGATAGGCCGCGATCGCGCTGGAAAGGGTACAGCCGGTCCCATGGGTGTTGGGGCTGTGAATACGGGGCGCTTCCATCCAGTGCCTCTCACCCGATTCTGTGATCAGCAAGTCGATGACGGTTTCGCCGGGGAGGTGCCCGCCCTTGAGCAGGACAGCACGAGCACCTTGTCCCAGCAGATCCTGTGCCGCCTGTTCCATATCCTCCGCAGATTTCAGCAGGCGGTTGACGAGCAGCGCAGCTTCGTCGAGGTTAGGGGTAATCACCGCAGCGCGGGGAAACAGTTCGCCCACCAGCGATTCCATTGCGGATCTTTCGATCAGCACCGCGCCGCTGGTGGCCACCATCACGGGATCGAACACTACGTTCTTCAGCGCGTGGCGATCAATCGCTTCGGCCACCGTGCGGACAATCTCGGGCGCATGCAGCATGCCAATCTTGACGGCATGGGCGCCGATATCCTCGATGACGGCGTCGATCTGTTCGCGCAACATTTGCGGCGGTACGCCATGGATGGCGCGCACGCCACAGGTATTTTGTGCGGTGAGCGCCGTAATGGCGGTCATGCCGTAGCAACCCAGCGCGGAAATGGTTTTCAGGTCCGCCTGGATTCCGGCGCCGCCGCCGCTGTCCGATCCAGCAATGGAAAGCACTCGGGGGTATTCGAATCGGAATGGTGCTGCGGTCATCTCGTCTCCTCGTAATCGTGGCTTGTCGCGACTTGCGTGACAAGCTGAAAATCGTAGCCTGCCCTACTTGCGCTATGATAGCGCCTCCATTTTCCACGAAGGCAATCATGGGCGGCCTGCGTTCCGACACTCCCACACCGACCGAAATCAAGCTGCATCAGAAATCGAAAATGTTCGAAATCAGCTTCGACAATGGCGATCGTTTCGAACTCAGCTTCGAGTTTTTGCGGGTCTTTTCGCCTTCGGCGGAAGTTCGCGGCCACGGCATCGGACAGGAGAAGCTGCAGATCGGCAAGCGCGATATCGATATCGTGCGCATCGAACCGGTCGGCAACTACGCGATCCGTCCGGTCTTCTCCGACGGTCATGAAAGCGGCCTGTATTCCTGGGACATCCTGCACGGCCTGGGCAGCCATCGGGACGAGCTCTGGCAGGCTTATCTGGATAAGCTCAAGGCGGCCGGAGCCAGCCGCGACCCCGCGGAATGCCCGACCTTGCCCGAAGCGCCTGCCCCCACCTGCGGCGTCAAGCGTTGATATTCGACGCTGCACCCCCATTTAGCGAGCATCATGAATACGCAAAACCAGACCCATTTCGGCTATGAACAGGTCGCTGAAGCCGAAAAGGCGCGGCGCGTGGCCGGAGTCTTCGATTCCGTCGCCCAGCGCTATGACCTGATGAACGACCTGATGTCCGGCGGTCTGCACCGGTTGTGGAAGGCATTCACCATCGACCGCAGCGGCGTCCACGAGGGATCGCGCGTTCTCGATGTCGCCGGAGGCACCGGCGACCTTTCCCTCGCTTTTGCCCGGCGGGCCGGAAAAAGCGGGCAAGTCTGGCTGACCGACATCAACAATTCGATGCTGACGAATGGTCGCGACCGCGTCGCGGACAAGGGCCTGCTCCTCCCGGTAGCGCAGTGCGACGCCGAGAAACTGCCGTTTCCTGACGATTACTTCGACTGTGTTTCCGTCGCGTTCGGGTTGCGCAACATGACGCACAAGGACCGCGCGCTGGCCGAGATGTACCGCGTCCTGCGCCCCGGCGGCCGGCTGCTGGTGCTGGAGTTCTCCCGCGTCTGGAAGCCGCTGGCGCCGCTTTACGATTTCTATTCGTTCAAAGTCATTCCGCGTATCGGCGAGCTCGTCACCAAGGACGAGGCAAGCTATCGCTACCTGGCCGAGTCGATCCGGGTTCATCCCGACCAGGAAACCTTGAAGTCCCTGATGGAACAGGCCGGTTTCGAAAAGGTCGAATACTTCAACCTCACGCTGGGCGTCGTCGCCCTGCACCGTGGGTTCAAATTCTGAAGGAGTCATCAATGAAGCAGTTTTTGACCATTTTTTTCGCGGTTGTGGTTACCTTTGTTGCCAGTGCACTGAGCATCGGCGAAGCGGAAGCCAAACGGCTGGGGGGCGGCAGTTCATTCGGCATGCAGAGGTCTGTTACCCCTCGGCCCGCTCCCGCGCCGACCAGGCAGGCCACCCCGGCACCCACCGCACCCGCTTCACCTACCGCGGCCCCGGCGCCCAAGCGCAGCTGGCTGGGACCGATCGCCGGCCTGGCCGCCGGACTCGGCATCGCGTCTTTGCTGTCGCATTTTGGTTTGGGTGAGGAATTCGCCAGCATCTTGATGATTGCCCTGCTGGCCATGGCCGTTGTTTTTGTCCTCAAGCTCCTGATGCGACGCAGTGCCCCCTCCCCCGCACCAATGCGGTATGCAGGCGTGGAAGATGCCGTAGTTTCACCGGCGCCAACGCCAACATTTGGCGGTTCCGGTGAACCCACCGCACCTTCGCTCCCCCAAGGCTTTGACGGCGAAGCCTTCCTGCGTATTGCGAAGCTCAACTTTGTGCGCTTGCAGGCGGCCAATGACGCCAGGAATCTCGACGACATGCGTGAGTTCGTCAGCCCAGAGGTCTTTGCCGAGATCAAGATGCAGATGGATGAACGCGGTGATGTCGAGCAGCAGACCGATGTCGTCACGCTCAATGCCGAACTCCTGGAAGTCGTTACCGAGGCCGAGCGGCACATCGCCAGCGTTCGCTTTAACGGAATGATCCGCGAAACATCAGACGGCGCGGCGACCCCGTTCGACGAGGTGTGGAACCTGAGCAAGCCGGTTGATGGAAGCCGGGGATGGGTCGTCGCCGGTATCCAGCAGGTCAACTAGCACCGGACTCATGCTGCAGGATGCCTTGCTTGCTGGCTTGAATCACCTTCTCGCCGGGGAGGACTGGGCTCGCGACCGCCTTGCTTCGTTTGCCGGGCAGACAGTCCGACTGGAGTTCGCTCCCTTGCATTGCTCTTTGGAAATCACCGCAGAGGGGTATTTCCGCAACAGGGATGGCGACGCCCCGGCCACGGTCGCCATTTCCTTGTCCGGCGCCTCTCCACTACGTTTGCTCGGATCGCTTGCCAACCCGTCGTCCCTTCTGGCTTCGGCCCGGATCAGCGGTTCTGCCGGACTCGCCGACTGTATCGGGTTTGTTTTCCGCAACCTGCGATGGGATGTGGAGAGTGATCTGGCCAACATGATCGGAGACATCGCCGCCCATCGTCTGCTACGCACGGGAAGGCATTTGGTCGAGTGGCATCAGAAAGCGGGATGGAACCTGGCGCGAAACTTGGCGGAGTATTTCACTGAGGAGCGCCAAGCTATCGCCAGAAAACGCGATATCGCAGGGTTTTGCCAGGACGTAGCCACCGTGAACGGAGCGTTGTCCCGCCTTGAGGAACGCTTTGCCGCGCTGGAAAACGCAGGAAATCGTCGATCGAAACAGTAGTTTTTCCGGATTCGCATGAAACAAAAAGCTGGCCAACCGCACCAGCTTTTTCGGTTTCAAAGCGCCTCCGGGTCAGTGCGGCTTGCGGAACCTCTTGATTGCCTGCAATTGCGCCAGAGCCTGTGCCAACTCGGCTTCGGCGCTCGCGTAGCTGACATCCGCCGAGCGATTCTTCAGCACCTCCTCGGCATGCTGCCGGGCCTTGATCGCTTCGGCCTCATCGAGATCCTTCGCCCGTATGGCCGTATCGGCCAGCAGGGTGATCAGGGTCGGCTGAACCTCGAGGATGCCGCCGGAGACATACACCATCTCGAAGTCCTCGCGGTCCGGTATCTTCAGCCGTACCGCGCCGGGACGAACCCGGGTAAGCAACGGGGCATGGCGGGGCAGAATACCCAACTCGCCGTTCTCTCCGGGAAATACGGCTAACTCGACTTCGCCGGAGAAGATTTGTTCTTCGGCGCTGACAACGTCTACGTGAACTCGGTATGGCATGGTTTCCTTTCCCGCGCGGACGCGTCTCACGACGCGCTTAGCGGATACAGCTTAAAGAGTCTTGGCCTTCTCAAACGCTTCCTCAATGCTGCCGACCATGTAGAAAGCCTGCTCGGGAATGCTGTCGCACTCACCATCGACAATCATCTTGAATCCCTTGATGGTGTCCTTGAGCGGCACATACTTGCCCGGCGAATTGGTGAACACTTCGGCCACATGGAACGGTTGCGACAGGAAACGCTGGATCTTGCGCGCACGATAGACCGTCAGCTTGTCTTCCGGCGACAGTTCGTCCATACCCAGGATGGCGATGATGTCGCGCAGTTCCTTGTAGCGCTGCAACGTCATCTGCACCGCGCGGGCCACCTTGTAGTGCTCCTCACCAACAACCTGAGGATCCAGCTGGCGCGACGTCGAATCGAGCGGATCTACCGCAGGGTAGATACCCAGGGAGGCAATGTCGCGAGACAGCACCACGGTCGAGTCAAGGTGCAGGAAGGTAGTCGCCGGGGACGGATCAGTCAAGTCGTCGGCTGGCACATACACCGCCTGGATCGAGGTGATCGAGCCGACCTTGGTCGACGTGATGCGCTCCTGCAGACGGCCCATTTCTTCGGCCAGCGTCGGCTGGTAACCCACCGCGGAAGGCATCCGTCCGAGCAGTGCGGAGACTTCGGTACCGGCCAGTGTGTAACGGTAGATGTTGTCGACGAAGAACAGGATGT
>CAZCJW010000212.1:0-5206 GCA_964499185.1 uncultured Propionivibrio sp. | reverse complement strand
CTTGATCTGAGATCGTGCGGTGCTCGACGCCAGCCCATATATGATTTCCGGGAATCCGAACAACCCGATCATGACGGGAATCAGGGGCACTCCGGACATCAGGTTGACCATGCCAAAGGTGAAGCGCGGATGGGCATTCATGCCGTCCATGCCGATCTGAGAAACGAGCAAGCCGAGAATCCCCGAGATCCAGCCCTTCAAGGGATCAGTGCCGGCGGTCAGTTGCCCGCAGATCATGACGCCGAACAGGGCGAGCACGAAGAATTCGAACGCTCCGAATTTCAAGGCCAGCAGCGCCAGGGGCGGCGTGAGCAGCATGATGCACACCGTGCCCATCAGTGTGCCGGTGCAGGATGCCGCCGTCGCCACGAAGATTCCCAGTCCGCCTTCTCCGCGCTGGCCGATGGGAAAGCCGTCAACTGCCGTGGCCGCAGAGGCCGGTGTACCCGGAATGTTCATCAGGATGGCGGCCTGGGCTCCGCCGGAAATGGCGCCGACGTAAACCGCGACAAGGGACAGAATCGCCACCTCGTTCGAAAGCTTGTAGGTCAACCCGGTGAGGAGGGCGACGGCCATGGTGGCCGTCAGTCCGGGAAGCATGCCGACGATTAGTCCAAAGAATACAGACAACACCAGCGTCACCAGACTCATGGGCTGCATCATGAAATGCAGAACACCATACAGATAGTTCCAATCCATGCTGAGTCTCCGCCTAGGGCAGTGGTACGTGGAAGATCATCTGGAAAACGCCATAGATGCTTCCCACGACGAGGCCCGTGATCATGACGCTCTTGACGACCGAGGTGGCTCTCAGAACTCCCATGAGAACAAGCAGAAAGATCGACGTGGACAGCCAGAACGGAAGCCGGGGAGCCAATACGAAGGTGTAAAGCGCCAGAATCACTCCTCCCACCAAAAACTCGCGGCACATTTTTGATCGCCGGAAGTGGTTGAACCACGACACGAACTCGCTCAAATTCTTCGCGCATCCGTTAACCTGGACGCTTCGCTTGAATAACAGGATGCCCGTAAACAGAAGCAGGACGGCCAGCACCATGGGCAGCATCCCGGGGGACGCATACATGTCGCCGCCGACCTCGACGCCCATGCGATAGCTGCCGATAATCAGGGCTACCGACAGAAGCATGAGGACAATGCTGGTAATGAAATCGAAGTGGGTTTGCTTATCCACGCCCTGACTCCTTTGAGACAAAATAAGCCGCCGGCAGGAAAAAATGTTTCGCTTGCCTGCCAGCGGCTGGTTTGAGGCCTGTCGGTCGGCTTGTTACGGCTTTGGAATCCCCAGCTTGTCCGGCGAGATCTTGGCTGAGCCGGCATCAAACAGGGTCCATGAAACGATCGAAGAAAGTTTCGCCACATGGGCCTGCGCTTCTTCACCGCTGAGCGCCAGAACAACCGACCCCTTTTCTGCCGCGAATTTCTTCAGGGTTTCGCTCTGAACCGCGACCTTGAAGGCTTCGTCAATTGCCTTGACGGCGTTCGCCGGCGTGTCTTTCGGGACCATGATGCCGAAGGATTCACCCATCGGCAGATAGGGTTTGACGCCCGGCACCGAGTCTGTAATCGCGGGGATGTCTGGAGCGCCAGATAATTTGAACGGCTTGTCCATCAAGACCGCCAGAGCATTCATCTTGCCCGCGCGGATGTGATCGACCATCTCCATCAGGAGTTGGGGAACGATGTCGACTTCGCCGGACAGGCCGCCCACGATCGCCGGTGCGCCCCCTTGATAGGCAATATGCTTGTAGGGGATCTTGGTTCCGAGTTTCAGGACTTCCGAACCCATGTAGCCTCCGCTGCCCACGCCGGCGGTGCCGAACGTGATTTCACCGGGCTTGGCTTTCAAAGCGGCGAGCAGATCCGCCATCGTCTTGTATTTCGCACCTTCCCCGCCCTTGGTCACGATGGCATTGGGCGAGTAGGTAGCGATCCAGATGTGCCAGTCTTTCTGGTCCTTGTAGGCGCCTTCGTTGAAACCGCGGACCGGATAGGAGGCGAAAGCCAGGATGCCGTTGGCGGCAATGGTGTAGCCGTTATGCGGCTTGTTCCACACGGCGAGCGTGCCCACCGACCCGCTAGCGCCGGGCTGGTTGATCACGGAAATATTGGCTTTGAGCGCCTTGCCCATCTCTTCGGCGAGTGCGCGGGTAGTGAGGTCTGTGCCGCCGCCGGGGGGGTAAGGAACAACGATCGAAATGTCCTGCGTCGGCCATTTGGCCGGTGCCTGCGCGCTGCTCAACTGCGGCCAGACTGATGCCAGTCCGAGGACGATGACTGCGGGAATGCGCCAACTTGTTTTCTTGCTCATTTTCAACACCTCCAGAGATAAGGGTCGTGCATTAGTGGATCATTACTTTGTTGCCTCTCCAAATCAGACTTACAAAACAGACTTTCTTGGTGGTACGACAGACGACTTACTGCGTGGAACCTCACGCCAGTGCTACGCGATGACTTGCTTGCCTCCTGGAAACGGAATCGCCCTCCGAGACGCTACTGAGGAAGACGTGGTGAGCCGGGGGTGTCTCGGGTTTCGCGATGGCGGACAACAACAATTCAGCGGCTGTATCCCCCATCTTGTGTTCAGGGCGCTGGATGCAGGTGAGTCGGGGCCGTAATACCCCCGCCCATTCCGGTGTACCGATCATCACGAGCGAAAGATCGTCCGGCCAACGGATTCCCCTGTCCTGGAAATACAGCAGAGTTCCCTTGGCCGTATCATGTTGCCCAAGGACAACGGCGGTTACGTCTGATTCGAGCAGCTTTTCGGCCATGCGTCTCCCGGCCGCTTCCGACAACTCGTCGGTCAATATCAAGTCATGCTCGGGTGTTACGCCGAATTCGCGCAGGGCGGCCTGGTAGCCGTCGACGCGTTCGCATACGTTGGGAATGGGGGAGTCCCATCCGGAGAAGGCAATCCGCCGATGTCCCGCTTCCAGGAGATGCCGAGTCGCCAGATAACCGGAGTGGTAGTTATTGTGTCCGACGAAATTGTGCGGCGTTGTCGACTCGGGGAATGATCGCTCGAGAATCACGTAGGGAATCCGGTATTTCCGCAGCAAAACGGTGTTTTCCTCGCGTGACATGGCCGGGCATAAAATGCAGCCGTCAATGCGCTGCGCAACCAAACGTTCGAGGATGATTCGCTCCTGATCGGGATCCTCGTCGCTGTTGCAGAGCGTCACGATATAACCGGCTTGGCGTGCGATCGAGACGATGTCCACGCACATGCGTGTGAAGAAGGTGTTGGCGAACTGGGCAACGACCACGGCCAGAATCCCGCGTGGTTTGCCCTTCATGCTACTGGCAGCGGCATTTTTTACATAGCCAATTTCAGCCGCGGCTTGCAACACGCGCTGCCGAAGTTCGGGGCGAATGTTGCGCTCCGCATTACTGAATACATACGAAACCGTGGCGATTGATGTACCTGCCTTTCTGGCAACGTCCTTGATCGTCACAGGTTTCTGTGTCTTGCTTGTGTGCAGCATGCCAAATCGCCTGATCTGATAAAAAGTAAACGTTTACATGATTACCCAAAAAAAAGGAAACGTTTACATCAGTATTTTCGATTCGTGTTTTGTTGTCAATACGCCTCCCGTAAAAATTATCGCTCGCGTCGGCTCAAGGGCCGCCTGGGGCTTCCGGCGGATGAAATGGAAAGTCACCACTCATACTGGCGACGGTCGGTATCCAGTGCCGGAGCGCACGCGCCGACTGAACCCCGGTCTTCGCCGTGGTTGCCGACGCGGTGTGGTTGACGATCAGCGCGTTTTTCTGACTTCGACCTTGGCAAGTTTTTCGTAGTAGCGAATGATCGAGCAGTGATCGGCGCCACTCATTCCGTCGCAGATCAGTGACTGGATGATTTCCATCACCGCCGCTGTCAGCGGCAGCGAGACATTCAACTGATGCGAGGTGTCCAGTACATTCTGCAGGTCCTTTGTATGGAGTTCGAGTCGGCCGCCTGGCTTGAAATCTCCATCAAGAATCATCGGGATTTTGGCGTTCATCACAGTGGATCCGGCCAGGCCTCCCTTGATGGCGTTAAAGACAGCGTCCGGTGCGACACCGGCCTTGGTGGCCAAAACGAACGCCTCCGAAACGGCGGCGATGTTCAACGCGACGATGATCTGGTTAGCCAGTTTTGTGACATTCCCCGCCCCGATTTCCCCAACATGCACGACAGAGGTGCCCATCGTTTCAAGAAGGGGTTTGACCGTGGCAAAGGCTCGCGCATCGCCTCCAACCATAATCGCCAAAGTGCCGTCGATCGCTTTCGGTTCGCCGCCTGACACCGGTGCGTCGAGCATTGCCACCCCTTTTTCTTGTGCGATCGCGCATATTTCTTGAGATGCCTTGGGGGCAATCGAACTCATGTCGACCACAATCATCCCCGGCCTTGCTCCCTCCAGTACGCCGTTTGGCCCGAGAATGGCGTCCTTTACGTGCGGTGAATTGGGAAGCATGGTGATGACCACGTCGCTCATCTGCGCCACCGCTTTACCTGACGAAACGACTTTCGCCCCGAGTTCGGCCAGGTCATCGCAAGACGCAAACTTGTCGTACACCGTGAGGGAGTATCCCCCCTTGATGACGTTCCTGGCCATAGCGCGGCCCATGATGCCGAGTCCGATAAATCCAACGTTCATGTCAAGTCCCAAGGTTTTGCCTGTTCAAGGCAGTTGTTGATCGAATCTTGCGTGGGTTGCGAGAATTTGCGGTACCGAGGAGGCGAAATTCCTGCAAACACTAAGATAAAAAGATATAACTTATAACTTGTACTACAACACTAGGATAGTGCGGCGTTCAAAGTCAACGTTTTTTTGCGTATGAGGCTTGATTTACCGGGATTTCCCGCAAAACCCCATAGCGCCCCACCTTTTTGCCGATATATACTGATAACACCTATTACAAGTAGTCGATGACAAGGCACCGGCTCGTCGATGGGTCCGACCAGGGCGATTCGCCAAGCGTGATCTACGTCCTGTTGCCGGTTCTTTCCGCCAATTTCAATAAGGAACGTGAATGAATATCCAGAAACAAGTTCTTGCCACTCTGAAAGGGTGCTATTCATGCAACAGCATTGAATTGAATGGCCGTACAAATATCCTTCTGGCCTCGGAAGGGGAAAACGCCTGCCTGGCCTGGAGTGCACCGGACTACACGCAAAGCCATACCGTGTGGGAGG
>CAZCJW010000211.1:0-5218 GCA_964499185.1 uncultured Propionivibrio sp. | reverse complement strand
GCCCTAAATGGCGATGGCGCGTTTCTCCTTTCAAATACAAAGCAACATGCTGAGTAATTGGGCCAGATAATTGAATTATGGTTGAAACATGTTTCGGCTAATCAGATATTTTCCCGTCTCTCTCACCTGCAAACAGCTTCCTGAAACAGAGCGGTCAGCAGTTCTGTAAAACATCCTCTATTTCAAACAGAATTCATTAATATGATCGAACTGAGAATCCCTAGTAAATGAGTTGGGATATTATATGGATCGGCATAATATCCACGGTAAAATCTGGGAAATTGATTGATAATTGTTTAATATTAAAGTATTAGGCACATGGTTAAGTTTTCTGTTTATGGGCGTTATGCCGACAGCACTGTCGGCTTTAATGTAATTCACACCGATCCATATAAACACTGTTGGGTGTCAAGGACGTCAACTGACGGCTCCTGGATGATTTTCCCGTTCGTTGCGAGAGTCTTGCTACAGCCATTCGGACTTTAACAATACATGAGGTTAAATGAATTTTCGTGCCAAGCAAATAGCCCCTCCAAAGGAGTGGGGGAATTTCGAGGATTTGTGCCACGCCCTGTTCAAGCGGGTATGGCAGGATCCACTTGCGCAGAAAAACGGACGGAGGGGGCAAGCACAGCACGGTGTCGATGTTTTCGGTTCCCCGAACGGCGATCGCCGTTCCTACCGGGGCGTCCAGTGTAAGGGCAAAGACAGCAACTACGGCAGCAAGGCCGAATGGTCGGAAGTAGTGGCGGAAATCGCCAAGGCGGAAGAATTCTCTCCCAAGCTGGACGAGTGGATATTCGCGACTACCGCTCCAGCGGATGCCACCCTACAAAAGGCCGCCCGGGAACTCTCGGTCAAGCGCAAGGCGGAAGGTCTTTTTAGTGTCGATGTGCTGGGCTGGGAAGAAATTCAGGCTCTGATGGCCGACGCGCCTGAAGTGATAACCGAATTCTATCCAGAGCATGCTGACCACCTGCCGCAGGTGATCGAGGCATTGCGCGTCCTACCTTCTCTCGAAGCTAAACTCGTGAGCCTCGTTGAGACGATCGACGCGAAGGTGTTTGAGCCTTCGAATCCGCAATGCTCCTCAGTTTGGGAAATGGTGACGTTTGATGGTAACCGCGGCCTGGGTCCTGCCCTGATGGGCTATTCGCTGGGGCCGTCTGATGCTACCGCATGTCCGCGATTGACCGAAGTTGGCACCGTTCTGACCCAACTAAAAATCGCTTTTTCAGTTCGCCTCATTGGCGAGTCCGGCGCTGGGAAATCGATCTGCTCATATCAGACCGCAAAGGAATTGGCGGATGAGGGCTTCGAAGTGCTGCGCCTGCGAGATTATCAGGCCCACAACATCGCGTTGGAGGCGGCATTGCCCGGCAAGCATTCTCTGTATCTCATCGACGACGCCCACCTCCTCGAACCTCACATTCTCAGACGAATAGAGGAGCAGGCTTGTCCGTCTCGCCTGGTCCTTTCGACGCACAATGCTGTTGAGCATGTTAGCCATCGAGGAGGGATAACGCTTGACGCGAAGCGCGCGGTACAGACGATTGCCGCTACGCTGCGAGCCGACTTGCCCAAGACGCTGGAGGCCGTGCGCCTCGCTGACGACCATGTAGGCGAGCGCATGATGGACTCCGATCTCGGCGAACGTCTGGATCACGCGGAAAAGGCTGCGGATCGTCCCTGGCAATTCTGCTTCATACTCGGAGGTGGCTGGCGCCGATCCAAACAGGCAGCGGATTCCTCTCGTGTAGCTAATGCTGATCTCATCCTTGCGGCGGTTGCAATGCGGCAGCTGGCGTCTCGCGACGCGCGCGCAATGCCTTTTGAGATTGCGCAAGTCTGTGAACGTGCCTGCATCAATGCCGAAACGGTTGATCAGGGATTAGAGTGGCTGGTGAAGCAAAGGTTGATCGTCGGCGCAACGGATTGCCGAACCCCGCACCAGCGCTTCGCATCGGTCGTGCTCAGCCGCATCCTAGAGGGGCAGGACAAGGTTGGGCGCGAGAAGATCGGCACAATGATTGAAGCAGTATTATGCGATCCCCAATTCCCGTATGCTGGCTTGCGAGTCTTGATACATGAACTTCGCTTCGGAAGCGGCGACTACAGTTGGACGCGCCTTTTCGGGCAGCTGGGGGTTGAGGCGGCGGTTGCGCGATGCTGGGCGGCCGAAGGTTCGGACCGCGGTTTCGCAGCCCTCGCCCTTTCAGACCTATGGGGGTTCGCTGAGGGCGGAGCGACCGCCGTCGTGGGTCCGCATGTAGCTACACTGGCGAATTGGATTTCCAACCCTAGCGACGGCGCATACGGATTCGGCCAAATTTTGAACAATCTTGCTCAGCAGGATCGAGATGTTGCCGAGAAAGCCGTCGCAGCCGCCGATCCTATTGCAATCGCGACCGCCTATTCCAACGCCAATCCCGACACGGCCTACGGCTTGGCCGATCTCTTGCGCAGCATCGCCTACGTGAAAGTCGATGGCTTCAACGCCAAGGTTCGTGCTGCTCTTGATCAGGACAAACTGCGCGAGTTCGCCAAGCAGGAAGCCTTTCTGGAGGATGCCTTCATCTTCTCTAAATTCTGCTCTTCGGTGGTTTGGTGGGACGAGAATCTGGCGCTGGAAATGGCCGAATTTTTCGTCCCAACGGCCCAGCAAATCCTCTCCAAAGATCCGGTGGAAGGGTTTCATCAACTCAGCTTCGATTTCGCTTCAACCGTGCTACGCGTATTTGACTTGCTGCATGTGTATGTCGGGAAACTGAAGCCGACTCGCCGTCAGTGGAAGATTGCGCGGCGCATGTGCGAAAAAATTGACCCCAAGCAGGTCGCAGAACACATCTCGATAGTTCGTCCCCGGCATTTTCAATCGGCGGGTTTCTTCCTCCATTTTCTCTGCCAGTCGGCACCACGAAAATACGAAGCGGTCCTGCGTCAACTCGATTGGGGAAAGCTGGATTCGGTCATCGGCGACGATTGGGAGAATATGCCTCATGATACCGAGGTGCTTTTGAGCACGCTCTATTCGCGACCGCCGACGCAACACCTCGTCCAAAAATTCATCTCCGATAGGGCCGAGCGGATCGTGCATTTTCCGCCGCGCCTAATGCTGATGGTGCCGGAAGTTGGCCTCGCGCATCTGGCCAAGGGCGGCTCGCTGCGCCTCACACAATACGATCACCTCAGTTGGGACTTCGGCGGCATAGCCTTGGCCATTATCGCAGAGGAGCGATCTAAATTGGTCGAGCAGGCTGTCACCCCCTTTGTTGACGCGATAGCGCGCGGGGTGACGAAATATAACCGTGATTCCACTGGGCCAGCGGAGGGGCTTGTTCGCGTCGTAATTGAGCATGCGCCTGTCGCCTGGGGCGAAGTCCTAGCCAAACTTGATCCTGTCCTGGCCGAGATAAACTTGGCTGAATGCCTCACAAGAGATGAGGATCATCGGCGTACAGCTGCCGCCGTCATTGAGTCGGCAATAACTATAGATGGCCCAGTCGGCGACATGGCCCGTCGCTTGCGGGCGCGGTTCCCAAAGGCATCAACCGCGCCGACCGATACACCGAGTTTCAGCAGACGGCGTGGGCGATCACTCCGGAAGCGTAAAGGATAGCCGTATAAATTACTGCATTTGAACCAGCTCTGGTATCACCGAAACAGCAGATAATGGCAAATTTCAGCACTTGGTGGTTGATGTAGGAAATGACACCCAACAACAGTTTGCATCGGACGCCGATAAAGCTTGGCGCCGGTGAAACTGGGCGTTATGTAACTATCCGAAGGTGGAAAGACGAAACAATGAACAAAGCTATGTATCAGCTAAAATTTTTAGAGAGTACGGAAAACTTGAAAGAAGTCCTCTCGACAAACGCTGGTCGGTCAGTGTCGTATGGGCTGTGCAATAATATTATGGCTTGTTTAGAGCAAGGAAGGTCTTTTTTTGAGACTGCTGAAGTTAGTCCTTTAGAGATCAGGCCTCTGATAGTGTTTTACGGTATGATGGGCTTTGCAAGGGCTGTTATCATGGCAAGAACACTGAAAAATCTTGAAACATTACCACGCAGGCATGGCCTTCAAGATGTCTCTCCCCACGTGACAACCTTAGACTCCCTTGTTTTGAAGGTTACGGCGAATGGAACGTTTGATGCCATGAACGACTCGGTGAGGATCCTTGAGAAATTCATAGTACATAAAGATTCAGAGGTCAATTACGTTAGGCAGCCTACAGCCCAGTCACAAGCATTTAGTAATAGAACGTTTACCCTAAGAGAAATTTTGGCAAGAATATATGGCATCCGAGATCATTATCTTGACACATATGGCGAGAATGCCAAGGTTGTTGGATGCAGCCATTTTAGCGGCGGTACAGTGGAATCGCATCAGTTCTTCGATTTTGAAGTGTTCACAGAAGGTACCTTTAAGTCGAAAGAAGACTTATTGCAAGTAGTCCGTGATTTAAGAGACAGATTCACCTTCTTGAAGAATTGGGGGTTTGAATATGCCGGTCGTGCAGGCGGCTTTATCTCGATACGTTTCACAAACCAAAAATACGCAGGCCAAGACCCGATTGATAGTTCTGACGTGATAGTGGCGGTGTTGAGTGTCGACTCTTACGGGTGCGCAACGCAACGCAACGGTACTCCACCGGTTTACGATGATGACATTCTTTCCAAAACTGCGCCTATTTGTGGAGGTTTATCTGCTGATAGGAACACCCACATTATTGAACCTATTGATGGGATATTCCTGTCAGAATTGACGCTATTTTATATGGGCATGTTCTTGTTGGGTTCATTGGTTCGATATCGTCCCGATGTTTGGTCAAATGTACTGTCAAGGAGAGCTGTTTCAAATAACCCTGTCGGCGATAAAGCATTATCTCTCATTGAACATTTTATTGAGATAAGTTTGTCAAGCTTTCCTCAATTTATTGGTACTGTTATTAAGGAGCCTTTTCCATAGGAAGCAATAACACAAAGGCAATCCAGCCGATCGCTACGCTCCGGCTGATTTTTTCATTGCACCTTTCGAATAGTAATTCACTGAGTCAAAACATTTCAATGTTGTTTGTTGGTAGATGTAAAGATTA
This sequence comes from uncultured Propionivibrio sp., assembly GCA_964499185.1. GTDB lineage: Bacteria > Pseudomonadota > Gammaproteobacteria > Burkholderiales > Rhodocyclaceae > Propionivibrio. The sequence continues at coordinate 123 of CAZCJW010000211.1, read as the reverse complement.
TTTTTTTAAAAATAGAAATATTAATCTTTGATTTTAATATGCATTAAAGGCAGCCCCAAATGACGGCTGCGCGTCTCGCCTGTAAACCGAGTTTGCTCGCGGACAGTAGGATCACCGCGACGG
>CAZCJW010000210.1:0-5229 GCA_964499185.1 uncultured Propionivibrio sp. | reverse complement strand
GAATGGTTGCGATGATGGCGAGAGCGAGCATGTGTTCTCCTTTGATCGGAGCGGCAAGCAGGGACGACTGCTTCTTTGACGCTCGCCTTAAAGTGCAGGAAGGAGAAGCTGGCGTTCAAGAAATTTTTCAGCCGAACGGCTGGCGTGTGCGGCATTGCCGATCGATTCGGATCGGCGCCTAAAGCTCGGCTCAGGCCGAAGCCCGGTCCTCGGCCTGAGCGGACCTTGGGCTTTCGGCATAACTCGGGCGGCAATGCGCTGGTCAACTGCCGTTCAGACAATGGAGGCGGTCAATAGCCGCTTCCTTGCCGATGAACTCGAACTTGCGCCGAGGCTGTGTGAAAACGCAAAAGCAACCAGTTTTCCGTTGTGGTTTTACCCTTCGCTAAGGCAGGAAAATCGTTTGTAGATCCATTCTGGAAGCCGAATGCTTTTGGTGTTCATAAAATTTTGCGTTTCCACTCAGCCTCGACCCACAACAGACATGCATCATCTTGGCGCCCGATCGCCCGATCGCCCGATCGCCCGATTTCCGAGGGGAGCGGACAGCGTTGTCGTATGGTGGCTGCAAAACACTTGGAGATGCCCCGGCAGGGCATCGGTGACTCTCTCATCGAGATGTCTCCCGGCCCGCTCTCGAGGCCGTTTTTGCCCTGGTGCCCACTTAAACGAAATCGTTTAACTGCAGGCACTCAAGCTCCGCAAACGCTTCTTGCACGCAGTCAGCCATCTGACTTGCCAGAATGCTCACTGGGAAATCGGCAGACGTAACGCAGTAGCTTTGAAACTCGACTTTTTCCGAGAACGGTATTTCACGCACGCCCGGCATCCGCAACGCTCGCAGGACAACGGGGTTCACAATTGACACCCCGAGCCCTTTGCCGACCATCGCACATATGGTCATTATGTAACGCGCTTCAAGGGAAAGAATTCTGGAGCTATTGGTAAAGTGGCGATCGACCGCCTCCCTAAAGAGCGTTCCGTTGGGTAACGAAATGAAGTTCTCATCGTCAAAGTCGCAGGGACGCAGAACAGCACGAGAGGCAAGTCTATGCGAAGCGTAGACTATTGCCACGCCGAACGCCGTATCAAGCAGAGTATAGTGGAGGTTCGGCAAGTCAGTAGGAAACGAGCAGAACCCGACGTCGCAAAATCCGGTCGCGACCCACTTCGCGACAACATCAGAGCTTCCTGAATTGACGACGATTGAAATGTCAGGAAAATCCCGCCTTAGCTTTCCAAATGCGTCTGGCAGGATGCAGTGCGCAAGAGAACCTACAGCGCCGACTCGAAGAAAACCCGTGCCTCTACGACGGATCAAATTCGCTGTGTCGTTGAGCGAATCCAGGCCGATGAATGCACGCTCGACATCCGCATAGAAAGCCGTTCCTTCGGGGGTGGGTATGAGACGGGTTCCGCTGCGTTCGAACAGGGAAAATCCCACCCGTTTTTCTAGAAGGGCTATCCAGCGGCTAACGTTTGGCTGCGACGTGTGGAGAACGCCAGCAGCCGTGGTCATTGACCGCGTCATCATCACGGCCCGAAACGCTTCAACTTGTTTGAAGTTCATAACCTCAATCCTGAGGGCGATTTCTAGCGCGGCTATGCGACTGACACAAGCTTGACGCAGTACGCAAAAGCATATCAAAAATGTATTTGTAGATGATAAATATTTATTTGACGCATAGTCTCGCGTGCAAACAAACTAGCATCAAATTCTTACTGAAGAGCTACCTGCCATGCTCATCTCAGCAAGCTGTCGCCAGGAAGAGGTCCGTGGTAAAGGATATTCTCCAGAGCGGTTTCCTGAGGCGTCCGCTCAGGAGTGCCTCCTGCCTTTGAATCCCGCTCTCGCAGGCGAGGGTCTAATTTTGATACGCGTCTTAACCCTGCGCTGGTAAGTCACGGCGATCAGCGAGAAATCCCCGATCGAATATAAATGAGGAGTGACGGATGAGCGAAAAATCCATGAACGACCTAAAAGTTTCGGCGATCGAGATGTTCCCGATCCGTGTTCCGTTCTTGAGAGCGCACAAGATCGCGCTCGGCTCGGCGGAAGGGAGGGAGATCCTCGTCGTCAGGATAACGACGAATAACGGATTGGTAGGCCTCGGCGAGGCGATCGCGCATCCGGGATTTTCCGGGGAAACGCTGGGTGCCCTGAAGGCGGGCGTCAGTGCCCTCACCGAATGCGTTCTTGGCGAGAATCCTGTGCAGCTAAACAAGATCTGCGCTTTGATGGACAAGAAGCTGTATGCGAATTACGGCGCCAAGGGGGCGCTCGAAATGGCGCTCTTTGACGTCCTTGGCAGAGCGTTCGACGCCCCTGTTTACAACCTTTTGGGAGGGATTACGCAGGAGCGTTTTCCGGTAAGCCGTTCCGCCTCGCACTCGGACATTGAGAAAGACCTGGCGGAGGTGCGGGAGTATCTGAACGAAGGTTATCGGATCATCAAGGTCAAGGTTGGGGTCTTGCCTGTCGGGAAGGACGTTGAACGGGTCAGGGCGATCAGGGATTTGGTGGGCGCAGCTGTGTCTCTGCGCGTCGATGCAAACCAGGGCTGGGATGTTCCGACTGCGCTTAAGTTCATCCGGGGCGTCGAGGACTGCGGCCTCGAGTTTGTTGAACAGCCGCTTCCCAAACCAGACTTGGACGGTTTGGCCTATTTGAGAAGCAAGTGGATCACACCGATATTGGCCGACGAATCGGCAGCCACAGAACACGACGTCCTAGAGATCATCAAGAGAAAGGCAGCAGATTTCATCAGCATCAAACTCGTCAAGTCCGGAGGCATCCTGGCCGCGCGCCGGATCGCGGCTCTCGCCAACAGCGCCGGGATCAAATGCTATTTGGGGTCGCAAACCGAGACCAGTATTGGCACGGCAGCGAGTCTGCATTACGCCTTGTCGGCAAACTGCTTTGATTATGGCGGCGAAATTTACGGTCCGGCGTTCTTCAAGAAAGACATCACAAAGCAATCAATAAGGATTGAGGGCGGCGACATCTACCCCTCGCAAGAACCCGGTCTGGGGGTCGAACTCGACATGGACAGGATCCATGAATTTACAGTCGAAGGTCAATAAAACCCAGAAAATGTGAACGACCGCAAATTCAGGGAGGCAAAATGATCCAGCAGCGCGTCGAAGATGAAAATGTGTTTTTCAGTGCTCTTCTTCAGCCACAGATTGTGGACCAGGGGAAAAAATTGTTTGCTGCGATGCTGAAAGTTGATGACGCGCATGCGTTGATGCTTTTGGCACAAGGCATTCTCAAAGAAGATGAGGCGCGCCAGCTTCTCGAACTTTCCAAAGAGCTTGCGCGGCAAGGTGTTGAGGGGCTCGAACTCAGCGCTGATAAGGAGGACCTCTATCTCAATCTGGAGTCGCATATCATTGGCAAGTTGGGTGATTATGTCGGCGGCAAGCTCCACACCGGCCGCAGCCGGAACGACCTTTATGCTTGCATTCAACGGATGAAATGCCGGGACATGATCCTCGACATCGGCGCACAGATCCTCGAGTTGAGGCAAATCCTGCTCCGTACCGCAAAAGCCAATCTCGAGACGGTTATCCCGGGCTACACCCACATGCAGCCGGCGCAACCGATCACCTACGGCTTTTATCTCACCGCGCTCGGCCATGCCCTGGAACGTGATTTCGACCGGCTTGCGGCGGCGTACGCGACGACCAATGTGAATCCATTGGGCGCCTGTGCGCTCGCCGGGACGGGGTTCGATATCGACCGAGCCGCAACGGCGACCTATCTTGGCTTTGACGGCAACCTAGCGAATGCGCTCGACGCCGTCGCCGCGCGGGACTATGTGGCAGACATCGTCTTTGCCATGACGATGTTGCTGTCCGACATCGGCCGCTTGAACCAGGATTTTTATTTCTGGGTGACTTCCGAATTCTCTATCCTCAAATTACCAGACGAATTCGTGATCGGCAGCAGCATCATGCCGCAGAAGAGAAATCCGATTATTTTTGAGCACAGTATAGCGAAAGTTTCACACTTGCTGGGTGCCTTGGTTTCCATTGTCTCGACGATGAAAGGCATTCCCTACACGCACTCGCGCGCGACGAGCAGCGAGACTTTCACCATGCTTTGGAGTGCCTTCGAGGAGACCAGGACGACGCTAAAGCTCACCTCCGCTGTGCTCGAAAAGGCCCAAATAAACACGGACATCGCGCTGAAAAACACGATCAGCAACTTCTCCACAGCCACCGAGGTGGCCGAGGAGATCGTCAGAAAAATGGACGTGTCCTTCAGAACCGCGTACCGCATCGTAAAGAATGCTGTCCTCCCCTTGCATCGTGAGGGCAAGACCGCCGAGGAACTGAGCCTGGCTGATCTGGACCGCGCAACGCAGGCGCTTCTTGGGAGACCTTTGCAGGGGATAACGGCGACCGATGTCGAAGAGGCACTTTCGCCTCTGGGAAACATCCGGAAGAGAACCGTATTGGGCGGACCCGACCCGGTCACGGTAGCGAAGGACATTGCCGGAATGCAGTTGCGTTTGCAGAACGACGCGCAGCAAATCGAGGCATGGAGAGCAATGATATCCGCCGGAGAAAAGTCTATCAAAGAAAGGATCGCCCATATCACCAAGAGCGGCTAGGGTAAGGGCCGAAACAGCCGTAGGAGAAAGAGCAAGGCAGCGATTGGTTTTGGTCCATTCGCGGATGTGCCGTTCATTACTTAACCAGGAGGACGAAATGAAACGTACTATTGCTTTATTGCTTTCCCTTGCCTCGTTGATTTGTGGCGCTCTCACCGTAAACGTGGCGTACGGTTACGATATGCAACGCCTGCTGCTCGGCACGTCGAGCGCCGGCGGCACCTACTATATCCTCGGCGCTGGCTGGGCCAACATCGTCAATAAGGCGAACAAAAACGTCGATGTGACCTGCGAAGTCACACCGGGTCCGACAACGAACATGCAACTCATCGAAAAAAACGAAATGGACCTCGGCATGGTCACCGCATGGCTCGCCGGCGAGGCGATAACGGGAACCGGCTGGGCGGCAAAGAACGGCCCCTTTAAGAACTTCCAGAGTCTCTTCCCTACCCATAACAGCTACCTTTATATCTATACGCTAAGGGACAAGGGAATCAATACCGTCTACGACTTTGCCGGCAAGCATATCAGCGTAAGTACCGCGGGATCGACAAGCGAGGTGGCTGGACGGATCGTTCTCGACGTTCTTGGCATTAAGCCCGGAAAGATT
>CAZCJW010000209.1:0-5313 GCA_964499185.1 uncultured Propionivibrio sp. | reverse complement strand
ATCGCCGAAACGCAGCAGGCGATCGAGTAGTCATCGCCCCAGTACTGGCGCATCACGTCGTCGTTCTCGTACTGGATCGAACTGGTCTCGATCGACTGTTCGGCGCAGTAGTCCTTGAAGCCCTTCGGCAGCAGGTGCGACCACAGCACGGTCAGGTTCGGTTCGGGCGCCGGGCCGAGGTTGGTCAGCGTATGCAGGAAACGGAAGCTGCTCTTGGTCACCAGCGGACGGCCGTCGATGCCGACACCGCCGATCGCTTCGGTCACCCAGGTCGGGTCACCCGAGAACAGCGCGTTGTAGTCATGCGTCCGCAGGAAGCGCACCATGCGCAGCTTGATGATCAGATCGTCGATCAGTTCCTGCGCCTCGACTTCGGTCAGCACGCCTTCAGCGATATCGCGCTCGATGTAGATGTCGAGGAAGGTGCTGACGCGCCCGAGCGACATGGCCGCGCCGTTCTGCTCCTTGATCGCCGCCAGATAGCCCAGGTAGGTCCATTGAATGGCCTCCTGCGCGTTGCGGGCCGGCTTGGAAATGTCAAAGCCGTAGCTCAACGCCATCTGGCGCAGTTCGCCAAGCGCCATGATCTGGCGCGACAGCTCTTCGCGCAGACGGATCGTTTCTTCCTTGATGACATCCAGGCGCAACTCGTGTTTCTGTGCTTCCTTGTCCTTGACCAGGAAATCCAGACCGTACAGGGCGACGCGGCGGTAATCGCCGATGATGCGGCCACGGCCGTAGGCATCCGGCAGACCGGTGACGATACCGGAACCGCGGGCGCGCAGCATGTCGTCGGTGTAGGCGTCGAACACGCCCTGGTTATGGGTGCGCCGATACTCGCTGAAGACCCGCTCGATTTCCGGATCGATCTTGTAACCGAACTCTTCCAGCGCCTGCGCCGCCATGCGGATGCCGCCAAACGGCATCAGCGCGCGCTTCAGGGGCTTGTCGGTCTGCAGGCCGACGATCTTTTCCAGCTTCTTGTCGATGTAGCCGGGCGCATGCGTGGCAATGTTGCCGACAACGTGCGTGTCGGCATCGATCACGCCGCCCTTGTCGAGCTCCTGCTTGTAGAGGTCGAGAACCTGGTTCCAGACATTCAGCGTGCGCTCGGTCGCCGGTGCGAGGAACGACTTGTCGCCGAGGTACGGGGTGAAGTTGCGGTGGATGAAGTCGCGAACGTTGATTTCCTTCGTCCAGGTTCCGGCTTCGAATCCTTCCCACGCATTCTCGCGCACCGGAGTGGCGTCGGGGGCGGCTACCTTGTCCGAAATCGGAACGACTTTCGCCTTGCTTGCAGATTTTGTGCTTTTGGCCATAGCTTTACATCTCCTTTATTACAGAAAACTTTGCGAGCGATGGCGAACCCGACAGGTCCCATCCTCCATGATTCTTCCGCCAATTTTTCTTCGGCTTGTCAGAAGCCCTGATAGTTCAACCGAGGTGTCGTCGAGCCTGGGACATTTCTGAATCCCTTGACGGCAGATTGAGCGCGAACCATCCTTGGCGGGCTGGATGGCCGGCTGATCTCGACATCGCCGAATGCGTATGATGTTGCAAGGCCGTTTATGCGAAAAACGGACTGCGATACGTTGCAAGACTGAAATGCGGGAACCTCGCGAGAGCACCAGACAATTTCCCCAGATACGATTCGGTGACGATCGCGAACCTGGGGTTTTGAAAAGCGCAATAGTGTAATCGAATCAGCGACTTTTCGCTATATGAAAGGTCGTTTTTAGATGTGAAACTATGTTGAACAAATGCCTTTTCCGGATTACAAATGAACATCGAAGCAGTGCCCGTGAACCGATATTCGTTCCATGTATAGCTGGCTGTTAAAGACGAAGACTATGCGCCAGAATATGTTCACCGTCCGGGATGGCGTCTGACGGGTCTGTTGGGGAGTGGAATGCGAAGAACGCGAAAAAAGCAAAGAAGGGATTTTTGTCCTCCGAGCCAGATCTGGACGGCGCACGAACCGTTGCGTGTGGTGGTCATGGGCGTAACGGGATGCGGAAAATCCACCGTGGCCTCAAAGCTCGCAACGACGATCAGGGCAAGATTTTGCGACGGAGATTCCTTGCACAGCGCGGAGAGCGTGGCCAAGATGCGCCGGGGAGAACCCCTCACCGACGACGATCGCTGGCCGTGGTTCGCGCGAATCGCGTCTTTTCTCAATGACGGGACGGGAAATGCCGTTATCGCGTGCTCAGCACTGAAAAAGGCCTATCGCGATTACCTCCGACGCGAGGTCGGAAACTTGTGCTTCCTGTTTCTGGATGCTTCGCCTGAGATCACCACCCAACGGGTGTCGGCCCGTCAGGGGCACTACATGCCGGCGTCGTTGGTCACCAGCCAATTCGCGGCACTTGAACGACCGGACAACGAAGACCGGGTCACGACCATTTCGGCCGACACACCCGTCGAGAGTATCGTGCATACGTTTCTGGCCGAATTGCAGGCGACTCACACCGGAAACTGAACACACTCATCTAGCGACCCGGGCCGTAACCGAGCTTGGCCTGACGCAAAAAAATCCCGTACCGGTGTGGCACGGGATTAAGCGTCCCATCTTAGCGATGGGGCAGGGAGGGTCAAACATTGCCAGCAGCGTAGGCTGAAGCAACAGCGCCACTGTATATGCGTGCAATCAAGCTGTCTGTACGTGCTTACACGTCTTTGGTGCCATCGCGCGACGGAATCAGCCCCTGTTTCTTCTGGGCAAATGGAAAAAATGGTTAGCTCATGAGTAATACTGCGTATTCAAAACCTTGGCCATTAGTGGCAAGCTGCAGAAGCGAACTCCTTACGCGACTGCATTTCGCGCAGACACCGGGCGTTCAAGGGCCGACCCCTTCGCGGGGTCAAACAGTCGATACATTCGGGACCATCCCTTTCATCGCACTGGAGCACACGCAATGATCACGAAGGCACGCAAGGCATTGCCCGGAAAACCTTACCCCCTTGGCGCATCCTGGGACGGCAACGGCGTAAATTTCGCGCTGTTTTCCGAACACGCAAGGAAAGTGGAGTTATGCCTGTTCGACTCGCGCGGCCGGCGCGAGATTGAACGCATCGCCCTGCCGGAACAGACCAACTACGTGTGGCACTGCTACGTGCCGCAGGCACGGCCGGGGCTACTCTACGGTTATAGGGTGCACGGACCTTACGAGCCGGAAAACGGACACCGCTTCAACCCCAACAAGTTGCTGCTCGATCCCTACGCAAAATCCACCCAGGGCCGCTTGCGTTGGCACGATGCCCATTTCGGCTACAAGATTGGCGCCAAGCGCGAGGATCTCTCGTTCGACTGGCGCGACAATGCGATCCTGATGCCCAAAGCGCAGGTGATCGACTCGCGTTTCGACTGGGGCGACGACGCACCGCCGGCCATCGCCTGGAGCGATTCCATCCTCTACGAACTGCACGTAAAGGGCTTCACGATCCGCCACCCCGAGATTCCCGAATCGATCCGCGGCACCTATGCGGCGCTCGCCAGCCCGCCGGTACTCGCCCATCTCCGCCAACTGGGAATCACGGCGGTCGAACTGATGCCCATCCACCATTTCGTGGATGACCGCCACCTGCTGGAGCGCGGACTGCGCAACTACTGGGGATACAACTCGATCGGCTTCTTCATGCCGGACCCGCGCTATTCGGCCACGGGAGACCCGGTAAGCGAATTCAAGTCGATGGTGAAGGCGCTGCATGCAGCCGGCATCGAAGTCATTCTCGACGTCGTGTATAACCACACCGGCGAGGGCAACCATCTTGGCCCGACGCTGAGTTTTCGCGGCATCGACAACGCGGCCTATTATCGCCTGATGCCCGACGACCTGCGCTATTACCGGGACTACACCGGCTGCGGCAACACCCTCGACATGACAAACCCGTACGTGCTCCAGCTGATAATGGATTCGCTGCGCTACTGGGTCCAGGAAATGCACGTTGACGGCTTCCGTTTCGATCTGGCGGCCACCCTGGCGCGCGAGGGTCACGAGTTCGACCGGCGCGGCGGATTCCTCGACATCATCCACCAGGACCCGGTGCTGTCGCGCGTGAAGCTGATCGCGGAACCCTGGGATGTCGGCGAGGGCGGCTACCAGGTTGGCAACTTCCCCGCCGGCTGGACGGAGTGGAACGCGAAATACCGGGATGCGGTGCGCGCTTACTGGAAGGGCGAAGGCGGGTTGATCGGCGACCTCGCCTACCGACTGACCGGCTCCAGCGACCTCTATGCCCACAACGGCCGCCGCCCCTACGCCAGCATCAATTTCATTACCTCCCACGACGGATTCACACTGCAGGACCTGGTGAGCCATGAAAAAAAACACAACGAAGCCAATGGCGAAGAGAACCAGGACGGCGAGTCCAACAACCTGAGCTGGAACTGCGGCAAGGAAGGTCCCAGTGACGATCCGGAAATCGTCGCACTGAGGGGCCGCCAGAAACGCAACCTGCTCACCACACTGTTCCTCTCACAGGGCATTCCAATGCTTGTCGCTGGCGACGAGATCGGACGCAGCCAGGAGGGAAACAACAACGCCTACAACCAGGACAACGAGATCAGCTGGCTGAACTGGGATATTAAACTAGAGGACCGGGCGTTCTTCTCCTTCGTCTGCCGGGTGATCGGACTGCGCAGACAACACCCGGTCTTCCGTCGACGCAGCTTTTTTCAGCCTCACGCCACCGGCAGCGGGGATAGAAATATCCTATGGTTCAATCCGGAGGGGCTCGAAATGAGCGACACGGAGTGGAACCAGGGGTTTGCGCACTGTCTCGGAATGTATCTCGCCGGAGACGCCATCGGTGAGGTGGATGAGCATGGCACCCCCCTTTACGACAACAACTTCCTGCTGCTGATCAATGCCTACCACGAGGCCGTGCCGTTTCAGATACCGGGGTTCCAGGGACACCGGCGGTGGCAGGTGGCCATCGACACCCACGATCCGGATCGGCAAAGCGTCGATAAACACTACGCCCGCGGCAGTGTCTTTCCCCTGCATGGACGCTCCCTGGTCCTGCTGCAACAGTCGTCCCCCAAACCACGCTGACGTCGCCAGAGCCGGCAGCATCCGCCATCACCACTCCTTCAAGGGCCACAACATGAAAAAGAATCCTCGCGCCAGCGAATTGAAGCAGATTGCCCAGGCATGCCATCACGATCCGTTTTCCATCCTCGGCCGCCATCCCGAAGGTGACGGGGTGGTGGTTCGCGTCTATCTGCCGGGAGCCGCCGAGGTGCGCATCGCCGAGGGGGACCGGGTCATGCGGCGCCTGCCGGACAGCGACCATTTCGAATGGCGCGGG
>CAZCJW010000208.1:1546-5318 GCA_964499185.1 uncultured Propionivibrio sp. | reverse complement strand
TTTGAACTCGTCACCCCGGCGAAGGCCGGGGTCCAGTCGGCGATTGCGCTCCGACCCTGGATGCCGGCCTTCGCCGGCACGACTTGAGCTTCCGGCCGAAATCGGATTATCTGACCGAGATAGGAAGGACTTGCATATGGTTTTTGTTGATTATCCTGTTCGTTCAGATTGGATCATGCGAATAATCGCGGCGGTATGCGGTTTGATCGCCGTCGCGCTGGGCGCATTCGGCGCCCACGCGCTGCGCTCGACGCTGGCCGGTCTGGCTACGGCCGATATCTGGCAGACGGCATCGTTGTATCACCTGGTGCATTCCGCTGTGCTTCTTTGCATTGCCCTGGCCTGGCCGCGGGCGCGCTTGAGTTTCTGGCTGTTTTTTGTCGGCATTATGTTGTTCAGCGGTTCCCTTTACGTTTTCTCGCTCACCGGGTTGAAGACTGTCGCCATGGCCGCTCCGGTTGGCGGCACGTGCCTGATGGCAGGGTGGGTTACGCTGGCGTTCGGAAGACGCCGGGATTAGTCGAGCGTCGGGCGGGAGTTGAAGGAGTGCAGCGCAAAGCCGGGCACCACCCAATCGTGATAAATTCAGGACCTCCCGTCTCGATAGCGGCCGAATATCATGATCGACAGTACGAATATCCAATCGGCGCTGAAGTCGCCTAGAACCCGCAAGTACGGCTTGCGCCTGGTCATGGCCTTCGTCCTGATCGGCGTGCTGGGCTTTCTGGTGCTACCCCCCGTTGTCAAGCATCTGCTGTTGGGCCAGTTGAGCGAGGCGCTGCACCGCCCGGTAGCCGTCAAGAGCATCAGCATCAACCCGTATGCGTTGTCAGCCACGTTGGAAGGAGTGGAGATCAAAGAGCGGGAGGGAGGGGAGGTTTTCGTCGGATTTGACAGCCTGTACGTCAATCTGCAATCCAGTTCACTGTTTCGCTGGGGGCCGGTGGTCAACGAGATCCGACTGGTCAATCCAAAATTTCATGTTGTGCGGGTAGGCGAGAATCGCTTCAATTTTTCCGACCTGCTGGACGAACTCTCTGCCAATCCGAAGGAGCCGGGTCCGACGCCGAGGTTCTCGCTCAACAATATCCAGATTTCCGGAGGCGTGGTCGAGTTCGACGATCGCCTGGTTGATGAGAAGCACGTCATCAGCGATATCACCCTGAACCTGCCGTTCATTTCGAGCATGGCTCACGCGACGGAAATCTTCGTGGAGCCGCAGTTCTCCGCGACCATCAACGGTGCGCCGCTCGACATCAAAGGCAAGAGCAAGCCCTTCGCGGAATCGATGGAAAGCGAGTTCGCGCTGGCGTTGGATAACGTTCAATTGCCGAAGTACTTCGACTATTCGCCGGTCAAACTGCCGGTGAAGATGGAATCTGGCGCCGTCGATACCGATCTGACCCTGGTTTTCCGCCAGGAGCCAGGCAATAAGCCCAGGTTGATGCTTTCGGGCGCTGCTGCGATTAAGAACCTCAAGGTGACGGAGTCGTCCGGGCAACCCTTGGTGGCTTTCAAACAACTTGATGTAGCCGTCGGGTCGTCCGACCTGCTTGGTGGCAAGATCGTCATCGATCGCGTGGCGGTGGAAGCGCCGGAAATCGGTGCACGGATAAGCAAGGAGGGAACGGCCAACTGGTTGGACCTGCTGCCGAAAGAACCCGTTTCGGCAAAGCCCGCTGAACAGACGTCGGCGCCGGTCGAATGGTCGGTGGGGGAGGCCAAGATGACTGGCGGGGTACTGCGCTGGAAGGACGAGTCGAATCCCCGGACTTTCCAGGCCAATGTCGAGGCGATCAACGCGGTGGTGAAGAATCTCGACGGCAAGGGCTCAGTGGCGGATTTTGAGGTCGCCTGGAAGATCGATGGCGAGGAATGGCTTAAGGTCGATTCCTTTGCCGTCAAGGAGGGGAAGCTAGACCTCGCGAAGCGACAGGTGCATATCGGCGACGCTCGCGTCAAGGGGGGGCGCGGCCTGGTAAGGCGGTCCGCAGACGGCCGGATCGAATGGATCGAGCCCCCAGCTTTGCGTCTCGCGGAGGTTTCGCAGAAGGATGCCTCGGCTCCGTGGAAAGTGACGATTGCGAAATATGTTGGCGAGGATATTAATCTTCGGTTCGAAGATGCCGCCGTGTCTCCCAAATCGCTGCAGACAGTAGAAGGGCTGGGCTTCGAACTGGCCAACCTGTCGAGTGAGCCCGGTCAGGAAGCGCAGGTGAAAGCGGGTTTCAAGCTCAACCGCAAGGGGAGCGTGGCAGTCGATGGCAAACTGACCCCGTTGCCGCTCGATGCCAGCCTGAGTCTGGACATCAAGGGCGTCGAATTGCTGCCGTTGCAGCCGTATTTTTCCGAGAAGCTGAATATTGATATCACACGCGGACAGGTGACGGTCAAGGGCAACGCCCAGTTTCGCCAGGCTGGAACGGAAACGGCCGGGGGAATGTCGGGCGGATTTTCCGGGCAGGCGACCGTGGGCGATTTCTACGCGGTCGACAAGCTCAATTCGGCGGATTTTTTGCGTTGGAAGTCCTTTCATCTCGGCAAGGTCGATGTGCGTATCGGGCCGGAATCGGTATCGGTTGGTGAAATTGCTCTCTCGGATTTCTTTGCCCGCGTGATCGTCAGTGCGGAAGGCAAGCTTAATCTGCTGCAGATCGTGCGCAAGGACGAAAAGGCTGGATCGGCCTCCGAGCCCGCACCCGCGCCGGCGGAGGCCGGCGTTGAATCGTCCGATGGCAAGGCCAGCGTTCCGGTGGTTGCGGAGAGCAAACCGATGATGCCGGTCAAGATCGGCAAGATCACGCTGCAGGGCGGCAACGTGCGCTTCTCGGACAATTTCATCAAACCCAACTACACGGCCAATCTGCGGCAGGTTGGCGGCAGCATAACCGGCCTGTCTTCCGAACCGGGCACGCAGGCCAGCGTGGAACTGCGCGGCAGCTACGACAATGTGGCGCCGCTCAATGTCACGGCGCAGATCAATCCGCTGTCGGCCAAGCCGTATTTGGATCTGCAGGCGGACGTCAAGGGCATCGAGCTGACTTCCCTGTCAGCCTATTCCGCAAAATATGCCGGATACGCGATCGACAAGGGCAAGCTGTCCGTCTTCGTTAAGTACAAGATCGAGAACGACCAGCTGGAGGCGGAAAACCGCGTGTTCCTGGATCAGCTGACTTTCGGCGATGCGGTGGAAAGTCCCGACGCCACCTCGCTGCCGGTACGACTGGCCGTTTCCCTGCTCAAGAATCGCAACGGCGAGATTGACGTCAATCTGCCGATTTCCGGCTCGCTCAACGATCCTCAGTTCAGCGTGGGTGGACTGGTGGTCAAAGTGATCGTCAATCTCCTGTCCAAGGCAATTACTTCGCCGTTTGCCCTGCTTGGTTCGATGTTCGGAGGCGGTGAAGAACTGTCCAGTGTCGAATTCAATGTTGGCCGCGCCGCGTTGACGCCGGAGGCGGTGAAACGTCTGGAGACGCTGGCCAAGGCGCTGATCGACCGGCCGGAGCTCAAGCTGGATATCGAAGGCAAGGTGGACCCGGAGCAGGATCCCGAAGGACTCAAGCGCGCGCGAATGGACCGCAAGGTCAGGGCCATGAAACGCGAGGAGATGACGAAAAAGAACGTGGAAAGCGGTTCGGCAGAGACCGTCGAGGTGTCTGCGCAGGAATATCCGGCCTTGCTGGAACGGGTCTATCGGGAGGAAAAATTCCCGAAGCCGCGCAATGTGGTTGGTTTGGTAAAAAGCCTGCCCGTCGAGGAGATGGAAAAG
>CAZCJW010000208.1:0-1446 GCA_964499185.1 uncultured Propionivibrio sp. | reverse complement strand
TGGCGAAAACCCTCTCGGGACAGTTGGGACAGCTCGGGACGCTGCAGGGGCAGCAACTGGAAGCGTTTTCCCAGCAGCTATCACGCCTTACGCAAAGCAACGAACAACGCTTTGATCAGTTGCGCCAATCGGTCGAAGCGCGGCTCGGCGCGATCCAGAGCGACAACGCCAACAAGCTGGAAGAGATGCGCAAGACCGTCGATGAGAAGCTGCATGCCACGCTGGAGCAGCGTCTCGGCGATTCGTTCAAGCTGGTCAGCGAACGCCTGGAACTGGTGCACAAGGGGCTCGGCGAGATGCAGACGCTGGCGGCTGGCGTCGGCGATCTCAAGAAGGTGTTGACCAACGTCAAGACGCGTGGGACGTGGGGGGAAGTGCAGCTGGAAGCGCTGCTCGATCAGGTACTGACTGCCGAGCAGTACGACAAGAACGTGGCCACGCGGCCCGGCAGCGGTGAACGCGTCGAGTTCGCCATTCGCTTGCCGGGGCAGGGCGATGGCGCTTCGGACAGCAAGCCTGTCTGGTTGCCCATCGATGCCAAGTTCCCGGTCGAGGACTATCAGCGGCTGGTCGAAGCTCAGGACCGGGCCGATCCGGTGACCGTAGAAGTTGCGGCCAAGGCGCTGGAAATGCGCCTGCGCGACGAAGCGAGGAAAATCCGCGACAAGTATGTCGAACCGCCGCACACCACGGATTTCGCCATTCTCTATCTGCCGACAGAAGGCTTGTATGCCGAAGCCCTGCGCCGGCCGGGTCTCGCCGAAGTCCTGCAGCGCGATTGTCGCGTCAGCCTGGCCGGGCCGACGACGCTGGCGGCGCTGCTCAACAGTTTGCAGATGGGATTCCGCACGCTGGCCATCGAGAAGCGCTCGTCGGAAGTCTGGGCCGTGCTCGGTGCCGTCAAGACGGAATTCGGCAAGTTCGGCGAGGCGCTTGAAGCGACACGCAAGAAGCTTGAACAGGCGACCAAGAGCATCGAATCGGCGGGGGTTCGCACGCGCCAGATTGAGCGCAAATTGAAAGGCGTTGAAGCACTGCCGGTTCTTGAGGCACAGGCGCGGCTGGGGTCGCTGGAAGAACTTGAAGCGGTGGATGACGAGGCGTGACCGCGTATCCCTGGCAATCGCATTCTGGCAATTCAACACCTACCACAGAGGCGCGGAGACACAGAGGAATCGCAGAGAGATGCAGAAAACCGGGAAATCCGTGTTTTGTACGCTTCTTTCTCGATTTTCTCTGCGTTATCTCTGCGCCTCCGCGCCTCTGCGGTGGGCTCTGAAGTTAAATGCTATGCCCTGAACGACTATCCGCAGGGATGGAATGCCTCCATGCGCCGTGGTAGTGTTGACCACCAAATGTAACCACAACAACGAGTGCCGATGTCCCTTCATAGTCCCGTCATCTATATCATCGACGATGATGACATTGTTCTCTGGATGTTCAAGG
>CAZCJW010000207.1:0-5353 GCA_964499185.1 uncultured Propionivibrio sp. | reverse complement strand
CGAGCAACGCCTATGTCCTGCACGAAAAAGAGCGCGATATCCTTGTTGCGGCCAATCGTGAGACAGACGAGGCTGCGCTCTATTTCGTGACGCCCTGAAACGAACACGCGGAGGGCACGGAGACGATGCGGCGTGACGGTGCGCGAGTCGTGGCGCGGCATGCGCGGCTGGAGGAGAAAACCCGGCCCGCAGGCCGCTTCGCATAGCCGTCATCACGGCAAAAACCATGCCCTGCAAATTTGTTGACAGTCGAAAATGGTTGTGAGCTAATAACTTGTCTCACAACTCACAACAATCAAATCACAAGGGGAAACACATGAAAAAGCTATTGCAAGCGGTCATGGTTTTGGTCTCAGCTTGTTTCTTGTTCGCGGGCAGTTCCACAGTTTTTGCGCAGACCAGCAAGTCGACGGTGACCTTAAAGGAAACCGCCAAGAAAGAGAAAGCGGAGCATACGATCCGCCTCGCCTATTATGACGCCGGCACCTGGCCGGCACTCTCGCAGAACCCGTTGCCCGAGCATGCGTTCGCGCTGGTGTTCAAGAGCATGGTCGAAGCAAACAGCAACGGCAAGGTGGCCGTCGAATTGTTCCCCGGCAATGCACTGGGCGATACCAAGGCCACCATGGAAATGGCTCGGTCGGGCAGCATCGAAATGGTCATTACGACCGGAACGATCGCCAGCCTTTACCCGCAAGTCCAGGTTATCTTCCTGCCCTACGTATTCAAGTCGGACGAGATCGCCTGGTGGTTCTTCGACCAGAGCCAGATGTGGAAAGACATGACGGCTGAACTCGAGGCAAAAACCGGTCTCAAGATGCTGGCTGTTGGCCAGAACGGAACGCGTCACTTCACCAACAACAAGCGGCCGATCCGCACGCCCGCCGACATGAAAGGTCTGAAGTTCCGCGTCATGCAGTCGCCAATCTACGTCAAGATGGTCGAAGCCATGGGAGCAGCAGCCACGCCGCTCGCCTCGGGCGAGATCTACACGGCGGCGCAGACCGGCGTGGTCGATGGACAAGAGAACCCCGTCTGGAACATTGCTGCGAACAAGTGGTACGAAGTCCAGAAGTACATCACGCTCGACGGGCACACCTGGAGCGAGAACTTCGTCACGATCAACGCCGCTTGGTTCAACAAGTTGCCGAAGCAATATCAGCAAATCATCAAGATCGCCGCGTTCAATGCCCAGACGGCTGATCGCGCTGCCGAAGCACTCGCTTCGCGCGTTCTCGACTTCGCGGCCATCAACAAGAGCATGGAAGTCTATGTGCCGACGCCGGCCGAACTCGAGGAGTTCAAGAAGGCCGCCGCACCGACCTACGATTGGCTGCGCGGCCAGATCGGGAATGAAGTCGTCGATAAGTTCCTGGCGACCGTCAAGGAAGGCGAGAAGATTTACGGTTATTGAGCGTTAGTGGTCTGCCCCGGAAATAACGAAACATGAAAACTTGTCTTTGCGCGTCTGGCGTTGTTGCTCATCCTCGCGATAGCTGGCTATCGCTGCGGTTCGCGCCTAGCCAGTCGCACAAATCCGGCGTTTTCATCATGTTCCGCCATTTACGGGGCTGACCACAGGTCTTCGCTGAACACGAGCCCTCCGGCTCAAGCCGGAGGTGCTTTCGCCTAACCGCAGGGAGTTGTCTTCGTGAAAATACTGGGAACGCTTAGCAACGCGCTGGAGAAGTTTGCCATCTATCTGACGGCTGCACTTCTCATTTCAGTCTTCTGCCTCGTATTCAGCGGGGTTGTTTTTCGCATGATCGGTCACAATTTCTCCCTGTCGGAAGAACTCTCGCGCTGGGGTCTGATCAGTATCTGTTTCATCGGCGCCAGCGCCGCCTTGAAGCAGAAACAGCATGTGGCGGTCAATATGCTGGTCCAGGCGCTGCCTTTGCGCGTCGGCAAGGTTCTCGTAACGATCTCGTATGTCCTCGTCTTGATCATGCTGGCATTCAGCACGTTCTACAGTCTCAAGGCCGCAATCGGTGCTGCGGGCATGGTCGGTGACATCATCCCGATTTCCATGATGTACGTGAAACTTACGCTGCCTCTGGGAATGGCGATGATGATGGTGCATCTGCTGCATGGTTTCTTCGGGATACCGAAGGGTAGAAATATCAATTCAATCCTGATCGGGTCATAGGGGAACGGGTAATGGGTGCACTCGCTTTTGTCTTTGGTGGCAGCCTGCTGATCGGCATACCGGTCGCATTCGTCCTCGGCTGTGCGGCGCTTTATTACTTCCTGTTCGTCGGCAACATCCCGATGGATATGATCGGGCAGAAACTCTATAGTGGCTGCGACAACTTCGTGCTGCTGGCAATCCCGTTTTTCATCCTGGCCGGCGAGTTGATGAACCGGTCGAAGATTACCGATTCGCTGGTGAATTTCGCCGCGTTGCTCGTCGGCCGTCTGCACGGCGCGCTGGCGCAAATAAACGTCGTGTGCAGCATCTTCTTTGCTGGCATCACGGGTTCGGGCGTGGCCGATACTGCCGCGCTCGGTTCTGTTCTCATTCCCGCGATGAAGAAGGAGGGCTACACGGCCGAATATGCCGCGGCGATCACCGTCGCCAGCTCGGTCATCGGGCCGATCATCCCGCCTTCCATCATCATGGTCGTCTACAGCATGACCACCGGCGCCTCGGTCGGCGCCCTGTTCGCCGCCGGTTTCGTCCCGGGCCTGGCCGTCGCGCTGGTGCTGATGGTCATGTGCCACCTCTTCGCGATCAAGTACAAGCATCCGCGCCGTACCGAGCCGATTCCCTTTTCGGTCGCCGTGGTCACCGTCAGGAAGTCGCTGATCGCGCTGATGTGTCCGGTGGTTCTCATTGGAGGCATTTTTTCGGGCAGATTCACACCGACCGAGGCGGCAGCCATCGCGTGCTTCTACGCAATGATCGCTGGAGTCTTCCTGCTGAAGACGCTGACCCTGAAGGACATCTTCGAGAGTTTCGTCAAGTCGGCGGTTTCGTCGTCGGTCATCCTGCTGATCATTTCGATGGCTGGTCTGTTCAGCCAGGTCATGGCGCTTGAACAGTTGCCGCGAACCGTCGCCAACATCATTCTTGGCATTACCGAGAACAAATACACCTTCCTGCTGCTGGTCAATGTCCTGCTCTTGTTCATGGGCATGATCATGGAGACGTCGGCGAGCGTTATCCTGCTGGCGCCCATCCTGTTGCCAATCGCCATCCAGCTTGGCATCGATCCGCTGCATTTTGCGCTGGTCATGCTGGTCAACCTGAATATCGGCCTGATCACGCCACCGGTGGGCGTTTGCCTGTTCGTCGCGGCGCCGATCGCCGGAGTCACCATCGAGAAATTGTCGAAAGCAGTGCTTCCTTTCGTTGGTGCCGAGCTCTTCGCACTGCTGCTGCTCACCTATATCCCCGAACTGGTCCTCGTCGTTCCCAGGCTGATGGGGTTCATTCACTAAGGAGTTCGTTTTGAAATCACTGTATTACGTCGGTGAACGGATGATGGAAGTACGGGAAATCCCTGAACCCGTTCTCAAGCCCGGGCAGTATCTGATCCGCGTCAGGGGTAACGGTATTTGCGGTTCGGATTTCGAAGGCTATATGGGCAAAACGGGGCGCCGGATTCCGCCGATGATCATGGGGCATGAAGTCTCCGGAGTCATCGAGCTGGCGCCGGAAGGTGGTGCGTTCAATAAAGGGGAGCGCGTGGTCGTGTTCCCCAAGCCGTTTTGCGGTGTCTGCGAATTCTGCAAGAAGGGCATGGTCAACGTCTGCCCGTCGGGAATCTGCATGGGGGTGATGGACGTCAACGGCAGCATGGCCGAATACATCGCCGTCGACGAGAAATACCTGATTCCGTTTGCGCCGACCCTGTCATTCAATGAAGCATCCATGACCGAGCCCCTGGCGGTGGCCTTCCGCTCGGTTCAGAAGATATCAGACCGCGAAATCGAGGAGGCCGAATACTGCATGGTGATCGGCGCGGGAACGATCGGACTGCTGGTGGTCGCCCTGCTCAAACTGCGCGGTGCGAAAAACGTCATCGTGTCGGATGCAACGCAGTTCCGGTTGGAGACAGCCAGGAAGATGAAGGCCGACCACACCATCAATTCACGCGAGGTCGATTTTCTTGATGAAGTCAAACGAATCACCAACGGCAAGCTGTGCGACTTCGCCATCGAAGCGGTCGGCATTGCAGCGACCGCGGCGAACTCGCTGGATTGCCTGCGCATTGGGGGAACGGCGGTTTGGATCGGAAATGCGCAGAAATTGGTCGAGGTCAACATGCAAAAGATCGTTACCACCGAACTGACGATCAAGGGCAATTACGTCTATGACCTGCACGGTTTTCGCGAAAGCCTGAAATTGCTCGAAGAAAAGCGCATCGACATCGCTCCGCTCATGACAAACGTTTATCCCCTGTCGGAGGGCGTCAAGGCGTTCCGTGATCTCGAAAACAACCGGGACGGGAAAATGCTCAAGGTATTTTTGGAAAGCTGATTTTCATCAAGGAGAATCACGTGGCAAACGAAGCAGTAATCAGGGAACTCAAGGCAATAGCACTGCAACTGCGTTGCAATGTGCTGGAGATGATCGGCACGGGAAAGGCAGGCCACTGGGGCGGGTCAAGCTCTCTGGCCGAGACGATGGCTGTGCTCTATTTCCACTCGATGAACGTGGATAGAAGCAACCCGAAAAACCCGGAGCGTGATCGCCTGCTGCTGTCCAAAGGTCATGCGGCGCTGATTCAGTACGCTGCGCTATGCGAACTGGGGTACTTCCCGCGCGAAGAATTGCAGCGGGTAAAAAGCCTGAACGGCCTGCTCCAGGGGCATCCCGACCTGACCGTGCCCGGCATTGAGGCCGTCACGGGCTCTCTGGGGCAGGGGCTTTCACTCGGCGTCGGCATGTCGCTCGCACTGCGGCTGGACAAGATCCCCAGCCGGGTTTACGTCGTCATGGGAGACGGCGAACAGTCTGAAGGGCAACTCTGGGAAGCCGCGATGGCCGCCAGCAACTTCAAACTGGACAACCTTACGGCGTTCCTCGACTGGAACAAGATCCAGGCGACGGGTCGTACCGAGGATATCTTCAATATTCCGGATCTTGACAGGAAGTGGGCGGCATTCGGCTGGGAGGTCCTCAAGGCCGACGGTCACGACGTCGCCCAGATCATCGCCGCGATCGACCAGGCCAAAACGATCAAGGGCAAGCCGACGATCATCATCCTGGACACCATCAAGGGCAAGGGTGTGTCCTTTGCCGAGAATACCCCGACCTATCACAACGGTATCTTCGACGAAACAAAGTTTGCGCTGGCCAAGGCCGAACTCGAAGCGCAGAAGGAGACGATCTGATCATGGAAAT
>CAZCJW010000206.1:0-5381 GCA_964499185.1 uncultured Propionivibrio sp. | reverse complement strand
GATGTCGACGGCAACCTGTGGTGCGGCTTTGGCAGCAACGGCGCACTCGATCCCGACCCCGCGGCTCTGGACGGGGTGATGGTTTACGACCCGTCAGGCCGACCTTTGGCGCACATCCATCTACCGGAACGCTGCGCCAACCTGTGCTTCGGCGGCGCCAAACGTAATCGGCTGTTCATGGCCGCCAGCCACTCGCTGTACGCGTTGTACGTGGAAACGCGAGGCGCAGTTTAGCGAAGCCTCATCGACTGATCGACCCCGCCGGTGCCGAACGCAGGTATTGCGGCGGCCAGGCGGCGATGTGACCGAGTTCATGCGCGGCAGTCAGCGGCCAGTACGGATTGCGCAGGATTTCGCGGCCGAGCAGGACGATGTCGGCCTGCCCGGAACGGACGATATGATCGGCCTGCGCCGGCGAGGTGATGAGGCCGACGGCCGCCGTGGGAATGCCCGCTTCGTGCCGCACCTTTTCGGCGAACTCGGTCTGGAATCCGGGGCCGACCGGGATGATTGCGTCGGGGGTGGTGCCTCCGGTCGATACGTTGATCAGGTCGACGCCGCGTGTTTTCAGGTTTCGGCACAGTTCGACCGTCTCTTCCGGCGTCCATCCGCCATCGACCCAGTCGGTGGCGGACAGGCGAACCAGTAGCGGCAGGTTGTCGGGCCATACCCCGCGTACGGCATCGACGACTTCATTGACCAGGCGCGTGCGGTTGGCGAAGCTGCCGCCATACGCGTCGGTGCGCCGGTTGGACAGGGGCGAGAGAAACTGGTGCAGCAGGTAGCCGTGCGCGCCGTGAATTTCGACGGCGGAGAAGCCAGCAGTCTGCGCCCGCTGTGCCGCGTCGACGAACTGGCCGACGATCTTGCGGATGCCGGCCTGGTCGAGTTCATGCGGCTCCGCGTGTTTTTCGGAGAATGCCACGGGCGACGGGCCGACGACGTCCCATCCGCCGTCAGGACCGGGGATCGGCGCCTGCGCCTCCCAGCCGCGCCGGACGCTGGCCTTTCTGCCGGCGTGGGCCAGTTGCACGGCCATCGGGCATCCCTGCCCCTGCGCGAAGCGGACGATGTGTGCCAGTGGTTCGATCTGCCGGTCTTCCCACAGACCGACGTCGGCCGGGCTGATGCGTCCTTCCGGAGCGACGGCGGTGGCTTCGCTGGTGATCAGCCCGGCGCCGCCGACGGCGCGGGTGCCGTAGTGCACGAAATGCCAGTCATTGGCCATTCCGTCCTGCGCCGAATACTGGCACATGGCCGGGATGCCGATGCGGTTACGCAGAACGAGGTCGCGCAGCTTGAACGGTTCGAACAGGTGGGGCATGGGATTTCCTCGATATAAAGGGGCCAGAAGGCGACGTTTCAAGATAGCACAGGCGAGTACAGCGGTTTGACGCGTGATGGGCTATCGGAGTGTTTCTCCGAGAAAGCGTTCAATCCGCGGATCGAGCGAATAGGCCACATTGAAGCGCAGCCACGGTGACGGCTGCATCTGCGGTCGGAAGATGTTGCCCGGCGCCAGCATGATGCCGGCGCGTGCTGCTTGCGTGGCGAGCTGCGCGGAGTCACCGACACCGGGGGCTTCGGCCCAGACGAACATGCCGCCGGCCGGCTCGGCATAGGGGGCGAGGTTGCATCGTTCGAGGAGGCGCAAGGTCCGTTCCGTCGCGCTGGCGAGGCGGCCGTGCACGCGTTCGATGAACTTGCGGTAATGGCCCTCGGTGAGCATCAAGTACACCATCCGCTCGGCAAAATCGGAGGTGGCAACGCAGGTGATGATCTTGACGTCGGTCAGCTTGGCGGCGAGTTCCATCTCGCAGGCGATGAAGCCGACGCGCAGACATGCGGACAGCGTTTTGGAAAAACTGCCGACGTAAATCACCCGGTGCAGCTGGTCGAGTTGCGCAAGCCGCGTGGCGTTGCCGGGGTGGAAGTCGGCGTAGGTGTCGTCCTCGACGATCAGGAAATCGTACTTCTCGGCGAGTTGCAGGATACGGAAAGCGGTCGCCGGGGTGAGGTTGCTGGCGGTCGGATTGTGCAGAACGGAATGCGTGAAGAATGCCTTGGGGCGGTGGTGGGCAAGCAATGTCTCGAGCGCCTCCGTGTCGGGGCCGTCGGGGGTGCGCGGCACGCCGATCAGGTTGATTCCCTGCAGGCGCAGGACCGAGAACAGGTTCCAGTAGCCGGGATCGTCGACAAACACGCATTCGCCCGGCTTGACCAGGTAGCGCGAAATGATGTCGAGCCCGTGTGTGGCCCCCTGGGTAAGGACAATCTGGCTCGGGTCGGCGGCGATGCCGAAGTCGCCGAGCCGGATTTGCAGCTGGTCGCGCAGCGGGCGGTAACCGCGGGGCGTCCCGTAGCCGACGACGGGTGTGTCGGCGCGGCGCGAGAGCGTGCGGATGTTGCGCCGCACGCCTTCCTCGTCGAGCCATTCCGAGGGCAGCCAGCCGGCGCCGACCTTGAGCCGGTCCGACGTGTCGTCGAGGCTTTGATAGAGCACGCCGGCGTTGTCGAACGCGCGCTCGGCTTCGCAACAGTGGTTCGCCGGTAGGGACGCTTCCTGCCGCGCTGCGACGAAGAACCCTGCGCCCCGCCGCGATTGCAGGTAGCCCAGGGCCACGAGCCGGTCATAGGCTTCGACGACAGTGAATCGGCTGATCCCGTGCGTTTCGGCAAAACTGCGGATGGGCGGCAGGCGCATGCCGGGGCGCAGCACGCGGTCGTCGATCAGCGCACGGGTTCCGATCACGATCTGGTCGATGAGTGGGAGGCCGGATTCGCTGTTCAGGCTGAGTTGCATGGTCGTTTCTCCGGGACTGTACCGGTCGATATGCCGGTACAGTATTCGCCAGTGTCGGCAAATGTGTATATGGGAAGTGTAAAAAGTGTCCGGTATTGTGCTGGTCATGTCAATTGATGGCGAAGGAAAAATCATGACCGCCCGTAACGTGTTTTTTGCTTTGCTGATGGCCATCCTGGCGGTGCCGCTAGCGGCCTGTCTTCCCGTCGAGGATGTGTTGCCGCGCCAGCATGTCGTGGAATGGCCCGGGCAGCGCCTGCTTTTCGTTGCCGACGAGCGGGCTGGCCGGGTGCAGTCGTTTCACCTGGGCTCGGGTGCGCCGGTAGCGTGCGCCCAGACGAGGCAGAGCCGCCATTCGCGGGTACGGGACATGCAACTCGACGTACCGCACGGGAAACTCTGGGTTCTGGGCTACAACGGCATCTCCGTTTATGACGCCCGCTCGCTGGTCTTGCAGCGCTATATACCGGTCGAGGGGGCGAGTATTTCGGCCCTGCGCATCGAGGGTGATCGCGTGGTGCTGCTGGCCGGTTCAGGCACTACGGTTGGCGAAATCGACAGCCGGAGCAGCGTGTTCGGATAGGCAGGAACGGGTCTCCCGATAAATCTCATCGAGCGTGCGCGCATAGTCGTCCCAAGGCAGCCCATCGACGGACGGCTCACGGCGCCTCGTGCAGCCGTCGACAGCCCCGGCGCGGACGATGGCGTCGAGTACGGCGCGTTCATGCCCCGGCGCACGAATCAGCAGCTGGCCGGAGAGCAGCGAGAGCGCGGCGGTCAGGGCATAGGCACCCCAGTTGGAGATGCCAGCCGCGATGACGTGATCTGCCGCCGTGACGCTGAAAATGAGATCGCCGTGATTGATCCGTCCGCAAAGTTGCTCGCGCAGGCCGCCGAGTCCCAATTCGTTGCCGCCATCGCCGATGGCCAGCGTCGTGTAATGGCGGGTTCCGGGTGGGGCCAGCAGGCGGTCGGCGGAGGCCACCAGGTCGTCGAGCATCTCGCCGCGCATCGAGTACCGGTGTCCATCGCAGGCGTTGCCCGGGCGCTCGATGGCCAGCACATGGGTCGGCGAATAACTGGCGACCAGCTCGTCGATGGCGGCATCGGCACGTTCTTGCGGCAGGTTCATCGTCACGATACGAGGGTGCGATCCGGACGCCGAGGCCCCGGCTTCGAGCAGGCCGGCGCTGAAATCGTCGGTCAGCAACACTACGCTTTTTCCGAGGCGAACGAGGGCGTCGGCGACCGCCAGTGCACCCGGCGGGCCGTCTGTTTCCCCGATCATGGCGGATCGGATGCAAAACCCGGTGACGATGATGAAGCGCTCGCCGCCGAGCAGTTCGCGGGCAGCAGGCAGCAGCCGGCCATGTTCGGCATGGGCGGCAAGCCCTCTTCCTCCGGGGTCCTTGCGTGAAGTCGATTCAATGTTGCGGATGGTGTCATGCAAGGAGGTCACGCTCACGATTATTTGTCTCTCTACGGTTGTTGATGTGCTTGCACTGTTGCTTACTGCGCCGGATCTCCTGCGAGGCAGGGCGTTAGCATGCCTGAGCGGTTCAACCGGTGTCCAGAAATATACGATGCATGGTGTGACGCGCACCAAAAACGGGCGCGATGATCGATTCTGGGGCGAAATCATGGGGGATTTTGCAAATAAACAGAGTGATGCTGGCCTTACCAGCTTCTTTCGCTCCTGGCATGCTATCTGCTACAGTACGCGCCGTGTATGACTTTCCGAATACTCCGGAAAATGCGGGTTAATCGTCAGGAGATGGGAAATGCCGGGCTTTTGCGCTAATCTTCTGTTTGCATTTCCTGACAACGGTTTCGTGATTAAAAGGTCGTTTGTCGTGTAACAAAGAATCAGCAGGTCATTCATCCCACCCGATCCCCTCGCGGGGTCTTTGTACATCACTGGAGGCATAAAGAATGAAAAGACTAACCGTAATTGCTGCTGCCCTGGCCCTTGGTTCGACCCTGCTTGCCCCTGCGGCGGTTGCCCAGCAGAAATTCGTGACTATCGGTACCGGCGGCGTGACTGGCGTTTACTATGCGGCGGGCGGCGCCATCTGCCGCCTGATGAACAAGGAGCGCGCCAAGCACGGCATTCGCTGCTCGGTGGAAAGCACGGGCGGTTCGGTTTACAACGTCAACACCATCAAGGCCGGCGAACTTGATTTCGGCGTGGCCCAGTCCGACGTGCAGTTCAACGCCGTGAAGGGTCAGGCGCAGTTCAAGGACGGCGGCGCCCATGCCGACCTGCGTGCGGTGTTCTCGGTGTATCCCGAAGCGCTGACGGTCCTTTCGCGCAAGGAAGCCAATATCAAGAAGTTCGAGGACTTCAAGGGCAAGCGCTTCAACGTGGGCAACCCGGGATCGGGCACCCGCGATACGGTGATGAAACTGCTGGATACGCTCGGCATGAAGACCGGCGATTTCTCGCTGACCTCCGAACTGAAGCCGGATGAGCACGGAGCCGCGCTGTGCGACAACAAGATCGACGGTTTTGCCTATGTGGTGGGCAGCCCGGCCGCCAACATCCAGGATCCGACGACGACCTGCGGCGCCAAGCTGG
>CAZCJW010000205.1:1721-5382 GCA_964499185.1 uncultured Propionivibrio sp. | reverse complement strand
TGGGCTGGGGCGGCTGGTGGTTCTGGGATCCGGTGGAGAACGCCTCGTTCATGCCGTGGCTGGTCGGCACTGCACTGGTGCACTCGCTGGCAGTGACGGAAAAGCGCGGCAGCTTCAAGAACTGGACCGTGCTGCTGGCGATCTCGGCGTTTTCGCTGTCGCTGCTCGGCACCTTCCTCGTGCGTTCCGGGGTACTCACCTCGGTGCATGCCTTCGCCACCGACCCGCGCCGCGGCATTTTCATCCTGGCGTTCCTGGTCATCGTCATCGGCAGTTCGCTGGCGCTGTTCGCCTGGCGCGCGCCGAAGGTCGGACTGGGCGGACGCTTCGGCCTCGTCTCGCGCGAATCGCTGCTGCTCACCAACAACGTGCTGCTGGTCGTGGCCTGCTCGTCGGTGCTGCTCGGCACCCTCTATCCGCTGCTGATCGACGCGCTCGGCATGGGCAAGCTGTCGGTCGGCCCGCCCTATTTCGATGCCGTCTTCGCTCCGCTGATGATTCCCGCGCTGTTCCTCGTGGGCGTTGCGCCGTTCGCCCGCTGGAAACAGGCCAGCCTGCCGGAAATCGTGCGTGTGCTGCGCTGGGCTTTCCTCAGCGCCGCCGTGGTCGGCGTCGGCGCGCCGTTCCTGCTCGGCGAGTGGAACCCGCTGGTCGCCCTGAGCCTGCTGCTCGCCGCGTGGATCACCCTGACCAGCGTTCTGAACATCGTCCAGCGCGTGCAGTCGACACGCAGCGGCCTGTCGTTTTTCGCTGCCCTCAGCCGCCAGCCGGCGAGTTTCCTCGGCATGCATCTGGCGCACATCGGCGTGGCCGTGTTCGTCGTAGGCGTCGCCATCGTCAATGGCTATGAGCAGGAAAAGGACGTGAAGATGGAAATCGGCGACACGGTGACGCTGGCCGGCTACACCTTCAAGTTCAACGGCATCCGCCAGGAACGGGGCCCGAACTACACGGCGCTGGTAGGCGACCTCGACCTGATCCGCGACGGGCGCGTCGAACGCAAGCTACAGCCGGAAAAACGCGCCTACCCGACCTCGTCGATGCCGATGACCGAGGCTGCCATCGACATCGGCCTTTTCCGCGACGTGTATGTCTCGCTCGGCGAGCCGACCGACAAGGCCCGCCCCCAAGGCGCCTGGGTCGTCCGTGTCTATGTCAAACCCTTCGTCGACTGGATCTGGGGCGGCTGCCTGCTGATGTCGCTCGGCGGCCTGCTGGCCATGTGCGATAGGCGCTACAGGGCGGTCCGGCGCGAATCCGGAGCCCTGGCCGATCAGGAGGCCCGTGCATGAACCGTTTTCTCTGGCCGCTGATCGGCTTCATCATCCTCGTTGTACTGCTCGCCGTCGGACTCAACCTCAATCCGCGCGAGGTTCCCTCGCCGCTCGTCGGCAAGCCGGCACCGGCATTCGCGCTGCCGAAACTCGGGGCCCTCGAGCAAACCTTCTCGCCCAAGGACATGCAAGGCAAGGTGTGGTTGCTCAACGTCTGGGCGTCGTGGTGCGTGTCGTGCCGCCAGGAGCATCCGATCCTCGTCGAAATCGCCAAGAACAAGTCCATCACGCTGGTCGGGCTGAACTACAAGGAGGTGCGTGGCGACGGTAATATCGACATGGACAAGATTTCTGCCGAGAGCGAAAAGAGCATGGCGGTCGAGCGCGCCAGTGCGTGGCTCAAGCGGCATGGCGATCCTTACGCGCTGTCGGTGCTCGACCTGGACGGCCGTGTCGGCATCGACTATGGCGTTTACGGCGTGCCGGAAACCTACGTCATCGACAAGGCGGGGGTGATCCGCCTCAAGCACATCGGCCCGATCACGCCCGATGTGTTCTCCGGCAAGATCCTGCCGCTCGTTGCGGAGTTGAACAGATGAACGATCTTGAAAGAACCCACCACGGAGGCGCAGAGACACAGAGGAAACACAGAGAAATACGTCAAACCCGGTTTTCTCTGCGTCATCTCTGCGCCTCCGTGTCTCTGTGGTGGATTCTGGCTTTTCTTTTCGCCGCGCCGATCATGGCCAAGGAAGCCGCGCCGCTGGCGCAGGACGAAGCCGCCGAGAAGCGCCTCGTCGCCATTTCCTCCGAACTGCGCTGCCTGGTCTGCCAGAACGAATCGTTGGCCGGCTCGAACGCCGAGCTGGCGCAGGATCTGCGCCGCGAGATCCGCGGCATGATCCAGGCTGGCAAGAGCGACGGCGAGATCATGGACTTCATGGTCAGCCGCTACGGCGACTTCGTGCGCTACCGTCCGCCGTTGAAGGGCACCACGCTGTTGCTGTGGTTCGGCCCGGCACTGCTGCTCGCGGGCGGCCTCGGCGGGCTCTTCCTGTTCCTGCGTCGCCGCTCGCGCGCCATCGCCGATACGCCGCTGAGCGACGCCGAACAGCGGCAGGCCGATCAGTTGCTCCACTCCGACGAGCCGAAATCATGAGCGGACCCACCGGCTTTTTCCTTGGCGCCGCCGCGCTGCTCCTGGTCGTCCTGGCCATCCTGTTGCGCCCGTTGCTGCGCCAGCGCACGTCGGCGGATGCCGCCGACCGCCGCCAGGCCAACCTGGACATCCTGCGCGACGAGTTGCGCGAGCTCGAGAGCAACCGTGACGAAGGCTCGCTGAGCAAGAGCGATTTCGAACAGGCCCGACGCGAACTGCAACGCCGCCTGCTGGAAGAAGTCCAGCCTTTGGAAAACTCCACCCCGGCCATGCCGCGTTCCAGCGCAAAGCACACGGCGATCGCCTTGCTCGTTGCGCTGCCGCTCGCCGCAGCCGGTGGCTACGCCCTGCTCGGCAACCCACAGGCGCTCGATCCGATGCACACGCAGGCGCGCATGAGTCCGCAGGAAATCGACGGTTTGCTGCAGCGCCTGGTCGACCGGCTCAAGGCCAATCCCGACGATACCAAGGGCTGGATCGTGCTCGCTCGCTCCTACAAGGCACTCGGGCGCTTCGCCGAATCGGCCGAGGCGTTCGCCCGCGTCGGCCCCGCCCTCGATAGCGAAGCCGCCCTGCTCGCCGACTACGCCGACGCGCTGGCCCAGGCCAACGGCGGCCGGTTTGACGGCAAGCCGGACGAGTTGCTCGCCCGTGCGCTGAAGATCGACCCCAATGACCCGCAAACCCTGTTCACTGCCGGTGCCGCAGCGAGCGAACGGCAAGATTTCGCGGGAGTGGCCGATTACTGGGGGCGACTGCTGCTTCAGGTCGAGCCCGATTCGGAAGACGCACGCTTTCTCGAGGCCGCAGTCACCAAAGCCCACGAGTCTCTCGGCAATGCGGGCGGAAAACCTTCCGGAAAGCCGGCCGCAGCGCCGGCCAGCGAAAAAACCATCTCCGGGGAAGTCATCCTCGGTGGCAAGCTCGCCGCGCAGGCCAAGCCCGACGACACCGTGTTCATCTTCGCCCGTCCGGCCGACGGATCATCGCGCATGCCGCTTGCGGTCTTGCGCGTCCGTGTCGCCGACCTGCCGTTCCGTTTCCGTCTCGACGAATCGACCGGAATGCCCGGTGGCCAGAAACTGTCGGAGGTTTCGACGGTGATCGTCGAAGCGCGCATCGCCAAGGCCGGCATGGCACAGCCGTCGAGCGGCGATCTGTTCGGCATCGTCGATGGAGCAAAGGTGGGCAGTCGGGAAGTCAGACTGGTGATCGACCAGGTGCAGCC
>CAZCJW010000205.1:0-1621 GCA_964499185.1 uncultured Propionivibrio sp. | reverse complement strand
GGATTGGCGAACGACGGGTCGGCGTCGGGCAGCATGCCGATGGTGACGCCACCCGCGCTTGAGGCGCCGCGACACACCGCTTCCATCACGCCCTGCCGACCGCCGCACATCACGGCCAGTCCCATCGCCGCCAGGCCGCGACCAACTTCCTCGGCCGCGAGCAATTGCGAGTCCGGCGCCTCGCGCGGCCCGATCACGCCGACCGGGACGCGCACCGGAAACCCGCTCTCCCGCTGCAGCCACGCGGTTGCACCCGGTCCGTCCGCGACCTCGCCGATGACTGGCGAGGAGGCAACGGTCCAGGTGCGCTGGCGCGCATCAAAGCAACGTCCCTGCTCATCGAACAGCAGGCCCTGTTGGCGATTCAATCTATAAGTGGCGTTCATGGCGGGTTCCAAACCATTCTCCAACGGTCATGATCGAGGCGCACGTCGCCGTAATCATCAAGGCCAGCGCGGCGGCGGCAGGAAAATCCGTGCCGGATTCGGAAATGAGGCTGTAGAGTTGCAGAGGCAAAATGTTGAGCTGCGTTCCCACCAGCGCCAGCGCCGTACCATAGGCACCGAAGACCACCGCCGCGACCAGGCAGAAGGCGGCGCCCAGCGGTGCCGCGATCTGCGGCAAGAGCACTTGCCGTAGCGCCTGCCCCGGTGTGGCGCCGAGCGACTCGGCCACCTGCAATTGCGCGCGGTCGAAATTAACCAGCACGGGCAGGATGCCCATCACCACGCGCGGAATCAGGTAGTACGACGAGGCGAAGGCCAGACCCCAGGCGGTGAACAGCGCCTTGCCGATCACGCCCGGATCGAACCCGGCAAAGGCCAGCAGTTGGGTAACGAAACCAGCCCGCCCGTAACCCAGGATGAAGCCGTAGGCCACGATCAGCCCGGAAAAGGTCAACGGCAAGGCGATGATCAGCGAATACATCGTGCGCCGCCGCTCGGGCAAGCGTGACAGGTGCAAGGCAACCAGAAACCCCAACCCCGTGGACACGCTGGCTGCCACCAGCGTCAACGACAGGCTGCCCGCGAGTGACGACCAGAAGGCGGGTAGCGCGAACACGCGGGCGAACGCCAGCATGCCTTCGCTCAACGCATCGACGGCCACCCCGGCGACCGGCAGCACGAAGAACACCGCCAGCAGAACGGCAGCCGGAGTGGCGAGCAGGAGGCGCGAGCGCAAACGCATGGCGAGAAGACCTACTTCACTTCCGTGGCCGCCGCCCAGCCCTTGTCGATCTCGGCTTTTTTCGCGGCGGCGGCACGCACGTCGAGCGGACGGACCTGCGGCGCGGCCGGCAACTTGTCGGCCACCGAGTCAGGCAGCTTGACGCCGGGCACCGACGGACGCACGAAGCCCTGCGCGAAAATGCCCTGACCGAAATCGGTCATGATGAAATTGAGCCACAGCTTGCCCGCATTGGGGTTCGGCCCCTTCTCGACGAGACTGATGCCGTAGGGCGCCGCCGCCGAAGCTTCTTTCGGGATGACCACGGCGACCGCATCGCCCAAGCCGTCGACATGCTTGGCCTTGAGGCCGTCGTTCTCGTAGGAGATCCAGATCGGGATCTCGCCCTTGATGAACTGGGCGTACGGCGTGGTCCCCAGCACGCGCAGCACGT
>CAZCJW010000204.1:0-5419 GCA_964499185.1 uncultured Propionivibrio sp. | reverse complement strand
CCGCCGAAAACGACAGGCTGCGTCCGGCCATATCCTCGGCAACACGCAGCATTCCGGCCACATCACCGGCCAGCAGGGCGTCGAGAATCGAAAACAGGTAATCGAGATCGACTGTGCCGAGCATGTCGCGCACCTGAGCCTCTTCGACCTTGCCCGCCCCATGGGCAATCGCCTGGTCGAGCAGCGAGAGCGCATCACGCATGCTACCCGCCGCCGAGCGCGACAACAGGTTGAGCGCACCGGGCTCCGCGCTGATGGCTTCGACTTCGAGTATGTGTTTCAGATGCCCGGCAATCAGCGGCGGTGTCATCTGCTTGAGGTTGAACTGCAGGCAGCGCGACAACACGGTAACCGGTATTTTTTGCGGATCCGTGGTCGCCAGGATGAACTTGACGTGTTCGGGAGGCTCTTCGAGCGTCTTCAACATGGCGTTGAAAGCCGAGTTCGAGAGCATGTGCACTTCATCAATGACGTACACCTTGAATCGCCCGCGCGTCGGGGCATAGACGGCGTTCTCCAGCAACTGGCGCATCTCGTCGACCTTGGTATTGGTCGCCGCATCAACTTCCAGCAAGTCAACGAACCGCCCCGAATCGATTTCGACACAGGCCGAGCAGACGCCGCATGGGGTCGCCGTAATGCCGGATTCGCAGTTGAATGATTTGGCCAGAATCCTGGCCAGCGTCGTCTTGCCGACACCGCGCGTTCCGGTAAAAAGATAGGCGTGATGCAATCGCTGCTCGGTTAGGGCATGCGTCAGCGCCCGCACCACGTGCTCCTGCCCCACCAGGCTTTCAAACGATCGCGGCCGCCATTTGCGCGCCAGAACTTGGTAGCTCATGTGCTGGTCCTACGCTGCCTCGGGAATATACTCGGTACTTCACCGCAAATCGACACCCGCGCTCCGTTACCACTCACCACGGTAACGAAATGCGGGCACGTGACAATAGCAACTATAGCAACGCCTCAAGACGAAGGCGGGTAATCGCGTCCTTGATGACCGTCAGCTTCTCGATCCGAGCGATGGCGTCGTCGATGTTTTTCTCGCGCGTCTGGTGCGTAAGCATGATGATGTCCGTTTGCTCCTCGCCTTCATCGGGCTCGCGCTGGATCATGGCATCGATCGAAATCTGATGGTCGGCGAGAATCCGCGTGATGTCGGCGAGTACACCCGGCTTGTCCTCGACCCGCATGCGCAAATAATAGCTGGTGATGACCTCGGAAATCGGCAGGATGGGCAACTCGACGATGGCATCGGGCTGAAAAGCCAGATGCGGAACACGATGCTCCGGATCGGCCGTATGCATGCGCGCCACATCGACCAGATCGGCAATGACCGCAGAAGCCGTCGGTTCCGCACCGGCCCCCTTACCGTAATAGAGCGTCGCCCCGACCGCGTCGCCCTTGACCAGCACGGCATTCATCGCTCCTTCGACGTTGGCGATCAGGCGCTTGGCCGGGATCAGCGTCGGATGGACGCGCAGTTCGACACCTTCCGGCGTACGCTTTGTGATGCCGAGGAGTTTGATGCGGTAACCGAGTTGCTCGGCGTGCTTGATATCGGTCGAATCCAGCTTGGTAATTCCCTCGATGTAGGCCTGGTCGAACTTCATCGAGTTACCGAAGGCGATGGCACTCATGATGGTCAGCTTGTGCGCCGCATCGACTCCCTCGACGTCGAAGGTTGGGTCAGCCTCGGCATACCCCAGACGCTGCGCTTCCTTGAGCACTTCTTCAAAGGACAACCCCTTGCTGCGCATTTCTGAAAGGATGAAGTTGGTCGTCCCGTTGATGATGCCGGCAATCCACTCGATGCGGTTGGCGGTCAATCCTTCGCGCAGCGCCTTGATGATCGGAATGCCGCCAGCAACCGCTGCCTCGAAAGCCACGGTCACGCCCATCTGCTGCGCAGCAGTAAAAATCTCGTTGCCATGATTCGCCAGCAACGCCTTGTTGGCGGTGACCACATGCTTGCCATTGGCGATGGCCTTGAGAACGAGTTCCTTGGCGACGCCACAACCACCGATCAATTCAACGATGATGTCGATCTCCGGATCGCCCACCACGGCAAAGGCATCGTCGGTAATTCTGCACCGCTCGCCGGTCGCTTTCCTGGCCAGTTCGAGATTCTTGTCGGCAACCACCGTAATCTGGATGGGGCGCCCGGCCCGCCGGGCAATTTCCTCGGCGTTACGTTCAAGTACGACAAAAGTTCCACCACCGACAGTGCCGATGCCCAACAATCCAACGTTAATCGGTTTCATTTCAAGACCTTCTTAAAGCTATACGCAGAGACATGGAGCCCCTCGCGAAAATAGAAACGATGCGCGCCATGTCGCTGCACCCCGGAATCAAGAGCCAACGCACCGCAGGCAAGAGTTCTGGCCTTGCCTTCCAGCCAGTCGAGTAACAATTTCCCCGAACCTCTCGAACGCCGTGCTTCGTCGCTCACCAGATCGTCCACATAGAGCCGGCGCCCCTCATTGGTATTCTCAATGATTCGCCACACAGCCACGGAAACGACTTCATCACCTTCGACCACAACGGCCATTCGCGCACCGTTGGCAAACACCTCGCGCAGCCGCAACGAATAATCCGCAGGCAGTTGTGGACGCAACTGCCGATGAACGGCTTCCGCTTTCTCCAACCAAGCCGGCTCAACTACTTCACCCTGGTTATCGGTTACGGCAACAACCCGCATCTCAGGTTCCGTGGCGCTTGCGATAATGTTCCAAGAAGCGCGCGATACGAATGACCGCCTCCCTGAGCACATCTTCGTGTGGCAGAAACACCAGCCGGAAATGGTCAGGGCGCGGCCAGTTAAAACCTGTTCCCTGCACGAGAAGAACCCGCTCTTCCTTCAGGAACTCGGCGATGAACGCCTGATCGTCCTTGATCGGATACATGGCCGGATCAAGTCGCGGGAACATGTACAGCGTAGCTTTCGGTTTGACGCACGTCACACCGGGAATCGCAGTGATGAGTTCGTGTGCGAGATCACGCTGACGGCACAGGCGCCCACCCGGCGCCACCAAGTCATTGATGCTCTGATAGCCGCCGAGCGCCGTCTGGATGCCATACTGCCCGGGTACGTTGGCACACAAACGCATCGAGGCAAGCATTTCCAGCCCTTCGATGTAATCACGGGCGTCGCGCTGGTCGCCGGACACCACCATCCAGCCGGCCCGATAGCCGCAGGAGCGATAATTCTTGGACAAGCCGTTGAAACTGATCGTCAGCACGTCTTCTGAAAGCGAGCCGATCGCCGTATGCGTGGCTCCGTCATAAAGCACCTTGTCGTACACCTCATCGGCATAAATGATCAGGCCGTGTTCCCGTGCCACCGCAACGATCTCGCGCAATACACTTTCGGGATACAACGCTCCGGTCGGGTTATTGGGATTGATGACCACAATCGCCCGGGTGCGCGGCGAAATCTTGCTACGAATATCCGCGATATCCGGCAGCCAGCCGTTCTGCTCGTCGCACAAATAGTGACGCGGAGTTCCACCTGACAGGCTGACCGCCGCCGTCCACAGCGGATAGTCCGGTGCCGGTACAAGCACTTCGTCCCCAGTGTTGAGCAATGCGTTCATGGCCATGACGATCAGTTCCGAGACGCCATTGCCGATGTAGATATCCTCGAGCGTCACGCCCTTGATCTGCTTCAACTGCGTGTAGTGCATGACCGCCTTGCGGGCCGCGAAGATTCCCTTGGAATCTGAGTAACCTGCCGCATTGGGAAGATTCCGGATCATGTCGAGCTGAATCTCTTCCGGCGAGTCGAAACCGAACGCCGCCAGATTTCCGATGTTCAGTTTGATGATCTTCTGCCCCTCGTCCTCCATGCGCTTGGCCTGCTGCAACACGGGACCGCGAATGTCGTAGCAAACGTTGGCAAGCTTGTTCGATTTGTACACGGGTTTCACGGCAATTCCTTTGTCGTCGGCGTGCAGACCAATTCTTTCGCAAGGAACCGGATTCCCTGCCGCCGGCAAACGGCTATTCGCCAGCGTATCCGGGTCTGCAAAAGATATAATCCTACTTTATCGCACCGCCCACCGCAATTTTATGAAGCTGCAACTCACCCAGACAGAAGGATGGAACGCCTTTACCGACTACGGCGACGGCTATGTCAGCGTCAATACCGTCCGGCACACCCGCAGCGTTATCGTTCTACCATACCGTCTGATGGAAGGCTGGACGGCAGCCAGCGTCGACACCCTCAGACATGAGGATTTCGAGGCGCTTGCCTCTCTCGACGCCGAGATTATCCTTCTCGGAACCGGCAACCAGCTTCGATTTCCTCGCCCCGAACTGCTGCAGCCGCTCATGCAGGCACGAAAAGGACTTGAAGTCATGGACATCCAGGCCGTCTGCCGGACATACAATGTCCTCGCCGGAGAAAAGCGTAAGGTCGCTGCGGCTCTGCTTTTTTCCTGACTCTTTTGCCGGTAGAAATGCCTCACTGTGCCCCTATGGGACACATCCACATCCCCAATGAAACGAATAGCGCTCAAGATTGACGTCGACACCTGTCACGGAACACAAATTGGTGTTCCTGCTCTCACCGGGATTCTCCGGCAGCATGACGCACAAGCCACCTTTTTTTTCTCGCTCGGCCGGGATCATAGCGGGTGCGAATCTCACCAGGAGTCCCTCAAACGATACTACGGCTTGAGTTCCCGCCTCTACGGACGCGTGCTTCCCGGACCGGACATCGGAAGCCGCTGCGCCGACATCATGAAGCAAACGCTTGAAGCGGGTTTCGAGGCGGGCGTACACGCATGGGATCGGACCAGATGGGAGGAACACATACTCACCGCAACAAACGACTTTGCGGAAATCGCCATGGACAAAGCCTGCAAACGGTTCGGCGAAATCTTTGGTTCTGCGCCCAAAGGGCATGCCGCCGCCGGTTGGCGGATGAGCCGACACGCCCTCAGGCTCACACAGCGCAAAGGGTTTTCCTACGCCAGCGACTGTCGAGGCAACCACCCGTTCCTCCCGGTCATCAATGGAGAATTGGTCAACTGTCCGCAGATTCCGACAACCCTGCCGACTCTCGATGAACTGCTTGTCCTGGAGCCGGGTTTTTCGCCCAACCAGGCCGTAGACCGAATCCTTCAGCTATCAGCTGCCATTCCCGGCGATCATGTCTTCACCTTGCGAGCAGAACTTGAAGGGATGAAATTCGTCGACACCTTCAAACGCCTGCTGAGTGGATGGAAAAATAGCGGTTTCCTCCTCGTCGCCCTACGCGACGTTCATTCATCGCTGGATATGGGTAACCTCCCGAGACATTCGATCGAGTTTTCAGAAATTCCCGGCCGATTGGGAATCAGAATGACTCAAGGCAAGGCATTTCCCTGATATCGAATGGCCAACAGATGACAAAAAGGGCAGCCTCGGCTGCCCT
>CAZCJW010000203.1:0-5480 GCA_964499185.1 uncultured Propionivibrio sp. | reverse complement strand
AACGAAAAAGTGGGCTACAAGGTGCGCGAACATACCCTGCAGCGCATCCCCTACCTGCTTGTGGCGGGAGACCGGGAAAAGGCCGAGGGCAAGATTTCAGTACGTGCGGTCGATGGTCGCGACCTGGGCAGCATGACTGTGGATGCATTCTGTTGTCTGCTGAGTGTCCCGGCCAGGGTGTCCTGATGGGACGTCCCGTCAAATGCCGGAAGATCTGTTGCCAGCCAGTGGTCAGATTGTTCAAGCCACATTGCATAGCGCTGCAGGATCTGGAGGAAATCGAGCTGGGACTCGACGAGATGGAAGCCATGCGCCTGGCCGACCTGGAAGGGCTGTACCACGGCGATGCCGCGATCGGCATGGGCATCTCGCGGCAGACTTTCGGACGAATCCTCGCGCAGGCGCGGAAGAAGGTTGCTCGCGCGCTGCTCGGGGGGAGGGCGCTGCGCATTGCTTCCATCCCGGCCGAATCGCTGGATCGCGATATCGGCATGCCATGCGCCGGAGAAGCGTCCATGGTGACCTCGGCCTGATGTTGCCCGCGAGGAAGCATCCATGCGCAGAACGTTCATTCTCCTGATCCTGCTCCTTCTGTCGCTTGCCGTGCAGGCGGCTCCAACCGTGTGGACCGAGCCTGGCGCAACCGGCACGCGAGTGCATCTGTATCTCTTCTGGTCGAAAGGTTGTCCACACTGCCTAGAGGCCCGGCCTCGTATTCATGATCTGGTTGACCGTAATCCCTGGATTCAACTCCACGATCATGAACTCAACGAAGACCCGGCCAATGTCAGGCGCTTTGTCGAAATGGCCGAACACCTCGGGCAGAAGGCGCAGGCAGTGCCCACCCTGATGTATTGCGGACAGATGGAAGTGGGGCTGGACAGCAGCGCGGCCGCAATAGCCGGGCTGCTTTCGCGGCTGCAAGCCTGCCGGCAGGCCACGACCGATTCGTCCGGGCAGCAGGCGGCCATGGCGTCCGTCTCCATTCCGCTGCTCGGTGATGTCGATCCCGCGACACTCTCTCTGCCGTTGCTGACCATCGTGATCGCCGGCATGGATGCCTTCAATCCGTGTGCCTTCTTCGTCCTTCTTTTTCTTCTGTCATTGCTGGTGCATCAGCAGGACCGGCGTCGCATGCTGCTCATCGGCGGTGTGTTCGTCGCGTTTTCCGGTTTCATGTATTTCGCCTTCATGGCCGCCTGGCTCAATCTTTTCCTGGTGCTCGGCAGCCTGCCTTGGGTGACCGGGGCGGCAGGCGCGCTGGCGTTGCTGATGGGGATGGTCAACGTCAAGGACTTCGTGCGCTTCCGGCAGGGCATCACGCTTTCCATTTCCGAGGACGGAAAAGCCGACATTTTTCAACGCGCCCGGCGCCTGCTGGGCTCCGATAACCTGCCGGCGATGCTCGCCGCCACGGTCGTTCTCGCGGTTTCCGCCAACTTCTATGAACTGCTCTGTACCGCGGGGTTCCCCATGGTTTTCACCCGCCTGCTGACCTTGCAGGAAAGCAGCGTGGTTCGACATTACGGTTATCTGGCTCTTTACAACGTGGTCTATGTGCTGCCGCTATTGGTCATCGTGCTGGCCTTCGTGCGCACCATGGGCGCGCGCCGGCTGAGCGAGCGCGAAGGCCGCTTGCTCAAGCTCCTTTCGGGGTTGATGATGCTCGGCCTGGGGGGCTTGCTGCTGCTGGCGCCTGGAGAGCTTGGGAATGTAACGCCGGCGCTTGGTATCCCGCTGGCGGCAATGGCCGTTACATGGGTTGCCGCCCGTTGGACACGTCCTTGACAACCTGGGGTACCGGAAGATGCATGATGAAGATACTGATCAATAGTGTCCAGTCAAAAAGCGAATCGGATAGGCTGAAATGTCTCTGAACCCATTGGTAGGTCTTGGAGATGTTGTCGAGCAGATGATGGGTGGCATGGCGGCAAGATGGCATGAGAGGGGCATATGCAGTGCGTTGCGACCAGACGGCTGCGACCGGGAGCTCGGCTACAGCGCCTCGCCCAGATTCTTCTCCAGAACTGCCTTGACTTTCCGCTTGTCCGCGTCGGTCAGCGGCTTGAACGGGCCGCGGCAGTTGCCGCAGTCAATTCCGCGCAGGGCCATGGCGTACTTTACGGCGTTGAAGACGCCGACCTCGACCAGCGTTTCGATGATCTCGTTGGCCTCGCGCTGCAACTGGAACGCTTCGGCGTTGCGGCCGGCCTGGAATGCGTCGCGCAGGGCGATGAACTTGTGGGCCATGAAATTGACCGTGCTGCCGATCATCCCGGTGGCGCCCATGGACAGGCCGGACAGGAACGCCTCGTCGTAGCCGTTCAGCGCCACCAGCTTCGGGTTGTGCGCGAGGATGCGCTCCAGTTCGTACATGTTGGTGTTGGTGTGCTTGAGCGCTACGACGAGAGAATGCTTGAACAGTTCGCGCGCCCCGCCCTGGGTCATGTTGATGCCGGTGAACGCCGGGATGTTGTAGACCACCAGCGGCATTTCGGAGGCTTCGATCAGGTCGCGGTAATAGTCGACGATCTCCTCCGTGGTGTATTTGAAGTAGATCGGCGGTACCGACGAAATGGCGTCTGCTCCATGCGCGCCGGCATGCCGTGACAGGCGGATGGCGGCATCGGTGCCCCCCGCGCCGGTGTGGACGATGACCTTGACCTTTGCCTCGGCGCGCCGCAGAACGGTTTCGGCAATCTTCATGCGTTCTTCCTCGGTCAGGAGGAAAGATTCCGCTGTCGATCCGCCGATGTACAGGCCGTCGACGCCCTGGGCAATTTCGTAATCGACGAGTTCTTTCAATACTGCGTAATTCACCGCCCCGTCCGCCGTCATCGGTGTCGGGAGGGCCGGATAGATGCCGCGCAGATCCTTCATGTCCTTTCCTTTCTACCAACTGGTCCAACCGCCGTCGATCACGAGGTTCGACCCGGTCATGTAGCGCGATGCGTCCGAAGCCAGGAACACCGCCGCGCCGTTGAATTCATTCTCTTCTGCCATGCGCCCGATCGGCATGCGTGCGCAGTAGTTGGCCTGGAATTCGGCGTCCTGCGTGTCGCGCCGCACGCCGGAGGGTGTCAGGATATTGACGCGCACACCCTTGCGGCCCCAGTAGGTGGCGAGGTAGCGCGTGAAGTTGTAAAGCCCTGATTTCGAGGCGCTGTAGGCCACCGGCTTGATGAAGGCGCGGCCGGTCTTTTTTTCCTTGTAGGCGTAGATGTCCTGCACCGGGGAGAGCATGCCGTAGATCGATCCGATGTTGATGATCGACCCGCGTCCGGCCTTGGCCATCGCACCGCCGATGACCTGACAGCAGAAAAAAGTGCCGGTCATATTGACCTCCAGCACTTCGCGCCACACGTCTTCGGGGAAATCCTCGAACGGACCGGAGACTTCCGGTGGCGCGCTCGGCTGAGTGTCGATGCCGGCGTTATTGATCAGCACGTGCGGCACGCCCCATTTCTCGGCTACCTGTGCGAGGCCAGCCTGAATGGAGGCTTTCTGCGTGATGTCGACTGCACAGAACATGACCCGGCCGGAATCGACCGGGAAGCGCTCCCGCAGCGCGGCCGCGTCGGGGATGCTCCTGTTGAAGATGGCGACCCGGGCGCCGCGGTCGATGAATTCCAGGGCGAACTGGCGGCCGATCTGGCCCAGCCCGCCGGTGATGACGATAATTCGGTCGGTGACGTCGAAGACATCGTGGCGATTCATGGCTTGGCCTTTCATTGCATGAGGACGTTGGGTAACCAGACGATCAGCTCCGGTAGGAAGATGGCGGCGATCAACACGACCACCAGCGGCGCCACCCAGGGCAGGGTGGCATGGGATATTTTTTCGACGCTGAGATTGCCCACCTGAGCGATGGTGAACAAGCACATCCCGAAAGGTGGGGTGATCTGGCCGATCATCAGGTTGAGCACCATCACGACGCCGAAATGCACCAGATCGATGCCCAATTGAGTGACGATGGGCAGGAACACCGGAAGCATCATGATCAGGATGGCGCCGGGTTCCATGACCATGCCCAGGATGAGCAGCACGACGTTGATGATCACCAGCACAACCCAGGGCGTCGAGGAAATGCCGAGGATGAAGCTGGCGATGGATTTGGTCATCCCGAGATTGGTCAGAATGAAGGAAAACAGGGTTGCCGTGCCGATGATGAAAACCACATTCGCGGTGGTGGCCGCGGTGTTTTCCAGAGCCTTGAAGATCAAGCGCAGCCCCATGGCGCGATAGACGATGCCACCGACAATCAGGGCGTAGACCACGGCGATGGCCGAGGCTTCGGTCGGTGTGAACCAGCCGGTGACGAAGCCGCTGAGAATGATCACCGGCGTCATCAGCGGGATGAAAGCGCGGCCGAACTCGACGAAGATTCTGCGCAACGAAAATGCCTCTTTCGGGTAGCCGCGCCGGATCGAGATCACCAGCGCATAGAGCATCAGCGCCACGGCCATCAGCAGGCCGGGAACGACGCCGCCGATGAATAGCTTGCCGATCGACACGCTGGCGATGCCGCCATAAATGACCATCGGGATGCTGGGTGGAAAAATCGGGCCGATGGTGGATGAGGCGGCAGTTACCGCTCCCGAGAAATACTCGTCGTAGCCGGCTTCACGCATGGCCTTCATTTCGACCGTGCCCAGTCCGCCGGCATCGGCGATGGCCGAGCCGGACATGCCGGAAAAAATGACGCTGGCCAGGATGTTGGCGTGTGCCAGGCCTCCGGGAATCCACCCGACGGCGGCCTTGGCGAAGTTGAAGATACGGTCGGTGATCTGCCCGACGTTCATCAGTTCGCCGGCAAGAATGAACAGCGGAATCGCTACGAACGTAAACGAATCGATGCCGGTGACCATCTTCTGTGCGACAACAATGATCGGGAAATCGTTGATCAGCAGAATGGACAGGGCGCTCAGACCGATAGCGATGGCTACCGGCACACCGACGATGATCAGCCCGAAAAAGAGGATAAACAGGGTCAGCATGAGACGTCTTTCTCGTGGGCACCAGTCCCGGCAAGGATCAGGGAGGCCAGCGTCTGGATGACCAGCAGCACGCCGGCGATGACGACCGGCAGATATAGCCAGATGAGGCTGATCGGGATCGTCGGGAACATCTGCGGTTGGGCGAACGGTAGAACCTGGATTCCGGCAATGACCATGACTGAATAGAGAACCAGGGCCGCCAGTCGTTGCAGGGCGTGCAGCACGGCGCGGGCAACGCCGGGTAGCTTCTTTTCGAGCAGTTCGAAGCGGATCAACCGTTCTTCCCCATTGATGAAAACCAGCCCAAGGAAGGTGATCCAGACAAAGAAGATGCGGTTGATGTCGATGATCGTGTCAAAGGAATGTCCAAAGAAATTTCGGATGAAGACGGAGGCGGCAATCGACAGGCACATGAAGGCGAGGGCGATCACCAGGATAGTGCGCACGGCGACCGAAATGCCGCGTTTCAGGTGGAGCAGACAA
>CAZCJW010000202.1:0-5517 GCA_964499185.1 uncultured Propionivibrio sp. | reverse complement strand
GCTTCATCTTGAACAGCCAGGCGGCGTAGGCGTCCTGGTTGACCGCTTCGGGGGAATCCGGAACGGCTGTGTTTACTTCGATGACCGTGCCGGAGATAGGCGCATAGACATCGGATGCGGCCTTTACCGACTCGACAACGGCGGCTTCCTGTTCGGCGGCAAGTTCCTTGCCCACGTCCGGCAGTTCAACGAAGACGAGATCTCCAAGCAGTTCCTGGGCGTGATCGGTAATGCCGACGGTGATCGTGCCGTCGCCTTCGACGCGCACCCATTCGTGGCTCTTGGTGTATTTGAGATTGGACGGGATGTTCATGGGAATGGCTCCTGAAGGTGAAATTACGTAACAGGCGGGTTAAACGAGTGCCTTGCCGTTGCGGGCAAAGCAGGGCTTGACGATCCTGGCAGTCAGCATCTTGTCGCGGATTTCGACCTTGACCAGGTCGCCGATCGCCACGGCCATGGGCAGGCGGGCGAGGGCGACGGATTGCTGCAGGGTCGGGGAGAACGTACCGCTGGTGATCTCGCCGTCTCCGTGGTCGGTGATGACCCTCTGGTGAGCACGCAACACTCCCTTGTCGAGCAGCAGCAGTCCGAGGAACTGCTTCTGCTGAGGATGGGCGAGCAGCGCCGGCTTGCCGACGAAGTCAACGCCGGCGCGCGTGCTGGCCAGATCGAC
Organism: uncultured Propionivibrio sp.; assembly: GCA_964499185.1. Taxonomy (GTDB): domain Bacteria; phylum Pseudomonadota; class Gammaproteobacteria; order Burkholderiales; family Rhodocyclaceae; genus Propionivibrio. The sequence goes on along the minus strand of CAZCJW010000202.1, from coordinate 4,841 downwards.
GGTCCAGGCCAGACCGGCGTCGAGCGGCGATACTGTCTCGTCCATATCCTGTCCGTAGAGGTTCATGCCGGCTTCCAGGCGCAGCGTGTCGCGCGCACCGAGGCCGATCGGCTTGACTCCCGCTTCGAGCAATTTCAGCCAGAATTCTTCGGCCTTGCTGGCCGGCAGGGTGATTTCGAAGCCGGTTTCTCCCGTGTAGCCCGTGGTGGCAATGAAGTATTCGCCTACGATGGCTGAGTAGAACGGCTTCAGCGCCTCGGTGGCGGAGCGCGATTCCGGCAGGACTTGCCAGACCCGGGTCTTGGCGTTCGGTCCCTGCACGGCGATGATGGCCAGATCGCGGCGCGGAACGCACGCGACTTCGAGTTGCCACTCGGCGAGGCGGGCGCCCATCCAGGCCAGATCCTTCTCGGCCGTTCCCGCATTGATGACGAGGCGGTACTGGCCTTCGCCAACGAAATAGACGATGAGGTCGTCGACCACGCCGCCGGTTTCGTTGAGCATGGCGCTGTAGAGTGCCTTGCCCGGTTCCTTGAGCTTGTCGACATTGTTGGCGATCAGGCGCAGGAGGAAAGCTTTGGCATCCTTGCCGGCCACATCGACGGCGCACATGTGCGAGACGTCGAACATGCCGCAATCGTTTCGCACGGCATGGTGTTCCTCGATCTGCGAACCGTAGTGCAGCGGCATGTCCCAGCCACCGAAATCGACCATCTTGGCGCCGAGGCGGCGATGAGTCTCGTTGAGGACAGTTTTCTGTGTCATGTCAATCCCTTGAAGTAAGGTGTTGAAGCGAGTTTCAGAAACAAAAAAAGGGCGAACTCGTCTCGAGTTCACCCCCCTGTCCTTGATACCTGAGAGATTGCCGCGCCGGCATGCAAGCCGCCACGTTGCCCCATCGGTGGGCGCGTTGGAATCAAGCGCCGCTCTCCAGAGTTCATTGCACGAACGGTCCTTTTGCCTGAGCGTTTTCGGGTGGATTGCGCCTTCGGCGGCGGGTTGAATTGCCGCTCTCTCCCGTTCGCCGGCGAACTATAACGCGACGTGAGGACATGCTGCAAGCCAAGCCTTGCAGCCAAACCCAATAACCAATATTCGCCAGCAAGAGGTAGCGGAACTATCTTTCTGCCAGCCGGCAACCCTGATGAAGCTCTTTTGCGGGTTTCCACAGTTGATGGTGCTTCACGGCACACGCCGACGTGTGTAGTATTGGTCGGCATTTATCCCTATCGTCGTCGTGAATGGATTCTTTATCTTTACGTTGAGAGGCTAATAATGAAATTGAAAAAACTGCATGTTGCCCTTGTTTGCGCGGCCATGGTGCTTGGAAGCGGAGCGTTGCATGCCAAAACGTTCAAATGGACAAGCGCCAGCGATATTCCGACGTGGGATATCCATTCTCAAAACAATGCGTTGGGCAGTGGCGTCCATGCGTCTGTCTATGAATCCCTGGTTTACTACAACGCCAAGACCTTCAAGCCCGAACCTGTTCTGGCGACCGGCTGGAAGCTGCTGACGCCTACCCAGATGCGCCTGACGTTGCGTACTGGTGTCAAGTTCCACGATGGCTCGACCTTCTCGGCGGACGATGCCGTGTTCTCGCTCGAGCGGGCGATGAGCAAGACGTCGAATTTCCACGTCTTCACCAACGGTATAGACAAAGTCGTCAAGGTTGATGCCAATACCATCGATATTTTCACCAAGGACCCGAATCCGGTGCTGCTCAACCAGCTTACCGAATTGCGCATGATGAGCAAGGCGTGGGCCGAGAAGAATAATTCGGTGGCGCCCAAGGATATCAAGACCAAGGATGAGAATTTCGCCCACCGCAACGCCAACGGAACCGGTCCTTTCATCCTGGAGAGTTGGCAGCCCGACCAGAAAATGGTCCTGAAACGCAATCCGAACTGGTGGAACAAGACAGCCGAAACCAACGTTACCGAGATCGTCTACTCGCCGGTCAAGAACGTGTCGACCCGTATGGCGGCGCTGCTCTCGGGCGAGGTTGATTTCGTGCTTGATCCGAGTCCGCAGGATTTGCCCCGGCTGCGCAACAATGCCGATCTCAAGGTTATCGACGGCGTCGAAAACCGCACCATCTTCTTCGGCATGGATCAGTTCCGCGACGAACTGCCCGGCAGCAACATCAAGGGCAAGAACCCACTCAAGGATGTTCGGGTGCGCAAAGCCCTCTATCAGGCCATCGACATGGATACGATTGCGCGCGTGACGCTGCGCGGACTCGGGCAACCCACGGGAGCGCTCGTCGCACCGCAGGTCAACGGCTGGACCAAGGAGGTCCACAAGCGTTACCCCTTCGACCCGGCCGCATCGCAGAAACTCTTGGCCGAAGCCGGTTACAAGGACGGCTTCGAGGTCAATTTCTCCTGCCCGAACAACCGTTACATCAATGATGAGCAGATCTGCCAGGCGGTCACGGCGATGTGGGCGAAAATCGGCGTCAAGGCCAAGTTGCGTACCGAGCCGCTGTCCACCTACTTCCCGATGATCCAGCGCTACGAAGCGAGCATCTACATGCTCGGCTGGGGCGTGCCGACCTTCGATGCCTTCTACTCCATCCAGTCGCTGGTTCGCTCGGTGGGCGCTGGCGGTGACGGCAACTACAACGTCGGTCGCTACAGCAATCCGCAGATGGACGCGCTGGTAGAACGGACCCGCAAGGAAACCGATCTTGCCTTGCGTACCGAGTTGCTGACCAAGGCGCTGGCGCTTCAGAATGAAGATGTTGCGCATATTCCCTTGCACAACCAGATTATTCCGTGGGCCATGAAGAAGAATGTTGAAGTCGTGCACCGTGCGGACAACCGTATCGACTGGCGACTGCTTAAGGTCAAGTAATTCGGATAAACCATGTACACCGGGGTTCGCCCCGGTTTTTTCTGGTGTTGTAACTTATGCTTGCCTTTATCCTCAGACGGCTGGTTCAAGCCGCCGTGGTCATGCTGTGCGTTGCGCTGATCGCCTTCATGCTGTTCCAGTTCGTGGGCGACCCGGTCTCCCACTTGCTGGGACAAGACGCCACAGCCGAACAGATTCGCGAAGCACGAGACGCCTTGGGCCTGAACGATTCGATGTTCGTCCAGTTCTGGCACTTCCTGTCCAACGCGGCTCAGGGGGAGTTCGGGTTCAGCCTGCGTCAGGGCAGCAAGGTCTCGGTCCTGATTGCGGAACGTTTCCCGGCCACGCTTGAACTGGCGCTGTCGGCGGCATTTCTGGCGCTGAGCCTGGGGATTCCGATGGGAGTCTATGCGGCGCTCAAGCGCGGAACGTTCAGCAGTCAAGTCCTGATGACCGCCTCCCTGCTGGGCGTTTCCCTGCCAACTTTCCTGATCGGCATCGTGTTGATCCTGATCTTTGCCGTGAATCTCAACTGGTTCCCGAGCTTCGGGCGCGGTGAAGTGACGCGGCTGGGCTGGTGGACGACCGGATTTCTGACGGCAAAAGGCTGGCACCATCTGACCTTGCCGGCGATTACCTTGGCCATCTTCCAACTGACGCTGATCATGCGCCTGGTCCGTGCCGAAATGCTCGAAGTCCTGCGCACCGATTACATCAAGTTCGCCCGGGCGCGCGGCTTGACCAACCGGGCGGTGCATTTCGGCCACGCCCTGAAAAATACACTGGTTCCGGTGATGACCATCTCGGGCCTGCAAATCGGCGGCCTGATCGCCTTTGCCATCATCACGGAAACCGTTTTCCAGTGGCCGGGCATGGGGCTGCTTTTCATCCAGGCCGTTTCGTTCGCCGATATTCCGGTCATGGCCGCGTATCTGTGTCTGATTGCGCTGATCTTCGTCGTCATCAACCTGATCGTCGATCTGCTCTATTTCGCCGTCGATCCGAGGCTTCGCGTAGAGAAGCCGGGGGGGCATTGAACGTGCAGGTCACGAAGGCATCAATGGGTTGGTTCGCGTGCGTGGAGCGCCGGATCCGGAAGACAGCATTCAATTGACAGGTTCAACCGTGAAGAGTCTTTACAAAAAGCTATACGACAGCGATGTCGGCTACAGTTTCATCACCTCGCCGACCGCCATCCTGGCGGCGATCATCGCGTTCATCTGTATCTTCTGTGCGTTGTTCGCGCCGTGGGTGGCGCCGCACAATCCGTTCGATCTGGCGTCTCTGGAACTCGGCAATGCACGCTTACCGCCGGCCTGGAGCGAGGGGGGGAATATCCGCTTTCCCCTGGGGACGGACGATCAGGGGCGGGACATTCTTTCCGCCCTGATGTACGGCGCGCGTATTTCGCTGGTGGTGGGGCTGGCCTCGGTCTGCCTGTCGGTTCTTTTCGGGGTGACCTTGGGGTTGCTGGCCGGATTTCTCGGCGGGTGGGTCGATAGCCTGCTCATGCGCATGTGCGACGTCATGCTGTCGTTCCCCGCGATCCTGATCGCGTTGCTCATCGCCGGGGTGGGGCGGGCGCTTTTCCCCAATGCGCACGGCGCGCTGGCTTTCGGGGTTCTGATCGTATCGATCTCCCTAGTCGGGTGGGTGCAGTACGCGCGCACGGTGCGCGGTTCGACGCTGGTCGAGCGCAACAAGGAATACGTGCAGGCAGCCAGGGTGACTGGTGTTGCGCCGTTGCGCATCATGCGCCGGCATGTGCTGCCCAATGTGCTCGGTCCGGTGCTGGTGCTGGCGACGATCCAGGTCGCGACAGCGATCATTACCGAAGCGACGCTGTCCTTCCTCGGCGTGGGTGCACCGCCGACTTCGCCGTCGCTCGGCACGCTCATCCGTATCGGCAACGACTACCTCTTCTCCGGCGAGTGGTGGATCACCATCTTCCCGGGCGCCATGCTGGTACTCATCGCCCTTTC
>CAZCJW010000201.1:0-5518 GCA_964499185.1 uncultured Propionivibrio sp. | reverse complement strand
CAGGTGCGGCATCTTGGCCAGGTCGACGACCACCGGATGACCTCCGATGTCCTTGCCGAGGGTCATGGCCAGCGGCGAGGACATGGCGTGATATTCGTGGCTCGAGATGATTTCCGACAGGCGCACGATCTGCCGCTTGGGATTGGGCAACTCCAGCGCCATGCAGGATTTTCCGGGAACCGTCTCGACCACGCGGATCGACACCATCGACAGCGAACGCGCAATATCCTTGGCCAGGTTGACGATCTGCGAGCCTTTCACGCCGACCGCCGGTTCGATCTCGTAGCGCGTGATCACCGGCCCGGGATAGGCAGCCAGCACCTTCACCTGCACGCCGAAGTCGGCCAGCTTGCGTTCGATCAGGCGCGAGGTGAATTCCAGGGTCTCGGTACTGACTGTCTCGGTCGCCACGGCCGCCGGCTCGAGCAAGTGCAGGGGCGGCAACAGGCCGCCGACAACCGCTTCCGGGAACAGCGGCGTCTGGCGCTCGCGCTCGATCCGTTTTTCGACCTTGGGGGGCACCGGCAATTCGGGCGGCGGTGTCTGGATGATGATCGGCTCGCGCGATTCCTCACGCCTCTTCCCGTCCTCGACGACCGCTTCGCGCTCGCGCGCAACCTCGCGGCCGATGCGCCGATCATGCCAGCTGTCGATCAGGTTGCGCGTACCTGACACCGCGCGTTCCAGCAGCGTACCGAAACGTTCGGCGGCTGACAGCCAGGACATTCCGGAAAAGATGCTCCAACCCAGCGCCCAGGCGGCGATCAAGACCAGTGTCGCGCCCGTGTAGCCGAAATAGCGGACAGTCAGATTGCCCAGCCCCATCCCCAACATACCCCCCGGGCCGAGCGGCAGCTGTGCCTTGACAGAATAAAAACGCAAAGCTTCCAGGCCGCTGCTGGCAACGATCAACAAGAGGAATCCGGCCAGGGCGATATAAAGCGGCCGACGATCGGCCTGGCGCAATCCATCCAGGCGGCGATAGCCCCACCACACCATGGCCAAAAGGAGAATGACCCACCACCAGGCCGAAAGCCCGAAGATGTAAAGCAGCAAGTCAGCCAGCCACGCACCGCCGCGCCCCGCCGGGTTGTGCAGCGCCGTGGTGGAAACGGCGTGCGACCAGCCCGGATCAGCACGATTGAACCCCCACAGCGCCAGGCCGATGAACGAGGCCAAGGCGACCAACGCCAGCCAGCGCGACTCCTGCAGAATGATGCCGATTTTTTCCGGGAGCGGACTCGCGGGTTCGGAAGCGCGATTGAGCTTGTTGGTGGATTTGTACTGCGCAGCCATCAATATCCGTTGCAACGGGTCAAAAAGCCATTATAGCCGGGGACAGACCGGTCCCGGAGATGCGCTCAGAGGCAGTGAATAATTCAACCCCACCGCAGAGACACGGAGACGCAGAGGAAACGCAGAGAAAGAATATTGCCTCCAAAAGGCTTCCTCTGCGAAAACTCTGTGTCTCTGCGCCTCTGTGGTAGGTGTTTCAGCGCCTATCCGCAAACTCTCAGTCTTCGTTGAGGATGATGCGCCCGGACTCGGTACGGATAAAACCGCGATGCTCGAGATCCTTCATCACGCGGCTGACCATCTCGCGCGACGCCCCGACCATCTTGGCCATGTCGAGCTTGGTGATTTTGCGCTTGACGACGCGGACGCCATTCTCTTTTTCCGAACTGTCGAGCAGCAACTTGGCGACGCGCCCATAGACATCCATCAACGCCAAGCTCTCGATCTTGTGATTGGCTTCGCGCAACCGCAACACCAAGCTCTTCATGATGTTCAAGCAGAGGTCAACGTTTTCCGACAAAACCCGCCCGAAATCGGCCTTTGAAATGACCAGCAGGTCGCACGGTTCATTGGCCATAACATCGGCTGAACGGGGAGAGCCGTCGATCAACCCCATTTCCCCGAAAAACTCGCCGGTTTCAAGCATGGACAGGATAACTTCCCGACCTTCGGCATCACGGTTCAGCACTTTGGCGCTACCGCTGACAATAATAAAAAGGGAATCTGTCTCGGCCCCCACGTAGACGATGGTTTTGTGACGTGGCACCTGCCGCAGAACTGCGATCCGGGCGATGTGGTCCAGTTGCGCCTCCGGTAGCCCGGCGAACAGAGGGATATTCTGCAGCAGCGAACGCACCGACTTCCCGGCAACCGAATCATGAACACTATGCATGGCTTTTCCTCCCGATTCCGGAATCGTAGCGCATCTTTTTTACCGTTGCTTACAATCCGACTATAGATATGCCAATTACCGAGTTCATTAGAAAACACTGAATTTTTTCTCGCTATAATCACGCGTCAATTTCAAGCAAAGGAATCAACATGTCGCAAGCACGTCACTGCAAGCTGCTCATCCTGGGTTCGGGTCCGGCCGGCTATACGGCCGCGGTATACGCCGCGCGCGCCAACCTCAAGCCGGTCCTTATCACCGGCATGGCACAGGGCGGACAGTTGATGACCACCACCGAAGTCGACAACTGGCCAGCGGCGGCCGAAGGCATCCAGGGACCCGAATTGATGCAAAAGTTCGAGGAGCATGCGCGTCGCTTCGAGACCGAGATCATCTTCGATCACATCCATACCGCGAAGCTGACCGAAAAGCCGTTCACCCTGATCGGCGATTCGGGGAGTTACACCTGCGACGCGCTGATCATCGCTACCGGCGCGTCGGCGCAATACCTCGGCCTGCCGTCCGAAGAGGAGTTCTCGGGACGCGGTGTGTCAGCCTGCGCCACCTGCGACGGTTTCTTCTACAAGAATAAGCCGGTCGCCGTGATCGGCGGCGGTAACACGGCAGTCGAGGAAGCACTCTATCTGGCCAACATCGCCAGCCACGTCACTCTGGTGCATCGCCGGGACAAACTGCGCAGCGAGAAAATCCTTCAGGACCACCTGTTCGAGAAGGAAAAGGCCGGCAAGGTCACCATCAAGTGGGACTCCACACTGGACGAGGTGCTCGGGGACAAGACCGGCGTTACCGGCATCCGAGTGAAGAACGTCAAGACTGGCGTCGCCGAGGAGATTCCCTTGCTTGGTGTATTCATCGCCATTGGACACAAGCCGAATACCGATCTGTTCATCGGCCAATTGGAGATGGAGAACGGCTACCTCATCACCCAGGGCGGACGCACCGGGAATGCCACAGCGACGTCGATCCCCGGTGTGTTTGCCGCCGGCGACGTACAGGACCACATCTACCGCCAGGCCTGCACCTCGGCAGGAACCGGCTGCATGGCCGCGCTGGATGCGGAGAAATATCTGGACGCAATGGATACAAAGTAGAGACGATTAACCACGGAGATCACGGAGCACACGGAGAAAAGGCAATTCGTCGGCCTTTTCGGGCCACCCGGTGGGTAAATTGGCCGAATACCGCAAACCATTGTTTCTACTCCGTGCTCTCTGTGATCTCTGTGGTTACTGTTTTTTTGACGTTGAATCACGTTTTCCATGTCCCCATGAGCAAGCGCCACCACCCTACGCCGGAGGAGATCGCCGCCTTTCATGCGGCTGTGGAAGGTGCCACACCTCTGAAGAAACCGGCGCGAGTAAACCACGAGCGTCCGAAGCCGGCCCCGCGACCGAAGCAGCGCGAAATTGATGAAGCCGCCGCGGTGGCCGAGTCGCTGCACGGCCCTTTCGAGATCGACGACCTGCTGGCTATCGGAGACGCCACTTCCTTCCTACGCCCGGGACTACCGCGCAGTGTGCTGCGTGACCTGCGTCGCGGCCGCTGGACGATCCAGAACCACACCGACCTGCACGGGCTTAACCGGCACGATGCCCACGAGGAAGTTTCGCGCTTCCTGGCGGAGTCGATGCAGGCAGACAAACGCTGCGTCCGCATCGTACATGGCCGCGGGCTCGGGTCGCCGGGACGCGAGGGTGTGCTGCGCCAGTTCGTGAAAAGCTGGCTATCCCGTAGCAAGGACGTCCTCGCTTTCTGCCACCCACCCCTCAGCGACGGCGGCGAAGGCGCGCTGTGGATATTGCTGCGCTCAAACCGCCGTTCCTGACACGCTGCCGTTACACGGGAATGCGCGCACAGATTCGACCCTCGCGCCGAACTACCTCGACGGCCCGCGCCGGCGCGGTGGCTTTGAGACCGAGTATCTTTTGGATTTCCGCAACCCCAACTACTTGATCAAGCCGCTCGCCTTCATGCGATCACAGCCATTCTGGCGTGGGACGGGCAGGGTCGTACCCTTTTCCTTGGCACGCGCTTCCATCGTGACACGATGCTCTGCCTGGAAGGCCTTGCACTCTTCGTAGGTCTTCAACGACAGCATTTTCTCGCGGTGCGCGGCCTGTTCGTCGGGAGTCATCAGCTTCCACCCCGGCGTGTTGTCCTGGTTGAAACGCATGGCGCGGCCCATGCCGGCACCTGGTCCGGATCCAGGGGCGCTATTCTGCATTCCCGGACCTCCGCCCATCCCGGGACCGGGCTGCGCCAACACCGGTGCTGCCAGTGCGGCGCCCAGCAGAGCGATCAGGGTGATGCTTCTCAAAGTGATTGATGTTTTCATGATGATTCTCCTCGGTTTCCGTTGATGTTCAGGACGTCCTGCGAATTGCTCGTCCATGGCTACAATTAAAGACCGAAGTTGTAAGCGGCGTATTGCCATAGGACGCCCGATTGAATCGCAGCATTGTGTAGCGCGGCGCGATAAATAAACAGATTCCGCGAGATATTTGATGTTTGTTTTAATTTACAACTGGCACAAACAAATTCAAGAATCAAACCTACGAAGCGGCCCAATCCTCGTACTTCTCACGCTTCTCGCGCTGTTCCTTGGTTCTGATCTTATCGAACAATTTCGGCTTACCCTCCGCATCGATAATCTGATAGGCGTCCGGTCGAGCGATAGCCAGTTCAGTTAAAGACCCGGCGCGATCATCAAGCGTGTAAGTGCACCCGACAACCAACATCTGCGCATCGCGTAGCCATAACAAAGGGGAAGTCACATAGACAAGACGATTCGGTTGCCAAAGGCTACCCCAACCGTCGATCCATCCCTGAACAGTGATCGATCCCTTTGCCGCACGTCCCCGCCGGACATTACGCTCCCACTCTGCACGAGTCTTGAACGAAGCATTATCCCCGTGCCCTTCAGCTAAAAAGATATGTGGGCGGTAATAGTCAACCACAGGGTCTTTCGCCGTCGATGAAGCCGCCGCGTGCTCGGTATTACCATCAGGGCCAAGCCTTCCTTGACCTTTGGCGGTGTAGCTGGAAAAACGCTCTTTCCACGAGAACTCAGCCCGCGCAGCCTTGATGTTCACGCCTTCTTTTAGTATCGCCCCATCACCGCCTTTTCCGGCGCTCGTAAGCACCAAAGAACCAAGCCTGTTGCTGGTCACCAAGATACCGCGCATTCGCGCAGCGCGCTCAATACAATCAAAAACCGTTTCACCCTCGTGGATGTTGTACGACGGGAACACCTTGCCGGTATCCACCTCGATCTTCAAAGCAATCCCAAATGGCTTAAGCGAATCCTCGGCG
>CAZCJW010000200.1:0-5589 GCA_964499185.1 uncultured Propionivibrio sp. | reverse complement strand
TGTACGCGCTGATGCAAAAGCTCGAAACCGGCGACCCGCTCAGGAACGAGAGCGAGTTCGTCGAACTGTTCGATCGCGGCCGCTCGACCTCGCTGCATCTCTTCGAGCACGTGCACGGCGACTCGCGCGACCGTGGTCCAGCGATGATCGATCTGGTGAAAACCTACGAACAGGCGGGCCTCTACCTCGCGCCGGGCGAGCTGCCGGACTATCTGCCGGTGATGCTCGAGTTCGCCGCGACGCAGACGCCGCAGATCGCGCGCGCCTTCCTCGGCGAGATGGCGCATCTGCTCAACGCCATCTTCAACGCCCTGCAGCAGCGCAAGAGCCCGTACGCCAGCGTGCTCGGCGCGTTGCTCGAACTGGCCGGCGAGCAGGCGCACTCCGTCAGGATCGAGCCCGACGAAGCCATCGACGCGGCCTGGGAAGAGCCGGCCGTGTTCGACGGCTGCTCGTCGAAGGGACAAGGCCGATCGGGCCAGGCGCAGCCGATCACCTTCGTCAGAAATGAAGCATCCGTCCTGAGAGCTTCAGGCGCCGCACACTCCGGAGTATCCCGATGAAAGCACTCGACACCTTCCTGTTCGGCCTGTATCCGTACATCTGCCTCAGCGTTTTCCTGCTCGGCAGCCTGATCCGCTTCGACCGCGACCAATACACCTGGAAGAGCGATTCGTCACAACTGCTCAAGGCGGGCCAATTGCGCTGGGGCAGCAACCTGTTCCACGTCGGCGTGCTGTTCCTGTTCTTCGGGCACTTCGCCGGCATGCTGACGCCGCACTTTATTTACGAACCGTTCATTACCGCCGGCCAGAAGCAGGTCCTGGCGATGACCGCTGGCGGCATCGCCGGCACGCTGGCCTTCATCGGCGTGACGATCCTGCTGCATCGTCGTCTTTCCGAACCACGCATTCGCGCGACCTCAAAAACGAGCGACATCCTGCTGCTCGTGCTGTTCTGGCTGCAACTGGCGCTCGGTCTCGCCAGCGTGCCGCTCTCGGCGCAGCATCTTGACGGCAGCGTGATGCTGATTCTCGCCGAGTGGGCGCAGCGCATCGTCACCTTCCGTCCGGGCGCAGCGGAACTGCTGGCCGGGATTAACTGGGTGTTCAAGGCACACATCGTGCTCGGCATGAGCATCTTCTTGATCTTTCCCTTTACTCGCCTGGCCCACGTGTGGAGTGGCTTCGGCACGGTTGGCTATCTCGTGCGCCCGTATCAGGTCGTCCGTTCGCGCCGGCTGAACGTGCCGGCCGGTCAAAATCAACCGCGCCAGCCGGGCGCCGGCGTTTAAGGATTCGATCATGCAGATCCACCAAACAACTCAGGAAATCGCCTCGATCAACGGCGTCGCCCTCAACACCGCCGCAGAAGCACTCTCGGCCGATGAACTGCGCCAGCGCGCATGCACCGAACTGCTGCGCCAGGCCGCCGTTGCCGAAGGACTGTTGGCGGGCGGCGACGTGCCCGGCACCGACGGCATCCTCAGCGAGGCGGCGACACAGGCCATCGAAACGCTGCTGGAACGAAAGCTGACAATCCCCGATCCGTCCGACGAAGAATGCCAACGCCACTACGCAGCCAATCCGTCGCGCTATGCCACCGGTGAACGAGTCAGGGCGCGGCATATCCTGTTTGCCGTGACGCAGGGCGTCGACGTTGTCGCCCTGCGCAACCGTGCCGAGACGACGCTGCTTGACGTGCGCTGCCACGATGGGAACGCCCTCGAAGACCGCTTCGCCCATGCCGCACGCGAACAGTCCAACTGCCCGAGCGGCGCCGACGGCGGTCACCTCGGCTGGCTGACGCCAAGCGATTGCGCGCCGGAATTCGCGAAAGAACTGTTCGGCCACGCAGAGATCGGCGTCCTGCCACGCCTCGTGCATAGCCGTTTCGGCCTGCACGTGGTGGAAGTGCAGGAGCGCAAGGCAGGCGTCACACCCGCCTTCGAGGACGTGCGCGGTGCCGTGACCATGTCGATGCGGCAGAAGACCTATGTCAACGCCTTACGTCAATACCTTAACCAACTCGCGGGGCAGGCCAGGATCATCGGCGTGGACATCGAAGCAGCTGACACGCCATTGGTTCAATGAAGATGCAAAAAGGAATGAAAAAGGTTCTATAAAGAAAAGGAAGGCAAGGATGAAAGAAGAATCCGTCACTCGCGTCGTAACACAGCGTCCTGCCACAAGACCCGGATGCTGCATGTGGTCACCGATTCTGCCGACTGATCGGAGGTCGGACGCTGGCGGCGTGGCCGATCGCACAAGTTCGGAGGATGCCGGTTCAAATGAAGCGAGGCGTGAGACCCTGCCATCAGGGGCCCTGGCTGAAACAGCTTTGGAGTCCTGAGCACAGGAACGTGTCGCCCTGGATAGGAAGATACTCCATGGGCTGCGGGTCGCGGCTATTGCTTCGGCCCGATGAAGTAGAAAGTTCTCGTCATGCCGGCGCAGGCCGGCATCCAGTGTCGGAGAGCAATCGCCGACTGGGCCCCGGCCTTCGCCGGGGTGACGAGTTCAAACAACATCGTGCCGCATAAAAAGAGCTCTTGAATCGTCATTTCCATCCCGGCCAAACCATGACCGACGAGCCTGCGGGAACACCAGGACGGTTGGCGCAGAGCACTGGCAGAAACTGATCGGAGGTGGTGTCTGATGATCATGGTGCGGTTTTTTGACACAGTGGCGGAACGTGCCGGCAGGGACAGCGTGGAAGTCGATTACGCCCAGGGAATGAGCCTGCAGGATCTGGTCGGGCAGTTGAAGCTGTTGTATCCGGGAGCCCTGTTATCGATTTCGGCCGTGGCTGTGAACGGCATGTGCTTCCGGGATATGTCCTTGCCGCTTGAAGACGGATGGGAAATCGTGTTCATGTATCCATAGCGACTCGACAGACGGACGATTCTGCGCAGTGAGCCGCAGATGCTGGATTATTTGTTCAGGCTGTTCAAGATGGCGAAACGTCACAAAGGAGAAATGATGGAAAGCACCGGATATACCGATATCAACGGCTTGATTGTTGAGCAAATGGCCGACGCCATGATCTATTCGGATAAGGAAGGAATTATCCGTGGATGGAACGCCGCGGCTGAAGCTGTTTTTGGCTACGCCAAAGCGGATGCCATCGGACAGAGTCTCGATCTGATCATTCCGGAACACCTGCGCGATGCGCATTGGGCAGGCTTCAATCGGGCCATGGAATCCGGCAAAACCCGACTTGCCGGACATGCGGCGATTACTCGTTCCCTCACCCGTTCAAAGGGAACCATCTACGTTGAAATGAGCTTTGCCGTCGTGAGCGATGGCAACGGCAAGGTGATTGGATCGGTGGCTGTAGCCCGTGATGCGACACAACGCCGCGAGAAGGAACGGGCTCTTCGTGAGCGCGTCGAAATGCTCGAAAAACTGAATCCGGGAGCGGCATAGCGCCTCGACCGGAGCATCCCGGCGTCTTCGGCCGATGCGTGGATCACAACAAACGCGGAGAACTGTCCTGACGAATCAGAAATAAAGCCTCGCATAGACTTCGAGCCGTCGGCTGGCCGGCTTTTCGCCGAACTCAGAATGCGACGCGCCTTCAAGAAGAAAAGCCCGTGCGCGTATTTCGACATTGTTGAAGCCGGTGTAGCTGACCTCCGGCACGAGTTGCCAACTGTGATCCTTCAAGTTGGTCATGGCCGTGATTGACGCGGCGCCATAGACCCAGCCGAAGGGTTCGCTGACGCTGGCCTTGGCGTACAAATAATCCTTCCCCGGATTCGGCCGGCCGTACCCGGACTGGGCTAGCCGCCGCGCCTTCTCTTCCAACATCGGCGCCGCTCCAGTCGCCAGCGCGGTGTCGAGGAAGGTGTAATAGTCGTCCAATTCGCTGGCGTTGTAGCCGTTGCCGTTGCGGTAGTACTCGACGATCCAGGTCACTTCGCTCTGCGTCAGGTAACGTAGGCCGAGCAGCCAGGAAGTGGCATCGGATTCGGTCTGGCCGGTGATGCCGGCGGCCGAAACGGTGTTGCGCGGCGCATCCCGGAAGCGTGCCCATTCGCCATGTACTTCCAGCGTCGAGCCGAAATTACGGGAAAAATCGAAGCCAAAGCTCTCGGGCCGCGCACCCTTGCCGCGCCACAGGAAATCGATGTCGGTATCCCATGCCAGCAGGTATAGCTTGGCGGCCGGGTTGAGATCCTGCTCCGCGCCGAAGTCCTTGTTGAGACTGCTTCCGTCGGTTGGAACTACGAAACCGCTGAGGCCGACGGCGCTGACCGGCCCGCCGAGACTCTTCGTCCATTCCGCGCTGGCCATCACGAAGCCTTCCCGCGACGACTGCGGATCGGACGCGTCTTTCGGCCGCTCGATGAAACCGACAGGGCTCCATGCGTAGCCCTTGCCCCAGCGTTGCACACGCTTGCCGACGTCGACAGTGAGACCGGGACCGGCGCTCCAGCGAACTCCGCCGTCCATCACCGTGCCGCGATCGGATGCGCTGACCAGTTGATCGTCCGCATGGAATGCCTGGGCGCGCGCATCGATGACGACGGAGTCGAGATTGAGCTTCCCGGACAATTCCAGTGTCGTCGTATTGCGCAGCAGATGATTCTGCGTATCACCGGGATAGGCGAGCTTGTACCCGGGGCTGTCGCTGCGCATTTTCAGCCCCTCTTCCTTCTGCTCCAGATAGCCGGAAAACTCGAAGGCTTTTTTCTCGAATTCGCTGGCGTCGAAGGTGAATTCTTCAGCGCCAGCCGGAAGGGCCAGGACAAGCGCCAGGGCGGATATGAGAAAGGGGATATTCATTAAATTCCGTTCCACTGCCGTCATTCTGCCGCATGCCGAAATTCAGGTTTTCGGAGCACATCCTGGATCCCGGCCTGCGCCGGGATGACGGAATGTTCGCGCGCCATCACTTGCGCAACTCTTCCATCCTCGACATGAAACCCTGCGTGAATACCTCATCCGGGAATTCCTTCTTCTTCAACCCCGAATAGAGCATGACCGACTTGTAGTCCTTATACAGCGGGCTATCAGTCTCGATCGTCGCCGGGCGCTTGATGCCGCTGCCGAAATCCTTGATATCCTTGAAATACAAGGTCTTCATCAGCATGCCGCTGGAAGCGTAGGCGACGATCTGGGTGGGCAGCACGAGCTTCTTGTCCACCGTCATCACCAGCCGGTCGTAGGCTACGTCGCCGGTTTTGGCCTTGAGGTCGAGCACGTAATTCTCCCCCTTTTCTTCCAGCGACTTCACGTCGTACTCCACGGCGTAGTCGAGGCGCATGATGTCGGCGTTGTTGAACACGCCGCCCGTCACCGACTGCAGGCTGGTGATGCGCATCGGCTTGCCGACGTTGGGGATGTACAGCCACATGTTGTCGCCCTGGCGCAACGTGCTGCGCCCCTTGTCGCTGGTCGGCGAGAGAAACAGCGTCGCCACCTGATCCTTGCCCTTCTTCACCGAGTAGATGACGAACTCCTTCTTCGCCCCGTTCGGCTCGATGTTGATCAGCTTGCGGTAGGACTCGTAGGACTCCGGCTCCAGGTTTCGGTCGACCTTCTTCAGCAATTCAACGCCATCGACGGCGGAGGCCAGCAGTGG
>CAZCJW010000199.1:2436-5600 GCA_964499185.1 uncultured Propionivibrio sp. | reverse complement strand
TCGGCCAAAAGGAGTTCGGCACGCGGCGCGAAATCAAGAACCTCAATTCCTTCCGTTTCATGCAGCAGGCCATCGATTACGAAGTGCAGTGGCAAATTGCGCATATCGAGGATGGCGGGCGCATCGAGCAGGCCACCGTGCTGTTCGATCCCGATACCGGCGAGACGCGCACCATGCGCTCCAAGGAGGACGCGCACGACTACCGCTATTTCCCCGATCCCGACCTCCTGCCGCTAGTCATCAGCCGCGACTGGATCGAGCGCGCACGAGCGACGCTGCCAGAGCTGCCGGCGGCCAAGAAACAGCGGTTCATGACCGACTTCGGCCTGTCGGCTTACGACGCGACGACACTGACCGGATCGCTGGACGTCGCCGACTTCTATGAGGCGACGGTTGCCGCCGCCGGAAAGGCTGCTGCCAAACCCTGCGCCAACTGGGTGATGGTCGACCTGGCGGCACGCCTGAACAAGGAAGGCAAGGAGCTTGCAGAGTCTCCGGTTTCCGCCGTCCAACTGGGAGGGCTGGTGGCGCGTATCGCCGACAACACTCTTTCCAACAACATGGCCAAGAAGGTCTTCGACGCGTTGTGGAACGGTGAGGGTAAGTCCGCCGATGAGATCATCGACACGCAGGGGCTCAGGCAGATCACCGATGCCGGCGCCATCGAGACGTTGATCGACGAGGTGCTGGCGGCCAATGCGGCGATGGTCGCGGAATTCAGGGCCGGCAAGGAGAAGGCGTTCAATGCGCTGGTCGGCCAGGCGATGAAGGCCACCAAGGGCAAGGCCAACCCGCAGCAGGTCAACGAACTGCTGCGCAGGAAACTGGCTTAGGAAGACCGGGGTCGCCCCTTCATACCGGCGAAAGCTGCTGCTACTTCAACCCCTTGCGACGCATCAGATCGATAAAGCGTTGGCGATCGTCGTCGTATTTGGCGTTGACGGCATCAGTTTCCTTTTTCTTAGACTCGATGATCGCCTCCTGGCCCTTGATCTCGAATTCGGTGTCGCTCAAACCTTTCTGGATCTCTGACGGCATCGCCTTTTTCTTGTAAAACTCGGCTTCGTTCTCGTATTTCTTGCGCAGGGTCCGGATTTCCGCAATCCTGGTCTCGGCGTTCTTGATGGACTTGCTGATCTCCTCGAGCGAGCGTTTGCGCATGGACTCGATATCATCGAGATTGGCATACGTGTTCATCAGCGCCTGGTCCTTGCGCTGTTGTTCCTTTTGCCGGACAGCTTCCTCCTTGCGTTTCTCTTCTTCCGCCGCCTTTTGCGCTCGCTGTTCCGCGGTCAAGGGGGCTTCGACCTCGCGTACCGTCCGGCCGTCAGCGCCGAGTTCACGGTAGGCTCGTCCGTAGCACGCCTGGGGAAGAATGTCGCCACAGATCTGTTTTCCCGCAGAGTCGGTGCAGCAATAGAACTTGTTGCCCGATGTGGCTGGCCCGGCGGCCTCCGCGGCGCTTGCAAAGCCAAGCGCAAGGGTCAGTGCAAAAAATCCGGCCGCGCTACGCAACGCCGTACTCCTGACGGTAACGCGCCACGGCGGCTTCATGCGCAGCGAAATCGGGACGCTGTTTGAGGAAAGCCATCAGGTCGTCGAGCGTGGCGACAGCAATAACGGGGATGCCGTAGTCGTGAGCAACTTCCTGTACTGCCGACAGAGAGCCCGTGCCGCGTTCCATGCGATCCAGCGCGATGACCACACCGCAGGGTGTGGCGCCCGCGTCGCGGATGATTTCGACCGATTCGCGTACGGAGGTGCCGGCCGAGATGACGTCGTCGATGATCAGGACGCGACCGGCAAGCGGCGTGCCGATGATGTTGCCGCCCTCGCCATGGTCCTTCGCTTCCTTGCGGTTGAAGGCGAACGGCAGGTTCCGGCCGGCGCGCGCCAGCGCCAGGGCGGTGATGGAAACCAGCGGAATGCCCTTGTAGGCCGGGCCGTACAGCATGTCTATCGCGATTCCGCTCTCCAGGATGGCCTTGGCGTAGAATTGCGAGAGCCGGTCCAGCGCCGCGCCGTCATTGAACAATCCGGCGTTGAAAAAGTAGGGAGAGAGTCGCCCCGCCTTGGTCTTGAACTCGCCGAACCGGAGTACGTTCTGCGCGAGGGCGAACTCGATGAATTCCTGACGAAAGTCCATTGATACACTGCCTTTTTTTGACTGTCAGGGCCGGAACCGGCCCGGAGCGGCTATGTTACGCATCATTACCTTAAACCTCAACGGCATCCGCTCCGCGTGGAGCAAGGGATTCCCCGCCTGGGCGGCCAGCCAGGGCGCGGATGTCATCTGCCTGCAGGAACTCAAGGCCCAACTGCCGGATCTGTCGCCCGACATGAAGGCTCCCCCAGGATTCCACGCCTTTTACCACTGCGCCGAGAAAAAGGGGTACAGCGGTGTCGGTCTATGGTGCAGGAACAAGCCCGATACGGTGATCGAGGGCATCGGCAACGCCGAATTCGATGCGGAAGGCCGCTACCTGCGTGCCGATTTCGGCAACCATTCCGTGATTTCCCTTTACGTTCCTTCAGGGTCGAGCTCTCAGGAACGGCAGGAAGCCAAGTTCCGTTTCCTCGACATTTTCTATCCGCACCTTGTCGCATTGGCGACTTGCGGGCGCGAGATTATCATCTGCGCCGACTGGAACATCGCCCAGCGTGAAGTCGATCTGAAAAACTGGAAATCCAACCAGAAGAATTCAGGCTTCCTGCCCGAAGAGCGTCACTGGATCGCCAAGGTTCTGGCCGAAGCGGGATGGGTCGATACGTATCGTCGCCTTTACCCCGATGCGACCGAGGAGAGCTACACTTGGTGGTCGAACCGCGGGCAGGCGTGGGCCAACAATGTCGGATGGCGCCTGGACTATCAGTTGGCTACTCCGGAAATGGCAAAAAAAGCAAGCGTCGCCCGGATCTATAAGGATCGGAGGTTCAGTGACCATGCGCCGTTGGTCATCGATTACGACTGGAGCGCAATGGTGCCCGACGTGAATTGATCCGCGCAGTGAACTATTTCCCCGGGCACGATGACTACTTGCATGCGTAGTGAATCTTGTCATTGATTCATGTCTCCGAATTCGATACTCTGAGCATGACGGTCGCGCAAGGCGGCCTGTCCTGTGTCAAACCCATCAAATTGTGAAGAGGTGTGCTATGTCCGA
>CAZCJW010000199.1:0-2336 GCA_964499185.1 uncultured Propionivibrio sp. | reverse complement strand
GGCGGCCTGTCCTGTGTCAAACCCATCAAATTGTGAAGAGGTGTGCTATGTCCGAAGTGACCGATTTCTCCACCAGCAACAAAGAAAAACTCGTTTCCGACATGAAAGTTGTCGTGTCCGATGCTGAAGAGATTCTGCGGGCGACGGCCGGTGTGGCCGGCGAGAAGGTCGGTGAATTGCGTGAACGCATCATCGACAGGCTGCGTGACGCCAAGGTGCGCATCGCGGACGCCGAGGAAATGCTGGTTGATCGCACCAAGGCCGCGGCACGCGCGACCGACGACTATGTGAACGACAATCCCTGGCGGGCGGTCGGCATTGCCGCCGGCATCGGCCTGTTGCTTGGCATCATCATCGGTCGCCGGTAAGCGGTTCGAAGCATGGGAGAAATGCATGGCGGGGAGACCGGCGGTTTGCTCTCTGCCTTGAAGAACATTGCGGCCACCCTGCTGGCCAGCGGCAAGACGCGTCTGGAACTCCTCTCCAACGAAATCGAGGAAGGCAAGCTGCGCGTCATCCAGATGGGCATGTTGGCCGGGGGAGCGTTGTTCTGCTTCGCCATGGGCATCGTGCTGGTCGTCGCCTTGCTCGTGGCGTTGTTCTGGGAGCAGCGGTTGGCCGTGTTGGCGATATTTTCGATGCTGTTCCTGTCGGTCGGTGGCTATTTCCTGGTGCGGTTGAAGCAGGTTTCGCACCGTCCCGACAAGATGTTTGCCGCCAGCCTCGCCGAGCTGGAAGAGGATCTGCGGCAGTTGAAATCGATGGCCGGACATGAACCGCCAGCTCGATGAACTTTTGCTCAAGCGCGGTCGGTTGATCGAGCGCATCGCAGGACAGCGCGGGGCATTGCGCAACGATTTCGTTCCGGTATCGGCGGCGCTGGGCAAGGCGGATTCTGCCGTGGCGGGCGTTCGATCCTTTGTCGACACCATCCGCCGCCACCCTGTGGTGACGTCGGTGCTTGCCGCCACCCTGATGGTCTTCAAGGGCAAGATGGTGTTGCGCTGGGCCGGGCGAGGTTTCTCGATCTGGCAGACATGGCGAGTGGTGCAGGGGGCAATTCAGGAGCTGGGAGGCCGTGTCCGTTCGTGAGCCTACCGAATCCTGGTCCGGAAGTTGAGAAGGCCGACGACAGCCTGCTTGCGCGTCTGGTGACCACCCAAAAGCGTCAGGCGCGTGATCTCGTTTGCGACGTGGTGCGCATGCGCGGCCTGATGCCTTTGCTGATGAAGCATCGCAATGGCGGGAGTTGGACGGTCGAGGAACGGGCTGAATTGCTGATGCAGTTACGTATTCTTTCCCGGGTATCGCCGACGCTGCTGCTCCTGCTGTTGCCCGGCTCGGCGCTATTGCTCCCCGTCTATGCGTGGTGGCTCGACCGGCGGCGCGAGCCGCGCAGGAAGCCGGGCGACGAACGTGCCTAACCCAGGCTGACGGCTTATTTCCAGATTCCCAAGGCCGCCAGTTGCCTTGTTGCCGCTTCAGCCCATCCGCGGTTGGCGGCCGGGCTGGCTGGACTGGGATGCAGCACCTTTCCGATACGCACGTCCATCTGCGCCAAAGCATTTGCCGCTCGCGTTTCGGCGAATCCCCCGATTCCTATAACCCATTGCGGCCGGAGCGCACTCACCAGTTCGCGCAGATGCTCATCGCAGGCGGCGTAGAGCGGTTCGGCTTCGGCAGAAGGCAGCTTGTCGGGCGTCAGGTTGCGCCCTTGGTCGAAGAAGGCCAGCGGACAGTAATTGGCGACGAAGTGCTCCGCAAAGAATGCCTCGGCACTACCGAATCGCTGCTGGAAAAGTCCCCACAGCCGGCGTCCGCTGACCTCGGAGCGCTGGCAGGCGAAGCCTTCAATGGGGCGCTTTGGATTTTCCCGGGCAGGCTTTTCGACTGGGGCATCGATGCCCATCCAGTCGCGCGCGGCGGCGATTTCGCCGAAGGGGATCCCGCACTGCACCATGCCGAACGGTCCGGGGTTCATGCCGATGAACACGATCCTCTTGCGTCCTGACCCGTAGCGCCGCAGGTAGTCTTCGTGCGGTGCCCAGGCGTATTCCAGCGGATTGTAGATGTGTGAAACGGGAGGGGAGAACCTCAACTGCCCGACATTCTGCGAAAGGATTCTTGCTGCGTCGATCAATGATGCCGATATCACTGTTCCTCCCATATTCATGCTTCCCTCTGACGCTCTTCAGCAAGCGCGCACAAAGGGGCTCGCATCCACCAGACCATAATCACGCCGGGCACTGCCACGATCACCGAAAACAGATAGAACGCTTGCCAACCGATCGTTTCGGTCAGGACTCCGGCTACAGGGCTTACGTAGATGCGACCGA
>CAZCJW010000198.1:0-5600 GCA_964499185.1 uncultured Propionivibrio sp. | reverse complement strand
AAGAGTGCCAGGCCCGGCTCGGACGCCAGAAGCGCGACAACGCATGACGAAAACCCTTCAGATTGTAGCGTTTGACGACCAGCGCCCGCCCATCGCCCTCGACGCGGGCGACCGTACAGGTATTGCCGTCCTTGAGCAGTTGCCCTTGGGCGATGAACCGGTCGGGATCTTCCAGCAGCGCAGCCAGACCCTCCTTCTCGGTGCGGACCACAGCCAAGAATCGGCGGGTCGTCTGGCGCACGGCAAACTGGCTGCAGTCGCGCAATGTCTTGCCGAGAAAGTGGGCCAGGCGCTGCTCACGCGCCTGTTCGACCACCTGCAGCAAAGTCTCGCGATCGGGGCGTAGCCGCACCTGTTCTGACGTATAAGCGGCCAACAGAATGTCGAGACAGGACTCCCAGGCCAAAGGCAGCTGGGCGACAAAGAGCGCGAGGTTGTTCAATGTCTGTTGCGCCAGGGCCGCCGGGCCTTTCCCCGCAGGGGTCACTCCATCGCCGTCGATGAGGAAAAGCTCGCTCTGGTACGCAAGAAAATTGCCGAGATGCAGGTCAGTCTGGACCAACCCTTCCGCATGCAAGCGTCCAAGCAGTGCGAAAGCCGGCCGCAGAATCTCCAGCGCTTTCGGGCTTCCCGGAGGGTACGCGTCTATTCCGAACCACTGTTCAGCCAACGTTCGGGAATTTTCAAGGAAATCGGTCAACAGAAAATGACCTCCTTCATCGAGCCGTCCGGCACCAGCGATCACCGGCGTCGGAAGGCTCGCAGCGCTAAGTGCGTCTATCCCTTTACGCTCGCGTGCCCAGTGGCGGCCGTTATGTCGGGCCACGAACAATTTTGCGAGCACGCGCCGGCCACGCCACAGGGCTTCGCCGACGATGCGCTTCCCCGGCAAAATGCGCATCACCCGAACAACGGTGATAGTCTCTCCATCCTCCGATCGCACCTGGAACGGCACATCCGGCCCACGCCCCTCATGACGCAGTTCGGTCATCGTAAGCAGGCGGGGGCTCACGGCAAGTGCGGATTGATCGGTCATTCCCGCCCTTCGAAAAATCCGACGATCTTGCGCACACGCTTCTTCTCCGCTTCGGTCAGGCCGGGTCGCTGTATGTAGTCGAGAAAAAAACGCAAGCGTTGCGTGCGCGTCAGATGATACTTGGCCACCTTGTCGAGGCAGGCCAGATCCTTGACGATGCGGTACTGGAGAAAAGGGCCCCACCAATAGCCGCCACTCGGACAGTCGATAAGGTATACCGTGGGAACATCACCGTCGGTGACCAGCAGGTTGCGCCACTTGAGGTCGTTGTGCACGAAGCCGGCCTTGTGCATCCGGCGGGTAATGCGCGCGACCTGCGCGGACACCTCGCCAACCCAGCGGCGATTCTGCAGGCGTACATCCTTCTGTTGTGCCAGCTTCGCCAGGTCCGTCGTATTGCGAATTTCCTCGGTGATCAGCGCACCGCGGCGGAAACCGCCGAACCGGCGCTCGATCCCGTACGCTGCCAGGCGGGCAGTCGGGATGTCCCACTGCCGGAAGGAAAGCAGATTTTGCCATTCCTTTTTCACGCGGGGAGGCGCCAGCCACTGGCGCAGACCGAACCACCGCCACCGCGCGCTGTTGCCGTTGCCGGCGTACTGCTTGACGTAGTAGCGCTTGCCCTCGTACTCGACGCGCAGCACCCGGCTCAACGGGGACCAGGTAATTTGCTCGCCCTCCAGCGCAAACACTTTATCCATGGATGGGAAAACCCGTCCGACCGCACCGCCATTCAGTCCCTGATCGCACCACCAGAACATCATGCTGGCGCCCCTTTGGCATACTTGCGCAGGTAGCGCTCCTGAAGGCGACTGGCCTCGCTTGAAAGGTGTTTGAGCAACGCGCCTTCCTCGCGCAGCACGGCACGCAATGGTCGTTCGAAATACATGCGCAGGAAACGCAATACATCGCGGCGGGTCAGGCCGATGTTCAGCGCCGAGAAGTACAGGCTCGCCAGATCCTTGTCGCGCCAGCGGCGTGGCGTCTCATCCCTGATTTGCGCGCGGTGCAGATCGATCAGCGACAGTTTGAGATTCGTGGGAGTCGGTGCCGGATCGAGATGGAGCAGGAAATGGCAGATGTAGAAATCACGGTGATTGACACCGCCGCCATGCATGCGCCGCGCCATCTCGGCGACACGCTGAAGGAGAGCGCGCTTGAGCAGCACGTCCGGAGGACTGTCCGGCCATTCGCGGCAATAATCTTCGAGGCTGATCGTCGGCGCCAATTCCTCGGTGACAATGAAGGAATGCTGTGTTGCCGGATTGCTCCCGCGCTCCCCGAAGGCGACGCCGCACATCGTATCTAAGCCCAGCTGTTCAAGCCGCTTGATCGCCCGCCACTCGTTTCCGGCCCCGAGAATCGGCAAGCGCAGAGACAGCAGGTTCTTGAAGATTTCGCCCCAGCCGACGCCGCGATGGATCTTGACGAAATATCCGCGCCCGGCCACCTCGGTGCGCAGCGTGCGGCGCGCTTCGAGTTCCCGGAAGACCTCCCCCTGCAGTTCCTCGACCGCGGCGAACGGGTCGCGCCCGGCCCATAAGGTCCGGAACGGCTCGTCGAGATATACAGCAGGACGACTCACTGCGGCTCCGCGAGGATCAGGTCGGCGGCACGCTCGGCGTTGCTGTAGATATCCGCCGTTTCGGCAAACGCCAGTGCGTTGGCCTGCCAGCAGGCCCGCGCTGCGTTGTCCGCCAGCATCTCTCTCAACGTCGCATCCAGCGCTTCCTGCGCGAACGGTTCCGCTACGACGCAACCGCCATCGGCCTCCTCGATGTAGTGCGCATAGCCGCACACCGCTGTCGCCAGGACGGGCAACCCAGCCACCAGCGCTTCGAGCAGGACCGTTCCGGTATTTTCGTTGTACGCCGGATGAATCAGCAGATCGGCCCCGAGCAGGAAGCGCGGGATATCGCTGCGGCCGGGCAGTATAGCGACGCGCTCGGTTATGCCGAGCGATCGGGCTTGCCTCAGGAATATCGACGGCTCGTCCTGGCCAATGACGATCAGCCGTGTTCGCAATTTCAATGTTTCCGGAAGACTGGCCAGCGCCTTGAGGCTGCGATCAAGCCCCTTGGTCTTGAAACCGGAACCGACCTGCAGGAGAAGTAGATCGTCGTCGGCCAGCGCAAATTCGCGGCGAAAATCGGCACGAATCTCGGCGGCGTTGGCCGGCGCGCGCCGGTCCGGCGCGATCCCGGGCGGCAGCAGGTGGAAACGCTGCTTGGGGGTCCCATAGTGTTTTTCGAAGAAGGGCTGCTGCACCTGCGAAATCATCAGGATCTCTGTTTTGCTCTCCACGGCGAACACGGCCCGCTCGTAGGCCGCGAAATGGCGATAGCGGCCGGACAGACGATAGAGCTGATTTCGCAGCGTCCGAGCCTTCTCTTCGTAACACGGGTCGGCGGCGAAATAGACGTCGAGCCCCGGCATCTTGTTGAAGCCGATCACCCGTGCCGCCGGACGCTTGGCCAGATCACGCTGCACCCAACCGCTGAATCGCACGTAGCGGCGGGCGTTGCTGAATGCGGTGACCGGCACGACGATGACCTCGAACCCGCTCGGAACCTCGCCGCTCCATTCCAGCGTATAGACACGGATCGCATGACCGCGCATCTGGCAGGCCAGCGCGATACGCAGGAAGTCGCGCTGCAACCCGCCGAACGGAAAATACTTGTAGAGACAGAAGGCGAGCTGCATCAATTCATGTCCGGTGGCGCCTCGACGCCCCGCGGGCGCTTGTAGCGGTTGTAGCCCCACAGGTACTGCTCCGGGCATTGCCGGATCAGGCGTTCGATTTCGTGATTGATCTGCTGCGCGCGCTCTTCGGTCGTCCCGGTAATCGGCTGCGAAGGCGGCAGCAGATGGAAATGATACCCCGCGCCACCGGGCAGCCGCTCGGCCCATAACATGATCACGGCGGCTCCGCTCTCCGTCAGTCGAGCCGCCAGCGTCATGGTGTAGGCGGGCTTGCCGAAAAAACCCAGCCAGCGTCCTTCCCCTTTCCTCGGCGCCTGGTCGGGCAGCATACCGACCGCCTCACCCTTTTTCAGGGCCTTGAGCAAGGTGCGTACGCCGGAAAGATCGGCGGCGGCGATATGCAGCTGTTCACGCGCCCGCCCGGTTTCGATCATCTTCTGCATCCAGGCCTGCTTGGGCGGACGGTAGAGCACGGTGATCGGGGCGTGCGTCGACAGATACTGCGCCGTGATTTCGAAACACCCCAGATGCGGCGTCAGATAGACGACGCCCTTGCCCTCGCGCATGGCAGATTCGGCCAACTCCCAACCGGTAACCTTTACCACGCGAGCCGCGGCTTCCTCCAGGGGGCGCAACCAGATTTTCGGCAACTCCAGCGATTGCCGCCCGGCGTGCGCAATCGCCGAAAAGCGGGAACGCCGTTCACCTTCATCACCCAGCGCCAGCACCATGTTCTCGCGCATGTGGCGACGGTAGGTCGGCGAGAATAGCCACGATAGCCAGCCCGCCAGCGCGCCGAGGCGGTGCAGCCAGACCAGCGGCAGACCGCTGAGTAATCGAAATACAAGAATCACACAATAACCCTGATAACCTGAATAACCCTAATTGCAATGGGTTTGACCCGCAACACATGAAAAATTACAATTATCCCATTCGCCGAGTTAATCAGGACAACTTGCAGGGCGGAAAACACCGAAAAGGTGTTGCGAAATACTGCTAAAGCGTCGTCTGCTCGCACCCCGGAGTCGACTTCGCCGTCGTAACGGGGGTTTTTATTGGAGCAGAAGCACATGTCCAGAGAGTTTCTCTTTACGTCCGAATCGGTTGGCGAAGGCCATCCCGACAAGGTCGCCGATCAGATTTCCGATTCCGTCCTCGACGCCATTCTGGCCGAAGATTCTAAGGGCCGCGTGGCCTGTGAGACGCTGGTATCCACCGGCCTCGTCGTCATTTCCGGCGAAATCACCACCAAGGCGCACATCAATTACCGTGAGATTGCCCAGGAAGCCGTGCGCCGCATCGGCTACACCGACAGCGAGATCGGCTTCGACTACAAGAGCTGCGCCATTCTTACGGCGATCAACCGCCAGTCGCCGGACATCGCGCAGGGCGTCAACGAAGGACAGGGACTCGATCTCGACCAGGGCGCCGGCGATCAGGGCCTGATGTTCGGTTACGCCTGTAACGAAACTCCCTCGCTGATGCCGTTGCCGATCTACTACGCGCATCGCATCATGCAGCGACAGGCTGAAGTCCGCCGCGATGGCCGCCTCAACTGGTTACGCCCGGACGCTAAGAGCCAGCTCTCGGTCAAGTACGTTGATAACAAGCCAGTGGCCATCGACACGGTCGTCGTCTCCACCCAGCACAACCCCGACATCTCGCATGCCCAGCTTTCCGAAGCTGTCATCGAGGAGATCATCAAGCCTGTTCTGCCCAAGGAACTCATCTCCGAAAAGACCCGCTTCCTGGTCAACCCGACCGGTCGGTTTGTCGTCGGCGGCCCGCACGGCGACTGCGGCCTGACCGGCCGCAAGATCATTGTCGACACCTACGGCGGCATGTCCCGTCATGGTGGCGG
>CAZCJW010000197.1:0-5635 GCA_964499185.1 uncultured Propionivibrio sp. | reverse complement strand
GCTCAAGCCGCATGTGGCGGCGAGTTGCGCGAGTTCCAGCATGTTTGCTGTCCCTGTCTTCTGCAGGATGTGCGAGCGGTGGATTTCCACCGTGCGATAGCTGATCCCCAGTTGCTTGGCGATGGCCTTGTTGGCGCGTCCGGCCAGCGCCAGCATCATGACCTCCTGCTCACGCTGGGTCAGCTCGTCCAGACGCTTGCGTTCATGCGCCAGCATTTCCTGTTCGTTCTGGCGTTCCCGTTCGCTGCGCAGTACGGCGTGAACCCGGTCGAGCAGTTCGGTACCGTTAATCGGCTTGGTCAGGAAGTCGCGCGCGCCGGCCTTCATGGCGCGGACGGTCATGGGAATGTCGCCATGGGCTGTCAGGAAAATGATCGGAAGCTGGCTGCCGCGCCGAACCAGTTCTGCTTGCAGTTCGGGGCCGCTCATTCGGTGCATGCGCACGTCAAGCACCAGGCAGCCTGTTCGGTCCTGGCGATAGGCAGCGAGGAAGGATTCCGCGCTTTCATGGCATTCGACGGAAAGTCCTTCGGTCTCAAGCAGCAGGCTGAGGCTGTCGCGGACGGCCGGGTCGTCATCGACGACGAATACAGTGGGTTCGGTAGTTGTGTTCATTCGGCAAAAGGTAGCGTGAAATGGAAACTGGCTCCGGCTCCCGGTTGGGAGTCGACCCAGAGCTGGCCGCCGTGCGATTCTATGATGGTCCGGCTGATGGCCAGCCCCATGCCAAGCCCCTTGGGTTTTGTAGTGAAGAACGGATCGAAGATGCGGTGCAGCGTCTCTGTGTCGATGCCTGGCCCGCTGTCGGTGACCGTGACCTGGGCCATGGCCTGGTCCGCTGCAGTGCGCACGATGACATCGATTGAACGGCTGCTGATGCCCGCTTGCTGCATGGCCTCAATGCTGTTTTCGATCAGGTTGATCAGAACCTTTTCCACCTGCAGGCGGTTTCCACGTACTGGAGCGAGTCTGGGATCGAGGTCGACATGGAAGCTGGCGACATTGAATCCGTCGGCAGCGACCCGCGCGAGTGCCTTCTGCACGACGTCGTTGAGGTCCATCGGTTCGGTCGGAATTTCCTGTTGGTTCATGAAATCGAGAAATTCGCGTACTACGCGTCCGGCGCGTTGTGCTTGCTGGGCGCTGCTTTCGATGGCGTGGCTAAGACGGTCCGGGCGGGGATTGCCGGCCTTCAGGAGCCGCAGTGCCGCTTCCGAGTACGAGGCTACAGCGTTGAGCGGTTGGTTGAGTTCGTGCGCGAAGGCCGCTGCGGTCTGGTTGGCGATCTGGAAATGATTCAATTGTTCCATCTCTGCGTAGAGGGCGTGCAGGGCCGCTTCGGTGCATTTGCGCTCACTGATGTCTTCGGTCACCGAAATGAAGTAGTCTGGCGCGCCGTCCGGGGTGCGGGTCAGGGTTACGGTCAGGTTGATCCAGATTGTGCTCCCGTCCTTGCGGATGTAGCGTTTCTCCAGCGCCATTGTCGAAACTTCCCCGGCGAGCATCCGATTCATGCGAGACAGGTGTTCTTTGACTTCGTCCGGATGACTGATGTCCAGGAATTTTTTCGTCAGCAGTTCCTCGCGAGTGTAGCCGACGATATCGCACAGCTTCTGGTTGATGCGTAGCCAGCGGCCGTCCGGTGCGACATGCGCGATGCCCACGGCGGCCTGTTCGAAGGTGGCGCGGAAGCGCGCCTCGCTTTCCTGCAGGGCCTGGGCAGCCTGCCGGCGTTCGCTGATGTCGCGCAGGAAAGCGAACAGCCGTCCGGCACTCGGCCAATAGGAGGTATTCACCTCCACGGGCCAGCGTTCGCCGGTCTTGGTGCGATGCCAGGTTTCGAACAGGTCGCTGCCGTATTGCCGGACCCGGGATACGTGGCGAGCGACTTCGTCGGGTGATTCGTTCGCCTCGAGTGCAGAGATGTTCATGCCCAGCAGTTCTTCCTGCGTGTGGCCGGATCTGCGCGCATAGGCGTCGTTGGTGGCCAGGATTCGCCCTTTCTCATCAAGCATCCAGAAGCCGTCGGCTGCCGTTTCGATCACCGCACGGTACTGTGCTTCGCGTTCCGCGAGCGCCATTTCGACGTGCTTTCGCTCGGTGATGTCGTTGACCAGCGCCAGTATGCGGCTAGGCTTGCCGGTTTCATCAGGGAGTGCAGAAATGAATTTCTGAGCCCAGACGACCCGCCCGTCCTTGCGCACGTAACGGTTCTCGATGATGAAATCAGGCACCTTGCCGGACTTGAGGTCTTCGATATTCTGCAGGTTGGACTCAAGGTCATCCGGATGGATCAGCGTAGAAAAGTCGATCGACTTCAATTCATCCTCGGTGTAGCCGAGCAGATGGCAATAGGCCGGATTGCATTGCTGGAAGTGGCCGTCCCAATTGGTGATGGCAATTCCGGTCGACGCGTAACGGAGTATCTTGCGGAACAGCAGTTCGCTACGCAGTTGGGCATCCCTGTTTCGCTTGCGCTCGGAAATGTCGCGGATAATTCTGATATAGAACCGATTGCCGCCGGTTTCGTGGCAGGTGAGATGGATTTCCACGGGGAACGTGCTGTCATCGGCCCGGCGGCAGTAACCGAGAAGAACGGCCGGGTTGCCGGGCTTGAGTTGGCTCCATCCGGTCTGGGCGGTGGCAAGGTCCGAGTCCTGTTCGAGATCGATGATCCGTAGCGTCAGCAGTTGCGCACGTGAATAGCCGAAAATTGTGCTGGCGCGCGTGTTGACTTCGATGACTCGGCCGTAATGGTCATGCACGATCAGTGCGTCGGGCAAAGCATGGTCGACCAGCGGCAAGTAAAGCATCTCGCTCAACCGCTGCCTCTTGACGGGAGGGGGTTGGAGGATCGGCGCTTCAGCACGCGATGGCTTGTGTCCTTGCCGATCAGTCAACGCGATCTCCTTGAATGCAGCACATTTTTCTTCTCTCCCTGCAGTTCGCAAGCTAGAGCATCGCCGCTACCTGGTCAATGCTCGACGACGCCTTTTCCGCATAGGTGCCGACACTTATAAGCGCCGTCTCGTATTGTCACCATGGTCTCGTCTGATAAGGTGGCTTGGTCGGAAAGCCAGCAGCGGCGGCGTTTTTTTGCCCCCATGGTGCGTCCGACATACGGAATGACCACTGGAATGGAGAGAGGCATGAAGCCGACAACACGCAGCAAGACCACCAAGACCACCAAGACCACCAAGGCCGTGAGTCCCGCAATCGTTGCTACCGAGGCGGTGCCCGATGAAAGCCAGCGCCTGCAACAGATTGCAATGGCGGCGTACTTCAAGGCGGAAAGCCGGGGTTTTGCTCCTGGCGGCGAGTTGGACGACTGGTTGGTGGCGGAAAAGGAATTCGAAGTGGCCGGCGGTCTGGCCCGGATGGTCGTTTGAGATAGCGCGGTGATTCTCGGATCATGGCCATGGCGCTCAAGGAGTGTCGCAGATGAATGCTAGCCTGAATTGGTCGCGGCTCAAGCCATCACCTGAAATCGAGTCCCTGGGGAAATTGGCATCCCCGGAAGAGGTGCGGGGCGAGCTTGGCAAGGTGGCCAGTAATTTCGGCAAGATAAGCAGCATCCTGCCCTTGCCTAAGAAAAGCGACGAGACGGCCGATCAGTGTGGATTCCTGGTGTGCTTCGAACAAACCATGGATGCGCTGGCCGCTTCGCGGCACTGGCACTGCATCCTGTTTGGCTTCACCACCGTCGTCGTGTTCGTCAAATTGGGCGGCAATTCGCAAAAATTGAACTGAAACAAGAGCGAGAGCGTGGATACCAGCATGGACACAGATCGCCGGGATTACATGACCCCGAATGACATTCTCGGTAACAGCTTCCGTCTATGC
Source organism: uncultured Propionivibrio sp. (assembly GCA_964499185.1). Taxonomy (GTDB): domain Bacteria; phylum Pseudomonadota; class Gammaproteobacteria; order Burkholderiales; family Rhodocyclaceae; genus Propionivibrio. Next base: position 1,792 of record CAZCJW010000197.1, on the reverse strand, counting down.
TCACAGCATGGAGTGGCCGAGTCTATCCGCTTGTTCTGCCGGACTGAACATCCGCGCCGGGCCTTTTGCATGATCAACATGGCGGAAGGAGCGGAACAGGCGGCGAAAGCCATCGACGGCCATGTCATTGGAACCATCGTCTGTCACCTGGTCCCGCTTTCGCCGGACTTTCATTGCGCGCGGCGCAAGGCCGGAAAGATGCTGGCTTCAGCCTGCGACGACTGTTATATGGTTGGCGAGATGATTCGCGTCGAACGCGAGGGGGCGACCGTATAGCGGGTGGATTTGCATCAGGCGGGCGACCTGGGTAATGCCAGCGTGGCTTCAAGCCCGCCCTGAGGGCGGTTGGCGAGCCGCAGTTCGCCACCGTGCAGCAGCGCGACATCATTGACGATAGACAAACCCAACCCGACGCCTCCGGTGTCCGAGGCCCGTGCGGCGTCCGGACGGTAGTAAGGCTCGGTGACCCGAGCCAGCGCTTCCGGAGGAATTCCCGGTCCATCGTCTTCGACAATCAGCCGTAGCGTGTGCGGAGCGTCCTCGATGCGGATACGCGGGGAGCGGCCGTATTTGAACGCATTGTCGATCAGGTTCTGGATGGCCCGGCGCAGCGCCGATAGGCGGCCAGGGTAGGAGGCCAACGCCTTTCCCTCGACGTGGATGTGCCGGCCGAGCGCGGCGGAATCCTCGGCCAGACTGCCCAGCAGTGCATTGATGTCGATCGGGCGCACCGCCTCGTTCTCCCGCAGGCCGCGCAGGTAGTCGAGCGTGGCATCGATCATCTGGGCCATGGCGTCGATATCGTCGGACATCTGGTTGCGCAGGCGCTCGTCGTCGATCAGCTCGCTGCGCAGGCGCAGGCGGGTAAGCGGCGTGCGCAGGTCATGCGAAACGGCGGCCAGGGCGCGAGAGCGCTCGTCGATCAGGCGCCTGATCTTGTCACGCATGCGATTGAAGGCCTGCGCGGCAGTGCGCATTTCGGTCGAGCCGACTTCGGAGAGGGGCGGTGCGTCAAGATCCTGCCCCAGTGAATCTGCAGCCTGGGCGAGTTGCTGCAGGGGCCTGGTGGCCTGGCGCACCACTAGCATGACGACAAGCACGATGATGGCCAGTGATACCAGTAGATGAACATAGAAATCACTCGGCAAGGCCGGTGCGCCGGGCTTCAGGGTGGCTGCGATACGCACCCACTGGCCGTCGTTCAGGCGCAGGTCGAAACTGCGCACGCCAGAGTCTTGCTGCATGCCACCCATTCGGGCTCCCATCCCACCTCCCATGCCTCCCGGCGAACGGATGTCGCGTTCACCACCAAGCCTCGCGGCGATGGACGAATGGATCTGGCCGCGCGGAGCGTTGGGCGAAACCTGGTTTTCGTCAATCAGCGTGACTCGCAGGTCGTCCGATTGCAGTCGCGCGAGGGCGCGCTGGTGCCTCGGCGTTGCATCGGCTTCCAGTATGCGTACCGCTTCTGCGATGCGGTCGGCCATGTGCAGGCCGCGCGCCTCGGTGACGACGGTGGCGCGTTCCCCCCAGTGTAACCACAGGCTCAGGGATTGCGCTGCCAGCAGACCGGCGAGCAGGATCAGCGCCATGCGGGCGAAGAGGCTGGATGGGAGGAGGGCTGTCACGCGCGCCATCATGACTTGTCGCGTCTTTCCACCGTCGTCGCCAGTACATACCCCTCGCCACGCACGGTCTTGAGCAGCGCCGGTTCGCGGCTATCGTCACGCAGGCGCTGGCGCAGGCGGCTGACCTGGACGTCGATGGCGCGGTCGAACGGTTCGGCTTCGCG
>CAZCJW010000196.1:0-5678 GCA_964499185.1 uncultured Propionivibrio sp. | reverse complement strand
CGATGAAGAACTGGTTTTCGCTGCGCAGCAGCCAGTAGCATTCGTTGTTCATGGCGGTGGGTAGCTACATTTCCATCGTTTCGGCGAAGGCCAGCGCCTGCATCAGCGCTCGGTTGAACTGCTCCGCCGAGAGGCCTAGCATCGCCGCCTGATCGGCGAGGGCTTCGCCGTCCTCGCCTTCGCAGGCGATGGCTAGGTCGAGGAAGGGGCCGTAAACACCGCCGTGGCCGAGTAGCGCATCACAGATCGACTCGGGCAGGCTCATCGTTTCCAGTACCTTGTCCATGGTCACGCCGAGCAAGGCCTCGAGCATCGAGAAGGCGCCGGTGATGAACAGGTTGTCGTATTCGCCTTTGTCCACCAGGCCGTGACCAATATTCTCCATCAGGCGGGCGCGGCACAGCGCAGTGTGCATCAGGGCCTGCGCCATCGGATCCTTGCTGGCGGTGGCCAGCAGCAGCGACAGCCATTTGTTGAGCTTGTCGTAGCCGAGGATGGTGACCGCATGGCGGAACGATTGGATTTCGCAGGACAGCCCGAAACCGGCGGAATTGATATAGCGCAGCAACTTGTAGGACAGGGTGACGTCCTGCTTCAAGGCGGCTTCGATCTCCTTGATCTCGGCGTTTTTACGCACCAGGTTGAGCACGCGGATGATCTGCGCTTGCCCGGGGTTGAGTGCCTTGGCCGATGTGTTCGAGGGGGTCTTGAAGAACCAGCTTGCCGCCGCGTTTACCCCGGCATCCAGGCACGCCTGGAACGCTTGCCGGTCGTGGACATTGAAGGCGACGCCGATTCCGTAGGGCTGTGTTTGGGCGGCCAGGCTCTTGAGCTGAGATGCGGAAAAGCGCTGCGCATTGAAGCCCATGAAGCGAAACGGAATGCCGGACGACAGCGCGATCTTGGCTTGTTCGTCGATCATCAGGCAGAGCGACGGTTTGGTGGCCTGCAGGGTGGCGATGAAGGCGGCCGCATCGGGTCCGGCAAACGAGGCCGCAGGCACTTCCAGAGTGGTGTTCGACGGTACGCTCCATTCCAGCAGTCCGGTATCGCTGGGTTTCTTGCCGCAATTGACGAAGATCTGCTTTTCTTCGGCCGGCCAGTAATCGGCCAGGGCGTTCAGTGCGTTGGCCGCATCCTGCGTCGTCGCGCCGTTCAGTAGGTGGAGACTGAGGCGATTAGCCAGGATTCTGTTCTGGCGATTGATCAGGGGCTGGCGGGAAATGAATACTTCGGGCATGGCTTCTACCTGGAATAGGGGTGTTGAGTACAGTCGATGGCGCAGTTATCGTTGGGTCGTCAGAGTTGTCGTAGGTGCTTCGCTGGCAAATTCGAAAGAATCGGCGATGAACTCCTCGTCGGGCAGTCCGCATTGTCCGACAAAATCGCGACGAGCGGCGGCGACCATGACCGGTGCACCGCAAACATAAACCTGATGGCCGGAAAGGTCTGGATAATCCTGCATCGCCGCCGCATGAACGAAACCGGTCCGCCCGTTCCAAGCGTCTTCCGGAAGTGGTTCGGAGAGGACGGGCACAAAGCGGAAATGGGAATGCGTGCGCTCCCAGCTTTCGGCCAGTTCAGCCAGGTAGAGATCCTCCCGCCGCCGTCCGCCCCAGTAGAGGGTCATCGGGCGCTGCTGCTTCTCGGCGATGGCGTGTTCGATGACTGCCTTGATCGGCGCGAAGCCGGTGCCGCCGGCGATCAGCAGCATCGGCTTGCTCGAGTCTTCGCGCAGAAAGAAGCTGCCGTGCGGCCCGTTGATGCGCAGCAGGTCGCGTTCCTTCATGCCAGTAAACACGTGTTCGGTGAACTGCCCGCCGGGAACGCGCCGGATGTGCAGCTGCAGGCGCGTGTCATCGCTTGGGGGATTGGCTAATGAGAACGAGCGACGGCGTCCTTCCTTGAGCAGGATGTCGATGTATTGGCCGGCCAAGAACTGCAAGCGCTCGCTGGCCGGAAGCTTGAGTTCGAGGAGCATGACGTCCGGAGCCGCAAGACTCATTTTTTCGACGCGAACAGGCAGGGTTTTTACCGGGATTTCCTGCGACGAGCGCATCTCGCGGGCCTCGATCACCAAATCTTCCCTCGGTATTGCGCAGCAGAACAGGGCGAAACCTGCGTCGCGGTCAGCTTGCCCGAGGGCATATTCCTGCGCCTTGCCATGGTCCACCGAGCCGCTCAAGACCTTGCCGCGGCAGGCGCCGCAGGCTCCGTCGCGGCAGCCGTAGGGCAGCATCAGTCCCTGGCGCAGCGCCGCATCGAGCACGGATTCGCCGGCCTCGGCCTGAAAGGTGTGCTGACTGGGCTGAACCGTTATCTTGAAAGCCATCGAATCTCCGCTACCGGGTATTCCGGTAAAATCCGTCCGTGCAAACACTTCTCATTGTCGGGAGCGGCGACGTTGCCCGTCGCACCCTTCCACATCTGCTTGGCCGCTACCGGCTTTTTGCCCTGTTGCGCGATGCGTCGCAGGCGCCGTTCTGGCGTGACAAGGGGGTTCGTCCGCTGATTGCAGACCTTGATCGGCCGACCACCTTGCGGCGCCTGGCAGGTTTGGCCGATATCGTTCTGCATTTTGCCCCGCCGCCTGAGCGCGGTTCGGAAGACTCCCGCATGCGCCGGCTGCTGGCGTCGTTGAGCCGTGGAAAAAGTCTACCACAGCGCCTTGTGTACATTAGCACCAGCGGTGTCTATGGCGATTGTGGCGGCGAACTCGTTCCCGAAACGCGGCCGGTGCGTCCCGTGACCGCGCGTGCCCGCCGGCGTGCCGATGCCGAACGCCGCTTGCGTCGCTTTGGATGCGACTCGGGCGTTTGCGTCAGCATCCTGCGTGCGCCCGGCATCTATGCGGCGGATCGGCTTCCTCTCGAGCGGTTGCAAAAGGGGACGCCTGTCCTGCGTGCCGAGGACGACGTGTTCACCAACCACATCCACGCCGACGACCTGGCCATCCTGGCTTGCGCTGCCCTGCGCCGGGGACGACCCAACCGCATCTACAACGCCTGCGATGATTCGCACATGAAAATGGGCGAGTACTTCGACCGCGTGGCCGATCGCTTCGGGCTGGCGCGACCGCCGCGTATTTCGCGCAGCGAGGCCGAGAAGACGATCTCTCCGGTTCAGCTCTCGTTCATGAGCGAGTCACGCCGGCTGGACAACCGACGCCTGCACCGGGAACTCCAGGCCAGGCTGCAGTATCCACGGATCGTCGACGGCATCGAAGCCGCCTGGCGGGAAAGGGGGGAGCATGGCCTATCTTGAAGTCAAAGCATTGCACATCATCCTTGTGGTGAGCTGGTTTGCCGGGCTGTTCTACCTGCCGCGCCTCTTCGTCAACCTGGCCATGGTACCGGCGGACAGCACGGCCGAGCGTGACCGGCTGCTGCTCATGGCCGGCAAGCTCTACCGCTTCATGACGCCGATCGGCTACCTGGCGCTGCTGTCGGGCCTCTGGTTGTGGCTGGTGGTCGGCATCACCGGGCCGTGGCTGCACGCCAAGCTGACGGCGGTCGTTCTCCTCGTTGGCTACAATTATTACTGCAGGAGGCTGTTGCGCGATTTCCAGGGCGGCAACAATGCGCGCAGCCATGTCTGGTTCCGCTGGTTCAACGAAGCGCCGATCGTGCTCCTGGTGGTCGTGGTAGTTCTTGTCGTCCTCAAACCTTTCTAGGAATCCCAGTGGAAAAATTTTTCGCCACCTGCCCGCGCGGCCTCGAGCACCTGCTGGCCGAAGACATTGCCGCCGCCGGCGTCACGGACCTCAAAGCGATTCCCGGCGGCGTGCATTTCGTCGCCGACTGGCCGGCCTGCTACGCCATCAACCTGCATTCGCGCATCGCCACCCGCGTGCTCTGGCGCGTGGCCAACGGCAAGTACGCCAGGGAAGACGACATCTACAAGCTGGCCCTGGATACGCCGTGGGCGAAATGGTTTGCCGCCAAGCAGACGATCCGGGTCGACGTGGTGGCGGTAAAAAGTCCGCTCAAGAGCCTGGAGTTCATCACCCTGCGCATCAAGGATGCCGTATGCGACCGCTTCCGCGCCGACCAGGGCACGCGTCCGAGCGTCGATACGCGCGAACCGGAGGTACGCATCCACGGCTTTCTGACAGCCGACGAATGCACGCTGTACATCGATACTTCCGGCGCGCCGCTTTACCAGCGCGGTCTGCGCCAGAAGACCGTCGAGGCGCCGCTCAAGGAGAACGTGGCGGCCGGCATCCTGCGCCTCTCCGGCTGGCAGCCGGGAACGCCGCTGCTCGATCCGATGTGCGGCAGCGGCACCTTTCTGGTCGAGGCGGCACAGATTGCGCTGAATATCGCGCCGGGCGCGGGTGGGCGCAGCTTCGGTTTCCAGCGACTGAAGAACTTCAGGCTGGAGGTCTGGAAAGACTTACTTGAGGCTGCTCAGGATGCGGAAAAGCCGGCGCAGCACGCGCAGATTTACGGCAGCGACATCTCGCCGGTGGCTGTGCGCGCCGCGCTGGCCAATCTTGACCGCGCCGGACTTCTGCCGGCCGTCACCTTGAGTTCCGGCGATCTCCTGGAGATCGACGCGCCGGCTCCCAATGGCATCCTGATCGCCAACCCGCCCTACGGCGAACGCTTGTCCGAGCAGGAGGAACTGGCGGCGTTCTACCCGCCACTCGGCAGTGCGCTGAAGCGCAAGTTTGCGGGCTGGAACTGCTATCTACTGACCGCCGACCTGCGCATGCCCAAGCTGATGCGCCTGACGCCGAGCAAGAAGACGCCGCTGTTCAACGGCGCCATCGAGTGCCGGCTGTTCGAATTCAAGATGGTGGCCGGAAGCAATCGCCCGGCCTGACCTTTGGAGGTCGCATGAGCACGGTAACGCCCGGTTTTCTTCCGCTGACTGGCGTCTATGAGCCGTCGGCCATCGTGCAATTGCCTGATGGCCGCTTTCTCGTCGTCGAAGATGAAAAGGAGCATCCGTTCTCCCTTTTCTCGCTGGATCTGGAGGGGCGAGTCGCCGAACGGACACCGGTCGAGCAGGGGCTGTTCGATTTCAACGACCGCTTCTGGAAGCTCGATGACCTGGAAGGGCTGGCCTTGGGGGCGTCGGGCGAGATTTATGCTATCACCTCGCAGTCCCTCGACGGTCAGGGCGAGCGCAAGAAGTCGCGGGAAAAGCTGGTCCGTTTTCGCATCGAAGGCGATCGGGTGGTCGACCCGCGATTGGCAAAGGGGCTGAAGGATAGTCTGCTGGCGGCGCATCCGGTACTCGCGGCCTCGGCTGTCATCGGCGACGTCAAGGGCGGGGGCGGGTTCAATGTCGAGGCGCTGGATTTCACCGCTGACGGGCAACGCCTGCTGGTCGGGTTCCGCAGTCCGTTGCTCGACAACCGGGCGATCGTCGCCTGCGTCGAGAATCCGCAAGGGATTTTCGAGAATGACGAGGTTCCCCGGGTGGCGCCGGTGTTGCTCACGTTGGACTTGCAGGGACATGGGATTCGTGGCATGTCCTGGGTGCCGGGGCTGGCTGGGCACCTGGTGATCAGCGGTCCCGTTTCGGGCGAAGGCGGGCAGTTTCGCCTGTGGTTCTGGAAAGGCGCCGCGACCGACCCGGCGCGCTCTGTCACCGTGCCCGGCATGACCGATCTCGCTCATGCGGAAGGCGTCAGTCCCGCCGTCATCGACGGGCGGCCAAGGATCGTC
>CAZCJW010000195.1:0-5707 GCA_964499185.1 uncultured Propionivibrio sp. | reverse complement strand
AAAAATCCCGGATTACTCGCAGAGATCGACTTTGATGTCCCAGTTCTTGATTCTCATGGTCCCGTTCTGAGCGAGGTTGAGCTGCATCTTGAAGACACGGTCCCACATCTGCGGCTCATGGCCGGCCTTGGCTTCGAGGCAGTACTTGGTCGCCATTTCCAGATACTCGTTAAGGATCGGCTTGTACACCGGATGCACGCAGTTGTCGATGATGCAACGGGCGCGATCCTTCGGAGCCAGGCCACGCAGATCGGCCAGGCCCTGGTCGGTGACGACCACATCCAGATCGTGCTCGGTATGGTCGATGTGCTGAACGTGCGGAACAATGCAGCAGATACCCATCGGATCGGTCTTGGACGGACGGATCGCCGGCGTGTGCATGATTTTCAGGTAGCCGCTGCGCAGGAAGTCTCCCGAGCCACCGATACCGTTGATGATGCGAGTACCATTCACCAGCGTCGAGTTGGCGTGGCCGTAGATGTCGATTTCCAGCGGCGTGTTCATGGCGATGACGCCCAAGCGGCGGCTGACTTCCGGGTTGTTGGAAATCGACAGCGGACGCAGGGTGATCTTCGGCGCGTAGAAGTCACGCTTGGCATTGAAGCGCGGGAAGCCGGCGTTTTCCGACAGCGACAGCGAGCACGACGAGGCGAAGTCCAGACGACCCGAATCGAAGAGGTCAAGCATGCCGTCCTGCAGCACTTCGGTGTAGACGCTCAGGTTGTAGAAAGGCCCGTTGGCCAGACCGCCGACCACCGCGTTGGCGATCGACCCGACACCCGACTGCAGCGGCAGCAGGTTCTTCGGCAGGCGACCCGCCTTGACTTCGGCGGCGAAGAAGTCCATCAGGTGACCGGCGATCGCCACGGAGCCATCGTCGGCATCCGCCAGCACGCGACCCTTGTCGGTATGTTGCGACTCGACGATGGCAACGATCTTGGACGGATCGCAGGGCACATAGGGGGTACCGACACGGCTGTTGGCAGCCGTAATCGGGAGGATTTCGCGATTGGGCGGCGGCGACTGGACGACGATGTCGTGCATGCCTTCGAACGAGGGCATGGCGGTATTGACTTCGACGATGACCTTGTCGCAGACCATCAGGATTTCGGGGATGATGCCGCAGGAAGCGGTGGGTACGAGTCCGCCGTCTTCGGTGATCGCCGACACTTCGATGATGGCCAGATCCAACTTGCCGCCGGGGCTGTCCTTGGTATAGAAGCCGTAACCCACATCCTGGGCAAACAGCGACAGGTGCTTGTCACCCATGCGGATACGCCCGGCATTGATCCCGGCGGCGATGTCCTTGCCGGTCTGATAGGGCCAGCGACGATCGATCATGTCGTTCTGCGCCCAGCGGTTTTCGGTTTCGGCGCCGACCGACGCTCCGATGAACAGGTTGAAGCGCAGTTTGCCTTGAAGGTTGTTCTTTTCGACGTGCTCAGCCAGTGCAATGGGCACAGCCTTCGGATAACCGGCCGGGGTGAAGCCCGACCATCCCAGATTCATTCCATCCTTGAACATCTCGATTGTCTTTTCAACCGGCACAACCTTGCTCAGAAGCGATTTACAGCGTACGCGGTCTTCAAGTGTTCCATACATGCCCATATTGTGATTCTCCTGTGATAGGTGGTGACGCAAAAAATAACAACGATGTACTTAAACTGACTGAATTATCCCGGACCCGTTGACGTACTCCGAAAGAAGACTGGCGATGAAGCCTTAACCGACACGACTTCGTATTGCGACTCCAACCATCCGGGAAAGTGACGTCATTGTCCCTGCAATTTTCCTGAATAATGCAACGACTGAACCAAATCACGCCAACGCATTGCGCGTGGCAGCACACCTGCCAGACATCAATCCGCGCCTACCAAGAGGGCAGATCTAGAGCCCGTTGGGCGCCCGGCGCGATTATAGTCTTCAGCAAACCGGCGAACAAACAAACACCGGGACGCTGAATCAGCCATACCCTCCTCGGAACCATGATCAACTGATACGAAAAAACAAACTCGCGAGACACTCTGGAACGCATTCCCGGCGGCCGGCGAGAGCGGACGATATCGATCGAAATGGTAGCTCAAATCTCACTGGACACGATTGTGGTTTTCCGCAACCGGCAAATGAAAAAAGAGGATGGGGCACACCCCCAAAACGGAATGACATTGGCCGCCCGGCTATGCGCAATCTCTGGAATCGATGAACAGGGTCACCGGCCCATCATTCACCAGATGTACTTTCATGTCCGCGCCAAATACCCCTGTTGGCACAGGGCGCCCCAGATCGCTTTCCAGCTGCCGAACAAAACGTTCGAATAGCGGCCGCGAAATGTCGGGGGGCGCCGCCCTGCTCCAGGACGGACGATTTCCCTTGCGCACCGAGGCGAACAAGGTGAATTGACTGACGGCCAGTACCTCACCGCCAACATCGATAACGCTGCGGTTCATGACGCCCGACTCGTCCGGAAAAATGCGCAGTCGGGTGAGCTTGGACGACATCCAGGCCAAATCTGTTTGTGTATCGCTTTCCTCCAGACCGGCCAGAACCAGCAGGCCACGACCGATCGCTCCGGTCACTTCTCCGTCAACCTCCACCCGTGCCGACGACACTCGCTGCAAGACGACTCTCATTGCTCTCTCATCCCGTCAAACGTGCCGCAGGCAGGCTTCGACGGCACGACCGATCGAGAGGATGCGCCGGTCGCTCATGGCCCCCCCCGCCACCATGAGGCCGACCGGTGCGCTGTCCGGTTCGTGGCAGGGAATGGACACGGCACAGCCGTCAAGGAAGTTGATCAGCGTCGGGTTGCGCAACATCAGTCCGTTGGCCCGAAAATATGCCTCGTCGGAAGCCGCAAGTTCGGCGACACTCGGCGCAACCAGCGGGACCGTCGGCATGACCAGCGCGTCAAATCCGGTCATGGCCGCCTCGACCTCGGCGATCCAGGCGGTACGCGCCTGCAGCACGTCGAGCAGATCGGCCGCTGACATGTCGTTTCCACGCCGAATGCGGGATACCACCCGGGGATCGTAGCGGTCGGACGCGCGCTCGACCATTTCGCGATGCCAGGCCCAGGCCTCGGCCGCCGTAAAGCCCCCCTTGGCGTTGATGCCCGCCATACGGGCAAACGCGGGCAGCGGCGTTTCGTGAACGAGTGCGCCGGCGGCGGACAGCATCGACAGGGCACGGCGGAAAGCGCCTGCCACCTGCGTATCCATGTCGTCCAGCGCCACTGTCGTGGGCGTCAGCAGGCGCAGCCCGCGCAACGGGAAAGGGGGTGGAATATCGAAAAGCTCACCGGACAACACCGCATCGAGCGCCGCACAACAGGCCACCGTCGGCGCAATCGGACCGACCGAATCGAGATAGGTAGACAACGGCAGAACGCCGCGCATGGAAACCCGCCGCGCAGTCGGTTTGAATCCGGCCAGTCCGCACAGCGCGGAGGGAATTCGCACAGATCCGCCGGTATCCGAGCCGATACCGGCCACCGCCATCCCGTCCGCTACGGAAATCGCTGCGCCCGACGAGGACCCGCCGGGAATGCGCCCGGTGGCACGATCCCACGGATTGAGCGGGGTGCCGTAATGCGGATTGAGACCCAGGCCGGAATAGGCGAACTCGGTCATGTTCGTCCGCCCGATAATGATGGCCCCGGCCGCCTGTAAACGCCGTACCACCTCGGCGTCCACCGCGGCGACCGGCGCTCCCTGGCGAACTAACGACCCGGCCAGTGTCGTCTCGCCCGCCACGTCGAACAGATCCTTGATGGATATCGGCAAGCCTTCGAGTACCGAGCGCGACAGCCCCGCCGAACGGAGCAGATCAGAGGCACCCGCCGCGGCGCGCGCCTTGTCCACATACACTTTCACGAAGGTTCGTTGTCCTTCGCCGGATGGAGCGCCGATGCGCTCCAGCGCTTCCTCGACCAGCGCCGAAGAAGTTGTACGGCCGTCACGCAAGACGGCCGCGTAGTCTGCGATTGATCTCAATGTCGTCATGGTCTTCTCATGAAATCCGATCAAGCTACCTCGGGCAGCACCTCGATCGCATAATCGTGACACAAGCGGCGTCCCGTTCTCGGATCGTACAACTCCATCGAAAAGGAGCCTGCCGGGCGGATACCACCGATAGCGCCGACGGTTCCGCAACTCATGGCCAGTCCCGCCGGCCATACCTCGGCATTTTCTCCCAGATAGCCTAGCAATAGGCTCAGGGGGGGGCGCAGGGCGGCCAGCGTTCCATCCTGATACGTTACCTGACGCCCTCCCTCGGGAATGAATGAGCGGATCACCAGATCGTCCCAATGATCGGCAACATCGGCAAACCGCCAGGCCTTGCTGGCCACGGGCTTGGCACACACTTGCTTGGCCAGCGCCACGCTCTGCGCCTCCAGTTTTCGGTCGGTATGGTCGGAAGTCAGGCTGACGAACATTTCGCCCTCCACCGCGAAGACCAGCACCTCGACCTCGCCCGACGAATCGGGACCGAGCGCCTGGATGGACGAGGCTTGGGTCAACTGATTTTCGGCCACCCGGTAAAAGAGCGGAACGGCACTCGGACGCGGCACGCCCAGTTCGGCCAGTTCGTCGATATGGTGCTCGATGGCCGCCAGATCGCGCCCGGCCCAACCGGCCACGACGAAGGTATCGACATCGACGGAGATCCCGCGCATGGCAGAATCGGTTTCAACATCAAAGTGAAGTTTCATGAAATCTCGCTTTTCTGAACGCAATAGGAAATCCGGTCAGCCGGAAAACACTCTCGGCAGCCACATCGCCAGATCAGGGAAGAAGGCCAACAGGGCGACCATGGCGAACAACGCGAAGACGAACGGCTGCGCCCCGAGGATCACGGCGTTCATCGAACCGCCCTTGCGCAGGCTCTGAACGACGAACAGGTTCATGCCCACCGGCGGAGTGATCAGCGCCGTTTCCACCAGCACCACGATGACGATGCCCAGCCAGATCGGGTCGTAGCCCAATCCGACCATGATCGGTGCGACGATAGGGATGGTGACGATCATCATCGACAGCGTCTCCATGAAGCAGCCGAGGATGACGTAGAAAACGACCACCACCAGCAGCATCCAGCCGGGCGACAGGCCAAGGCCGCTGATCGACTCGGTCAGCGCCGTAGTGATCCCGGTGGCCGACATGACGAAGTTCAGAAATCCGGCCGCAATGACGATCAGCATGATCATCGCGGTCGATCGCATCGTCCCTTCCATGACTTCGCGCAGCATCGAGAACGACAGGCGCCGGAAGCAGGCGGCCAGGATCAGTGCGGCAAACACCCCCAGGGCCGCAGCTTCCGTGGGAGTAGCCAGCCCGGCATAGATCGAACCGACGACCATCAGGAAAATGCCGAGCGGTGGCAGCAGGTGCTGCAGACTGACAATCCGTTCGCGCCAGGTGGCATGAATGCGCTGCCCGCCCCATTCGGGCTTGATGAGACACGCCACGATGACGATCAGCATGAACAGTACGGCCAGCGCAAAACCCGGAATGAACCCGGCCAGATACAGTTGCGGCACGGAGGAGTTGGTCAGCACCCCGTAGATCACCAGGTTGATCGAGGGTGGAATGAGAATGCCGAGCGTGCCACCGGCGGCGATACTGCCGAGGAACAGCGGCTCGTTGTAGCCGTAGCGCTTGATCTGCGGTATGGCCACCGTACCCACGGTCGCCGCCGTCGCCACGCTGGA
>CAZCJW010000194.1:0-5804 GCA_964499185.1 uncultured Propionivibrio sp. | reverse complement strand
CAACCGATCGTTTCGGTCAGGACTCCGGCTACAGGGCTTACGTAGATGCGACCGACAGCGGCGAGGGCCGAAAGCAACGCGTAATGTGTCGCGGTAAAACGGCTGCTGCACAGGGCCATCAGCAGTGCGACCAGTGCCACGGTTCCCATGCCGCCGGTGATGTTCTCGGCAGCAACCACCGCCAGCAGCAGGAAATCCATCGAGGCGGCGTCGCGCAGAGAGACGACCACCCAGTCGAACGGCGGCACGGCCACGCTGCCCCAGGCGCCCTTGCCGAGCACGGCAATCAGGTAGAAACCCAGATTGGAAACCAGCTGCAGTATGCCAAAGAGCAACAGGGCGCGGTACAGGCGCAGGCGCAGCATCAGTGCGCCGCCGACGAGGGCTCCGAGGATGGTCAGCCAGATGCCGATGATCTTGTTGGCGATGCCGACCTCAGCCTGCGAGAACGCCAGTCCCTTGAGCAGGAAGGCCGTGGTCAGGCTGCCGGCGAACGCATCGCCGAGTTTGTAGAGAACAATCAGGAGCAGGAAGAGTCCCGCGCCTTGCTGCGAAAAATAAGCAGTTAGTGAGGCGTTGAGCGTTTCGAAGCGTGCCAGACGGGCGAACCACCAGGCCAACGGCAGGGCGGCGGCGATCTCGGCGATGACGAACAGGAGTTGGACCCAGTGGTTGGCACCCTGCGGGTCCAGCCCGAGCAGGATCAGCGTGTAGCGGGCCAGGAAATAGCCGGCACAGACGCCGACCAGCATGGCGACGAAGCCGCGCAGTTCACCGCTGGCGTCGGATGCCAGCGGCCGCGATTCGCCGCGTATCGGTGGCAGCAGAACCAGCGAGAGGAGCGCCGAGATGGCCAACATCGTGCCCATCAGCGCATAGACGCGCGGCCACGATTGCCACTGGTCGGCCCAGATCAGCGCAATACCGCCTGAGACAATCATCGCCAGGCGGTAGCCGAAGACGTGCAGCGAGGCGCCGAGCCCGTGCTCCGCCTTGTCGGTGAGCACGTCGGCCCGGTAGGCGTCGATCACCACGTCTTGCGACGCCGAGAGGAAGGCCAGCAGCACGGCCCATTGGGCGAAGAGTAGTGGCTGGGCACTGGGCGAAAGGCCGGAGAGGATGAACAGGGTCAGCGCCAGCGCGCCCTGAGTCAGCACCAGCCAGCCGCGCCGCCTGCCGAGCCAGGGCGGCTCAAAACGATCCATCAGCGGCGCCCACAGGAACTTGAAGGTGTAAGGCACGCCGACCAGGCCGAAAAAACCGATGGTGGCGATGTCGACGCCGTCGACTGCCAGCCAGGCCTGCAGGGCTTGTCCGGTCAGCGCTAGCGGCAGGCCCGAGACGAAGCCCAGGAGCAGGATCGCCGCGAGGCGATGGCTGCGGCCAAGATCGGGCATGCGCCTACGCCCGGCCGAGGCGGTAGAAGGCCAGGCTGCCGTTCAGGTTGGGGTCGTTGGTGACCGGCTGGCCGAAGACATCGAACGCCAGCCGTTCGCGAATCTCGATGCCCAACTCGCTGCACAGGGCTTCGAAATCGACGATGGTGAAAAAGCGCACGTTCGGCGTGTCATACCATTCATACGGAAGATCCTCCGAGACCGGCATGTGTCCGGCGGCAATCGCCTCGCGGTTCACGCGGTAGGCGAAATTGGGGAAACTCACGATAGCCTCCCCGGCAACACGCAGCATTTCCGCGAGGATGCGCTCCGTGCTGTGCATGGTCTGCAACGCCTGCGAGATGACGGCATGGCTGAAAGAACGGTCCTCGAAACCGGACAGCCCACCCTCGATGTCGATCTGGATGACATCGACGCCGTTGCGGATACAGCCAAGGACGCTGTCATCGTCGATTTCAACCCCGTAGCCGGTGATGCCCTTGTTCTCGTTGAGATAGCGCAACAGTTTCCCATCGCCGCAACCGAGATCGAGCACGTGTTCGCCTTGATCTATCCAGTTGGCGATCACCGCGAAATCGAAACGTTCGCGTTCCTTTGCCGTCAGCGGGTTCATTCCGGTCCCGTGCAATTTTCCGTGGGTCATACCTTGATGTTCTCCAGATAGGTACGCAGCACCGCATGGTAGTGGGCGTCGTCGAGCAGGAAGGAGTCGTGTCCAGCGTCGCAGTCGATCTCCGCATAGGCGACCCGGCGGCGGTTGTGCATCAGCGCGAAGACAATCTCGCGCGAGCGTGCCGGCGAGAAACGCCAGTCGGTGGTGAAGCTGGCGACCAGGAAGCTCGCCTTGGCGCGGGCCAGCGCCGCGGACAGGTTGTCTTCGTAGGCACCGGCCGGGTCGAAATAATCGAGCGCCTTGGTGGTCAGCAAGTAGGTGTTGGCGTCAAAGAATCCGGCAAATTTGTCACCTTGGTGGCGCAGGTAGGATTCGATCTCGAAGTCGACGTCGTAGCTGAAACTGGGCCCGCCGTTGCGCAAGTGCCGCCCGAACTTCTCGTTCATCTGGTCGTCTGAAAGGTAAGTGATGTGACCAATCATGCGCGCCAGGCGCAAACCGCGGGTCGGCACGACACCATGGTCGGCGTAATGTCCGCCGTGGAACTCCGGATCCGACAGGATGGCCTGGCGTGCCACCTCGTTGAAGGCGATGTTCTGCGCCGAGAGTTTGGGGGCGGAGGCAATCGCGATCACATGGCGAATGCGTTCCGGGAATTGCAGGGACCATTCGATCGCCTGCATGCCGCCAAGGCTGCCGCCAATGATGGCAGCCCACGTGTCAATGCCCAGATGATCCGCCAGCTTGGCTTGCGCAGCCACCCAGTCCTCGACCGTAACCAGCGGAAAGTCGGCGCCGTAGCGCTTGCCGGTTTCCGGATTGACCGATAGCGGACCGGTCGAGCCGTAGCATCCGCCAAGATTGTTGACACCGATGACGAAGAACTTGCGCGTATCGAGTGGCTTTCCCGGGCCGACCAGGTTGTCCCACCAACCGATGTTGGCGGGATTGTTGGCATCAACGCCGGCGACATGATGGCTCCCGGACAGTGCATGGCAGACCAGCACGGCATTGGAGCCGGAAGCGTTGAGCGTCCCGTAAGTTTCATAAACCAGCTCGAAGGAGGGCAGGCTGCCGCCGCCTCTCAGTGCCAGCGGTGCGTGATGGCAGAAGCGTTGCGGAGCAACGATGCCAACAGAATTCTCGAGTGACATTGCTTTCGTACCGATAAAAAAACAAAAGCCCAGTCGGCTGAACATGGCGGACTGGGCTGACTCCGCTTTAGCCGTATTTGTTGAGCGCCCGCAAGCTGATCGTTCAAATCGGCGCTATCGCGGAAAGTTACCGCCACCTTCTGCAAAAGTCAAATCGGACCAGACATCAATCCCGGTGGGCGTATGGGGTCGGGTCGGCCAAACCTGCTGCTGTGAACCCTTCGCGGCGGAGGCGGCACGAATCGCAAATACCGCAGGCTCGTCCTTGATCGTCGGCCTGGTAGCAGGAGATGGTGATGCCGTAGTCTACGCCAAGCGCATTCCCTTTTTGGATGATTTCGGCCTTGGTCAGTTTGATGAGCGGTGCGTGAATAGTCATATGGTTTCCTTCGACGCCGGCTTTTGTTGCCAGATTGGCCAGTTTTTCGAAGGCGGCAACGAATTCGGGGCGGCAATCGGGGTAGCCCGAGTAGTCGACGGCATTGACGCCAACAAATATGTCGCGGCATTGAAGAACTTCGGCCCAAGCCAGTGCCAGCGAGAGCATGATCGTGTTGCGCGCCGGAACGTAGGTGACCGGGATGCCTGAATCGATACCTTCGGTAGGAATTGCGATGTTGTCATCGGTTAGCGCGGAGCCGCCGAATCCTGCGAGATCAAGGTGCAAAACCCGGTGTTCCTTTGCCCCGAGGGTGTGCGCGACGCGGCTGGAGGCTTCGAGTTCGGTGCGGTGACGTTGGCCGTACTCGAGCGACAGGCAATAGCAGTCAAAGCCGGCATCGCGGGCGATGGCGAGGCAGGTGGCGGAATCGAGACCTCCGGAAAGAAGGACAACAGCGCGGCGGGGTGTGGAAGATTCTGAAATGCTCATGGGATGCGTCTCGCAGTTTCTGCCAAAGTAGGCCTGTAACGGGCTGCATTTTAGCGATTTTTCGGCCGGGACCACGCGTTGCGTGCGCTACAATCGAACTTCTTTTTTGCCCCCGTTTCGCTCATGGAGAAGAAGATGCGTCTTGCAAAACTCGTGCTCGCCCTGGCCGCCGCGTCGTGTTTGGGACAAACCGCCGTTGCCGCCGACAAGGTCAAAATCGGATTTCTTTCCACGCTCTCCGGGCCTGGCGCCGGACTTGGGGTCGATATCCGGGATGGCTTCAATTTGGCCATCAAGCACCAGGGCGGCAAATTGGGCGGGTTGCCGGTTGACGTGATCATTGCCGACGATCAACAGAAACCGGAAGTGGCACAGCAGGTTACCGAGAAGTTCCTGAAGAAGGACAAGGTCGATTTCATGACCGGGATCGTTTTTTCCAACATCATGCTCGCGGTGGGGCAGCCGATTTTCGACAGCAAGACCTTCTTCATCTCGGCCAATGCCGGTCCTTCGCAGTATGCCGGCGAACAGTGCAATCCATACTTTTTCAACGTGGCCTGGCAGAATGACAATCTGCACGAGGCGGTCGGCAAATACGTCAATGACAAAGGCTTCAAGAACGTCGTCCTGGTGGCGCCGAACTATCCCGGCGGCAAGGACGCGATGGTCGGCTTCAAGCGCTTCTACAAGGGCAAGGTCGGCGAGGAGGTCTATACCAAGCTCGGCCAGCTCGACTACGCCGCTGAGTTGACGCAGATCCGTTCGCTCAAGCCTGACGCTGTGTTCTTCTTCCTGCCGGGCGGGATGGGCATCAATTTCGTCAAGCAGTTCGTTGCCGCCGGTCTATCGGCCGATACTCAACTCTTCGCACCGGGATTCTCCGCCGACGAGGACGTGATCAAGGCGGTTGGCGCGCCGATGCTGGGCATGTTCAACTCCTCCCACTGGGCGCACGACATGGATAATCCCGAGAACAAGCGCTTTGTCGCCGATTTCCAGAAGGAGTTCGGTCGCCTGCCGTCGCTGTATGCCTCGCAAGGCTACGATGCCGCGCTGCTGATCGACGGCGCGGTGCGTGACGTCAAGGGCAAGCTGGATGACAAGGATGCGCTGCGCAAGGCGCTGGAGGCCAAGCGCTTCAAATCGGTGCGCGGCGACTTCAAGTTCAATGTGAATCACTATCCGGTGCAGAACTACTATTTGCGCGTCATCGGGCGCGACGACAAGGGCCGGATAACCAACAAGACGATGGGGACGGTGTTCTCCAACCATGCGGACGCCTATGTCGGGCAGTGCAAGATGAAGTGAGACGTTTGATACTCCATCATTCCGGCTTTTGCCGGAATGATGGAAGGTTTTACGTAATTCAGGCGACTTCCAGTCATTCTCATGACCCAACTCATTCTTGAGCAAGCCCTGAACGGTTTGCAATTCGGCCTCATGCTGTTCCTGCTTGCTGCCGGACTGACGCTGGTGTTCGGTATCATGGACATGATCAACCTGGCGCACGGTTCGCTGTACATGGTCGGGGCCTACCTCGCGGCGGCGGTGACCGAGGCCAGCGGCTCGTTTCTGACCGGCATCGGTGCCGCCATGATCGGGACGGCGGTACTGGCGGTAGTGCTGGAAGTGCTGTTGCTGCGTCGTTTGTACGCGCGCAACCATCTGGCGCAGGTGTTGGCAACTTTCGCCTTGATCCTGATCGCCAACGAGGGTGTGCGCGTCATCTGGGGGGCGCAGACGCTGATGCTCAATGCGCCCGAGGCGCT
>CAZCJW010000193.1:0-5814 GCA_964499185.1 uncultured Propionivibrio sp. | reverse complement strand
CCAGGAACCGATCACGGCGTTAACTTTTTCCTTTTGCGCCAGCACGGTTGCGGCATTGGCAGCTTCGACCTTGTCCGACTTGTTGTCCACGGCGATGAGTTGGACCTTCTTGCCGAGCACTTCCGGGAACAGCTTGTTGGCCAGCTTGATACCGTCGTATTCATCGGCGCCGCCAGCGCCGTTGGCGCCGGTCAGCGGCTCGAATACGCCGATCTTGATGACTTCAGCTTTTGGGGCTTCCTTGGAGCAGGAAACGAGAGAAACGCTGGCTACCGCGACGGCGGCAAGCGTCAGAATCGAAGCAATTTTTTTCACGGAATTCTCCTTGTTGATTTGAGGTGACCGAGGCCAACCGCGGGATGCTACAGCCCACCTTTCCGGCCGTCAAGAAAGGAATCGGCGCGGGAAACGGTTCGCTGGCTTTTTTGGGCTCTGACTTGGGTGATGTCGTCTTCGTCAGATCTGCTGATGGCGCAATGTCCTCGCGTGCGAATTGATTCAAGTTGCCTCGAAAACGATGTCCTGCGCGCCTTCCCACAAACATTTTTGCCCCAGCGAAGGCAAATGTTCCAGCCCCTCCTCAATCACCAGGAAGTGATTTCCGGCCAGTTGCCCCACCTTGCTGGCAAAGCGGCATGATCCGTAGGTGATCAGGATTTCCGATTCGCTCAGTTGAGCCGGGTAGAGAAGGACGTCGCCGCGTGAAGGATAGCTTGTATGGTTTTCCGGGCCGACACCGAAATCATAGTCGCCCAGCGGCGACCAGACGGCTTCCCCGCTCCAGCGTACATGCACGATGCGGGTCTTGAACGGCAATCGGGCGGTGAACGCCGCGCATGTCTGCGGGGCTTCTTCTGTTAACAGACGCGCGTTGAAGGTGTAGGGGCCCGCGGTGATTCTCAAGTAATCCATATTTTCGCCTTCGCGTGTTCGATGTCCAAAACACAGTCAGGCCGCCTTGCGACGACCTGACGGGGCGATTTTAACTTCTTGGGACCAGGCGGTGGGAATTCAGGCCGCGTGGGAGCACTGCCGGATGGTCTTGCCGATATGCAGCAGCATGTCATCGACCATCTGCTGCAACCCAATGGACGGCTTCCAGCCCCAGTCGGCGCGGGCGTAGGTGTCGTCCAGGCTGTGCGGCCAGCTGTCGGCGATCGCTTGCCGATGGTCCGGACGGTAATCGATGCGGAACTCCGGCTTCCTCTTGTGTATCGCCTCGGCGAGTTGTCTCGGGTTGAAACTCACGCCGGCGACGTTGTAGGACGAGCGGACATGGATCTGCTCCGCCGATGCGTCCATCAGTTCGATGGTGGCGCGGATGGCGTCGGGCATGTAGATCATCGGCAGGGTGCTTTCCGGGCCGAGGAAGCAATGATAGGTCTCGCCGCGGCAGGCCGCGTGGAAGATGGCGATGGCGTAGTCGGTGGTGCCGCCGCCGGGGGGCGACTTGTAGCTGATGATCCCCGGGTAGCGGATGCTGCGTACGTCGACGCCATACTTGTTGAAGTAGTACTCACACAGCCGCTCTCCGGCCTGCTTGCTGATGCCATAGATCGTGGTCGGGTCCATCACCGTCAGCTGTGGCGTTTCCACTGCGGGAGTGTGCGGGCCGAAGGCGGCGATCGACGACGGCCAGAACACACGCAGAGGCTTGCCCGCCGCCATGCGTTCGCGGGCGATTTCGAGGATGTTCAGCAGGCCGTTCATGTTCAAGGTCCAGGCCCGCAGTGGCGCCTGTTCGCCGGTGACCGAGAGCAGGGCGGCGAGCTGGTAGACCTGGGTGATTTCATTGCTCTCGATCACTTGCTTTAGGCGGGCGCTGTCGAGCACGTCAAGCGTCTCGTAGCGGTGCGCTCCGGCAAGGCTGCGCGTCCCGACGTCGCCGGCGATGACGTTCTCTTCTCCATGTGTCTCGGCCAGTGCTTCGACCAGTTCGCTGCCGATCTGCCCGTTGGCGCCAATGACCAGAATCCGTTCCATCGTCAACCTCCTTTATTTGTTCAGCAGGCCGAGTTCACGCCCGGCCTGGGCGAAGGCAGCCAGTGCCTTATCGAGCTGTTCGGTGGTGTGAGCGGCCGAGAGCTGCACGCGCACGCGGGCCTGTCCCATCGGAACGACGGGGTAAAAGAAGCCGGTGGCCAGCACCCCCAGTTCGTAGAGACGGCGTGCAAATTTCTGCGCCAGCGGGGCGTCGAACAGCATCACCGGTACGACCGGGTGCGTTCCCGGCTTGATGGTGAAGCCGAGCTCGCTGATCGCCTTGCGGAAATACGCGGTGTTGGCGTGCAGCCGGTCGCGCAATTCAGTCGAGGACGAGAGTCGCTTCAGGACTTCCAGCGAGGTGCCAACGATGGTCGGCGCCAGGCTGTTGGAAAACAGGTATGGGCGCGATTTCTGCCGCAGCATGTCGATAACTTCCCGGCGCGCTGCGGTGAACCCGCCCATCGCGCCGCCGAGCGCCTTGCCCAGCGTGCCAGTGATGATGTCGACGCGCCCCATTACATTATGGTGCTCGTGCGTACCGCGCCCGGTGGTCCCCATGAAGCCGGTGGCGTGCGAGTCGTCGATCATCACCAGCGCGCCGTAGCGGTCGGCCAGATCGCAGATTCTGTCGAGTTGGGCGATGGTGCCATCCATCGAAAACGCCCCGTCGGTGACGATGACCTTGTGCCGCTTGTCGGCAGCCGCCGTCAGCTGCGCTTCGAGATCGCGCATGTCGTTGTGCGCGTAGCGGTAGCGTTCCGCCTTGCACAGCCGGATGCCGTCGATGATCGAGGCGTGATTCAGCGCGTCCGAGATGATGGCGTCTGTTTCGTCGAACAGCGGCTCGAACACGCCGCCATTGGCATCGAACGCCGCGGCGTAGAGAATCGTATCTTCCATGCCCAGAAACTCGGCGATCGCCCTCTCGAGCTGTTTGTGCACCGTCTGCGTGCCGCAGATGAAGCGTACCGACGAGAGTCCGTAACCGTATTGTTCGGTGGCGGCCATGGCTGCCTTGACCAGCGACTCGTCGCCGGACAGGCCAAGATAGTTGTTGGCGCAGAGATTGATCAACTGGCGACCATCGTCGCACATAACCTGACTGCCCTGGCGCGAGGCCAGGATGCGCTCCTGCTTATACAGTCCTTGCTCGCGCAATTCGTCGAGGTTGCGCTGCAGTCCGGTGTAGAAGGTCTCCTGGATTCTGTTCTGCGTCATCACGGTTCCCGTTGTCTGGCTGAACACGCCGGCCTCTGTTAGCATGGCGGTTCAGTGGTTTGGTAAAATTTCAATATAACGAATAATATTTCGATATAACGGATATTAACCGCCGTTATTGAACTTCGCAAGCCTTCTCATGAAAACTCCTAACACTCCGCCAAGTCCTCCGGAAGTCGGCGCGACGCTCCAGAAAATGAGACTCGAGCGCAGTTTGACATTGGAAGATCTGTCGCGTGCCGCCGGCGTGTCGAAATCGATGCTTTCGCAAATCGAGCGCGAAAAGGCCAATCCGACCATTGCGGTTGCCTGGCGGTTGGCCAACGCGCTGGGGGTCAGCATCGGCGAATTGCTTACCCCCGAAACCCGTCCGGTCGAGTCGATACGTGTCCTGGAGGCTCACGAGTTGCCAACCTTGCCCGGTGACCATGCCGGTTACGTGTTGCGCATTCTGGGGCCGATGGAATTGGCCGGGAAGTTCGAGTGGTACGAATTGACGTTGGCGCCGAATGGTGTTCTGGCGTCAAATCCGCATGACCCGGGGGCAACCGAACATCTCACCCTGTTGCAGGGGATGATGGAACTGGAAGTGGATGGGGAAAAGAAAAAACTGAAATCCGGCGCGACGGCCCGTTACCCGGTCGACTGCAACCATAGCATCCGCAACTGCGGCAAGACGGAGGCTAAGGCGCTGCTGGTGGTGATTCATCGCTGAAATCATGCGCCCGGGTGGCGCGAAAACCCGATGGCTGCCCAGGCTCTGGAGGCCGCCTGCGGATATTTGGTGAAGCGTCCAGATTTGTACGAATTATTGCTTCCGACTGCCAAGTCCCGATCTCCCGGGCGTCCCAAGGGAAATGAACTCATCAACATCGAATTCCATCAGTTCGATGCCCCGTCTTTCGGCCTGCAGTCTCCGCTCCACGACCCCCTCCGGCGCGAAACCATCGGTTTTTCGCCTGTCAGGACACATGCGCCGATTGAATACACCCGAAAAAATTGGCATGCCTCACCGTGGCTCAGATTTATGTAGCTCTTCCACTCTAGGGCACGCAGTGTTCGGGCGCAATGTATTACAGCCACGGTTTTCATGAATTTTTAGATGCACTTTGTCGCCGAATCCGTTAACCTTGCAAGGTTTGCCAAAATTTCCCAATTTACCTGGAGTGCACCATGCCGGTCATCGAAGTACGCCACCCGCTTGTCAAGCATAAGATAGGGCTTCTCCGCGAGGTCGACATCAGTACCAAGAAATTTCGAGAGTTGACCGCGGAACTGGCGCGTCTCCTGACTTACGAGGCGTGTCGCGATTATGAACTGGAGCCCTGCACGATCCAGGGCTGGGCCGGCCCGGTCGAGATCGAGCAGATCAAGGGCAAGAAAGTCTCCGTAGTGCCGATCCTGCGTGCCGGACTGGGCATGCTTGACGGGGTGCTGGATCTGATTCCGAGTGCCAAGGTCAGCGTGGTGGGGATTGCCCGCAATCACGAGACGCTGATGCCCGAACCGTATTTCGAGCGTTTTGTTGGCCAGCTCGACGAGCGCATGGCGCTGATCATCGATCCAATGCTGGCCACCGGCGGGTCGCTGATCGCCACTATCGACATGTTGAAGCGCAACGGTTGCAAACAGGTGCGTGCCATCGTGCTGGTTGCGGCGCCGGAAGGCATCAAGGCGTTGCAGGAAGCACACCCGGATGTAGATGTATATACCGCGGCAATCGACAGCCATCTCAACGAGATCGGCTACATCATCCCGGGATTGGGGGATGCCGGGGACAAGATTTTCGGAACCAAGTAAGGGCAGAGACAACCATGTCAACGACAAGAAGCCTGGCCATGGCGCCAGCCAAGGATCCGACCTGGCGTACAGCGCTGGCCGGTGCTCAAATCCTCTTCGTCGCCTTCGGCGCGACCGTGCTGGTGCCGCTGCTGACCGGCCTCAACCCCAGCCTGGCGCTGCTCGGCGCCGGCATCGGCACCTTGGTCTTCCAGGTGTGCACGCGCCGCGAAGTGCCGATCTACCTCGGCTCCAGCTTCGCTTTCATCGCACCGGTGATCTATTCGGTGCAGACGTGGGGCATGCCGGCGACGTTCGGGGCGCTGGCCGCGGCGAGTTTCTTCTATTACGTTGCCGCTGGCCTCGTTAAATGGCGCGGCGTCGGCTTCATCCATCGCCTGCTGCCGCCGGTGGTCATCGGGCCGGTGGTGATGGTGATCGGTCTGGGCCTCGCGCAAGTGGCGGTGAGCATGGCCACCGGCAAGGCCGGCGACCAGCAGATCATGCCTTACGGCACGGCGCTCACGGTGGCCACTATCTCGCTGGCGGCGACGATGCTCACGGCGATCCGCGCGCGGCGCATCCTGAAGCTGGTGCCGATTCTCGTCGGTGTTGCCGTCGGGTACGCCTACTCGCTGTTCATCGGCATTGTCGATTTCTCCAAGGTGACGCAGGCCGCCTGGCTGGCCGTACCGGAGTTCGGCAAGCCCGAATTCAACCTCGCCGCCATCCTGTTCATGATTCCGGTTGCCATTGCGCCGATTGTCGAGCACGTTGGCGGCATCCTGGCCATCGGTTCGGTGACCGGCAAGGACTTCACCGAGTCGCCCG
>CAZCJW010000192.1:0-5853 GCA_964499185.1 uncultured Propionivibrio sp. | reverse complement strand
AGGGAGGGATTCGAACCCTCGGATGCCGTAAGACATCGCCTGATTTCGAGTCAGGTACATTCGACCACTCTGCCACCTCTCCGACAGGTCGCGGATTCTAGCACAACTCGACAGGCCGATGCGTCTACTTCTCTTATTTCTTGCTTTTCTTCTTGGCGCCTGCGATCAGGGAGGCGTCATTCCATTGGAGAAGAAGCGCGAACTTGTCATTGTGACCAAGGTAACCCCAGCCACCGAAGCGGCGGAAGAAATCGGCGGTACAGCCGGATTCGATCGTGACCTGATTGAGTTGCTGGCGCAGGAGCTGGGGGTCAAAGCCCGTTTCATCACGGCTGCTGACGAGCTCGACGTGCTGAAGAAATTGCAAAGTGGCGAAGCGATGGTGGCGGCTGCATGGCTTTCTCCGGTCGATGAAGGCGGAATCTCTGCGAGCGCACCGTATTTCGAGAGCCGGGATGTACTCGTCACGCACGAAGCCACCTTGCCGTTGCACCAGCTGGGACAACTGGCACAACGTCGCGTCCATGTCATCGCCGGCTCCCGCCAGGAGTCCGAATTACGACGAATGGCACAGAAAAACGCCCGGTTGAGGGTCGTTGCCCACAAGGATCTGGCGGAAATCGATCTTCTGGAACGAGTTGCCGCGCAGCGCTACGAAGTCGCGCTGGTCAGTGACGCCGAATTCGACATCGGGATCAACCTGTATCCTGAACTGCAGAACACACTGGAAATCGGGCCCAACAGGCCGATTGTGTGGCTTTTCGGCCCAACTGCCGACCCGGAACTGATTTCCCGGGCCAATGCGTTCCTGTATCGCGCGGAAGCCAGCGGTGAACTCGCCCGGCTGAAAGACCGCTATTTCGGACACATCAACAGACTCACCCAGCTGGATACCACCCGGTTCATCGAGCGCATGCACGAACGGTTGCCAAAGTACCGGTCAATGTTCCAGAACGCCCAGATCGCCACCGGCATCGATTGGCGCCTGCTGGCCGCGCTGGCTTACCAGGAATCGCAATGGAATCCGCTGGCGACCAGCCCGACTGGCGTGCGCGGCATGATGATGCTGACCGAGGAAACGGCCGATGAACTGGGAGTCGGCAACCGTCTGGATCCAGCCCAAAGCATTGCTGCGGGCGCTCAGTACCTGACCAACCTGCGCAACGCCCTCCCGCCGGAAATCGCCGAACCGGATCGTCTGTGGTTGTCGCTGGCCGCCTACAACCTCGGGCTTGGCCACCTGAATGCCGCGCGATACATCGCCGGCACACTGAATGCCGATCCGGACTCATGGTACACGATGAAGAAAATACTGCCGTTGCTGGCCCAACCGAAATACTACCAGCGGCTCAAGTCAGGCAAGGGGCGCGGCGGCGAGGCGGTGATCCTGGTCGAGAATATCCGCGTCTATGCGGACATCCTCTTCCGCCGGGAACAGCCGTTCCACTCCCCCGAACTCACTCCCGCATTGCAGGACGGCCAACCCCGGTTATAACAACTGCGCGGGCAGATCAAGAAGCGATGATCTTCTCGGCACCGCCCATGTAGGGACGCAGCGCCATCGGCACGGTAATGCTGCCGTCGACGTTCTGATAGTTTTCCAGGATGCCCACCAGCGTACGGCCGACTGCCAGGCCGGAACCGTTCAACGTATGCACCAGTTCGGTCTTATTTTTTTCGTTGCGGCAGCGCGCCTGCATGCGCCGCGCCTGGAAGGCCTCGAAATTGGAGCACGAGGAAATCTCTCGGTAGGCATTCTGGCCCGGCAGCCAGACTTCGAGGTCGTAGGTCTTTGCCGACGAAAAACCCATGTCTCCGGTGCATAACACAACACGGCGGTATGGCAGGTCGAGTTTTTCGAGGATCGTCTCGGCGTGGCGTGTCAGCTCCTCGTGCGCCTCGTTCGACTTTTCGGCGGCGACGATCTGCACGAGTTCAACCTTGTCAAACTGGTGCTGGCGGATCATGCCGCGCGTATCCTTGCCGTAGGACCCGGCTTCCGAACGGAAGCACGGCGTATGGCAGACAAGTTTCAAGGGCAGGTCACCCTGCGCCAGGATCTCATCGCGCACGATGTTGGTCACCGGCACTTCGGCGGTCGGGATCAGGTACAGCGGGTCGGCATCCTCGCGCGGAACCTTGAACAGGTCGGCCTCGAACTTGGGCAGTTGCCCGGTACCGTACATGCTGTCGGCGTTGACCAGGTACGGCGCGTAGACTTCGGTGTAACCATGGTCACCGGTATGCACATCGAGCATGAATTGCGACAGCGCGCGATGCAGACGCGCTAGCGGCCCCTTGAGCAGCGAGAAACGCGCTCCGGCAATCTTGGCGGCCGCGGAAAAATCGAGCTGCCCGAGTCCTTCGCCCAGGTCCACATGGTCCTTGACTGGAAAATCGAAGGTGCGCGGGGCGCCCCATTTCTTGAGTTCCACGTTGTCAGCCTCGGACTTGCCGACCGGCACGCTTTCCTGCGGCGTATTGGGAATGGTGGCGATGAAGGCTTCCATCTCCTTGAGCAGTTCGCCCAGGCGCGCTTCGTTGGCATCGAGTTCGCTCTTCAGCGCGGCCACTTCGGCCATCACCGCCGACGCGTCCTCGCCCTTGCTCTTGAGTTGGCCGATCTGCTTGGACAGGCTGTTGCGGCTGGCCTGCAGGTCCTGCGTGCGGGTCTGCAAGGTCTTGCGCTCGACCTCGAGCGTCTGGAATGTGGCGACATCGAGCGTATAGCCGCGTGTGGCCAGGCGTTGGCAGACCGCGTCGATATTGGTCCGCAGCAGTTGTATGTCGAGCATGTTGAGTCCTCAGTATTTTGATTCGTTCGCTTCGTGCCATTCGTTCTATTTCTTCGCGTTCTTCAGCGCCTCGCGGTCCATCTCGCGCAAGTGCGCCAGTTTCTCGCCGATCTTGATTTCCAGACCGCGGCCGACCGGGCGATACCACTCGACCGGCGGCATGCCCTCGGGAAAGTAATTCTCACCCGCCGCGTAGGCCTCCGCCTCGTCGTGCGCATAGCGGTAGTTCTTGCCGTAATCGAGATCCTTCATCAGCTTCGTCGGCGCGTTGCGCAACTGCAGCGGCACCGGCCGGGACCCGTCCTTGGCGACGAACGCGCGTGCGGCATTATACGCGACGTAGGCAGCGTTCGATTTGGCGGCCATGGCCATGTAGATCACCGCCTCGGCCAGCGCCAGCTCGCCCTCGGGAGAGCCCAGGCGTTCATAGGTTTCCGCCGCGGCAGCCGCGACTTGCGCGGCGCGCGGATCGGCCAGGCCGATGTCCTCCCACGCCATGCGCACGATGCGCCGGGCCAGGTAGCGCGGATCAGTACCGCCGTCGAGCATGCGGCAGAACCAGTACAGCGCGGCATCCGGGTTCGAGCCGCGCACCGACTTGTGCAGCGCCGAAATCTGGTCGTAGAAGGCCTCGCCACCCTTGTCGAAGCGGCGCAGGCTCTGCGCCAGGGTGTTGTCAATGAAGGCGCCGTCGATCTGCGTCCGCTTGGCCGTGGTTGCCGCCGTGCGTGTCTGCTCCAGCAGGTTGATCAGTCGCCGCGCATCGCCGTCGGCCTGACCGATCAGGCGGGCACGCGCATCGTCATCGAAGGAGAACCCCTGCAAGGCTTTGGCGCACGCCCGCTCGAACAATATGCCCATCTCCTCTTGCGAGAGCGGATTGAGCACATAGACGGAAGCGCGCGAGAGCAAGGCCGAATTGACTTCGAACGACGGATTTTCGGTGGTCGCTCCGACCAGCGTCAGCAACCCCTCCTCAACGTAGGGCAGGAAGGCATCCTGCTGCGCCTTGTTGAAGCGGTGGACTTCGTCGACGAACAGGATCGTCGGCCGGCCAGTCTGGGCACGCACGACCTCGGCGCGCGCCACCGCCTCGCGGATGTCCTTGACGCCGGAAAACACGGCAGAGAGCGCCAGGAACTCGGCGTCGAAGGCGTCGGCCATTAGTCTTGCCAGCGTCGTCTTGCCCACGCCCGGCGGCCCCCAGAAGATCAGCGAATGCGGCTTGCGCGCTTCGAAAGCCAGGCGCAGCGGCTTGCCCGGCCCAAGCAGATGCTGCTGGCCGATGACCTCGTCGAGCGTCTTCGGCCGCAGCGCCTCAGCCAGCGGCACGGGATGCGACTGGGCAAAAAGGTCACTCACCGATGACATCGGCGCCGGCGGGCGGCACAAAACGGAAATTCGCGGCATGCAGCGAAGGATTGCGCTGCACGTTGACGAAGGCCAGCGACGTGGTCTGCCCGAAGTTGTCGAACAATTCCATGGCTTTCAGGTCGTCACCCGAGAATCCCAACTGCAGTTTCTCGAAGCCGCTGTCGGGCAACTTGGGTGTTGCTTCCAGCCACTCCATCCCTTCGCGTTCACCCAGTTCGCGCAAGTTGAAGTTCTTTTCCAGGCTGTTCCCGCCGACCAGCAAGGCCGCCGGCGTACTGCCCAGAGCAGCGTCCATCTTTTTCACCGTCACCTGGCGCAGATCAGGGTCGTACATCCAGATCTTCTCGCCGTCGCCAACCAGCAACTGGCTGTACGGCTTGTCGATCTGCCAGCGGAACTTGCCGGGACGGGAGATCATCATTACCCCGACCGACTGTTGCGGACGCTTGCCATTCTTGGCGACGACGATCTGCGCGAAATCGGCGCGCAGCGTCTTCGTCGTTTCCAGAAAGCGGTGCAACTTGTCGATCGCCCCGGCATGTGCAGAAGCAGCGAGACACATCGCCGCCAGCGAAATAAGCAAGCGCTTCATCAGTTCTCTTCCCGGCGTGCCAGGACTTCACGTCCGCCGCGCGCGTCCATCGCCGACACGAGGCCGGCCTTTTCCATCGCCTCGATCAGCCGCGCCGAGCGGTTGTAGCCGATGCGCAGGTGCCGCTGCACGAGCGAGATCGACGCCCGGCGATTTTTCAGCACAATCTCGACGGCCTGGTCATAGAGTGCGTCGGATTCCGCATCCTCGCCGCCCTCGCCGTCGCCGTTCCCGCCGCCGCCCTCGTCATCATCGAAGCCGCCGCCACTCAGCACGCCTTCGACATAATCCGGCGCCCCCGCCTTCTTCAGGTAATCGACCACGTGATGCACCTCCTCGTCGGCGACGAAGGCGCCATGCACGCGCGTCGGATAGCCGGTGCCCGGCGCCAGGTAGAGCATGTCGCCCTGCCCGAGCAACGCCTCGGCGCCCATCTGGTCGAGGATGGTGCGTGAATCGATCTTCGACGATACCTGGAAGGACATGCGCGTCGGGATATTGGCCTTGATCAGGCCGGTGATCACGTCCACTGACGGACGCTGCGTGGCCAGGATCAGGTGGATGCCTGCCGCCCGCGCCTTCTGCGCCAGCCGCGCGATCAGTTGCTCGACTTTTTTGCCGGCGACCATCATCAGGTCGGCCAGTTCGTCGATGACCACCACGATATGCGGCATCGGCGTTAGCGGCTCGGGGGAGTCCGGGGTAAGCGACAACGGATTGGGCAGCTTGCTGCCGAGTTTCTCGGCATCCTTGATGCGGTGGTTAAGGCCGGCGATGTTGCGCACGCCCATCGCCGACATCAGTTTGTAACGTTTCTCCATCTCGCCGACGCACCAGTTGAGCGCGTTGGCCGCCTGCTTCATATCCACGACCACCGGCGCCAGAAGATGCGGGACCCCCTCGTAGATCGACAACTCGAGCATCTTCGGGTCGACCAGGATCAGGCGTACCTTGTCGGGCTCGGACTTGTACAACAGCGACAGGATCATGGCGTTGATGCCCACCGACTTGCCCGAACCGGTCGTCCCGGCCACCAACAGGTGCGGCATCTTGGCCAGGTCGACGACCACCGGATGACCTCCGATGTCCTTG
>CAZCJW010000191.1:0-5872 GCA_964499185.1 uncultured Propionivibrio sp. | reverse complement strand
CTTGCGGGTGCGATTCCGGCATCGCGTGACCCACCTTCCCATTCACCGCCGCCAGGGCGCTCCCCGCCGCAAAGACGCCCAGCGCCGTTACCACCACCAGTTGCTTCATTACGCGTGATTTCATTTCTGACTCCTCGTTAATTAGAAATAACCAACCGTCTGCACTACCACTACAAAAAAGTTAGATGCGGATGCCTTCCGCCTTGTCGAGCCCTGCGACAGCCCGGCTTGCCGTACGCGTCACCATGCGGCGCGAAGCCTCCTCCGCGGCCTCCGGATTCTTGCGCCGAATGGCATCAAACAAGGCATGGTGCTCACGAATGGTGAGATCCATATGCTCGACTCCTGTCTGAAACGTGTAATCGAAAATGGCGCGTTGCAGCGCACCAACGGCATCGCTCAATTGCTGAATGACCACATTGTGCGATGCCACCAGCACCGCCCGATGGAAACGTATATCGGCTTCCTGGAATACGTCGACATTCTTCGGATTAGCCGCCATCCGGTTGAAACTGGCTTCGATATCGACCAAATCCACTGCCGTGGCCCGCTCCGCGGCCCAGCGGGAAATGGTCGGCTCGATCAAGCTGCGTACCTCGATCAGGGAACGGACAAGTGAGGGGTTGACTCCTTTTTCCAGCACCCATTCCAACACATCGGCATCGAGGTAATTCCATTGCTCGCTGGGCATGACGAACAGGCCGCGGTGCCGCTGCGCATCAATCAACCGCTTGGTCGAAAGCACCTTGATCACTTCGCGCATGACATTGCGTGACGTATCGAAACGCTCACACAATTCTGCTTCCGAAGGCAAGGCCGAACCCGGGTCAAATTCACCCTGGGCAATCTGCTTACCAAAAAGCTGCGTCAAACGATCCGTCTTGGTCATACCCCTCTCGCTTGTTGATCTGGCCTCTTGGCCGATTCCGTTTTTTTCAGTTTGTCACCACTCTTAGGACAAAGTCAACACAATTGTAGTACAAACTAAAATAATTGTAATACAATTGACTGAGATATCCGAAGGAAATCCCCCGCGGCATATCGAAAGCCCTACAACAAACGGAGCAGAAATGAGCAATCCCGGCAGTAACGTCCTCAATGCTGAATTCGCAGACCTCTTCGTCATCGAGGAATTCAACCCCTACCGCAGTTGCATCCAGGGACTGGCCAACGAACCGGTAACCGCGCGGGCCTTGCTGAAACGCGCCGAGGAATTCCTCCGGGAGGAAGCCGATTACATTGGCCTGGGCGACATCTCACTGGCGGCGATCGTCGAGCGTCTGGCCGCCAACCGCCCGCGCATCTGCATCATCCAGGGCTCAGCCGACCACCCTGCCCATCTTTTCGACCACGAACATGCGCTGCGCGCTGCCGCCCGCGTGTGGCAAAACGGTGGCGTGCCTTTCACGTTCGGAATCCCGGTCATTTGCGATGGCACGGCCCAGAACAACATCGGTCAGAGCTATTCACTGGCCTCGCGCAACCATACCGCTACGGCGGTGAACATCAATTTCGAGGGGCACAGTTATCACGCCGCCTATGTCATCTCGGGGTGCGACAAGACACCGACCGGCATCCTGTCCGGACTCGCCGCCGCCGACCGCGCCCGGCGCGAACCGGAACGCGGCACGGCCCCGGTGTGGGCCGTGTTCGTGCCCGCACACGTATTGAAGGGCGGCAGCATTCCCAAGGGCACGCGCAAGAAACTGCAAAAAATCCAGGAAGCCGCCCGCGCTGCCGGAGACGCGCAACTGGCCGACGACATCGAGGACAACTGCCGCTACATCCTGCAATGCTCCTCGGACGAAGCCTTCCTCGCCTTGCTCAACCGGGCCGTCGAGCAACATCTGATCAACCGGCCTGCCGCCGACGAAATCCTCAACGAACTGGCGGTAGCCACCTGCGATGACAAAGGGGGCATCTGCGCCTTCAACGGTACCGGCAATTCATCACGGACGCTGATCTCCGCCCTTGGTTTTGTTCCGGAAGGTTCCGAACTGCTGGTCGACGAGGCTCCGAGCGCACTGGTTGCCCGCAACGTCGATCAACTGTTCCGCCTGATCAACAAGCCGGAATACGCCGTTTGTGAAATTCTCAAGCACAACTATGGCAATGCAGTACGCATCCACAACGCCACGGGAAGCTCGAGCAATCTGATGCTGCATATGCCGTGCGTGATGCGCCATGCCGGTTTCGACGTTTCGCTGTTTGATTACGAGAAGATCCGCAACGCCCATCCTGTTCCCGACATTTTCGCCCACAGCCTGACCGATGGCCGCGACACGTTTGTGCTTGCCGAGCAGGCGCGGGACGGACTGCATCACGGCATGACCAGTCTGTACAAGGTGCTGGAAACTCTCAATGTACCAATGAACTGGAACGCTCCAACGGTTACCGGAAAGACTTGGGGTGAACGCGTGGCCGCAATCCCCGAAGCTGTTTCTCCGGCCCTGCCGCAGGAGCGCTCGGTCATCCGCATCAAGCCCATCCGCGACATCTCGGGAACGGACATCATGCGCGGCAACTTCTTTTCGTCATGCACGCTCAAGGTCGCCGGCATGTCGACCGATTCGTACCAGCGATTTGACGGCAAGGTTTTCCTCGTCCGCTACTACGAGAACGAAACGCAATGCACCGATGAACTGCGTTCCAGCAGCCTGGAGGAGAAACTTTGCCAGATGCCTGAATTGACACCTGAGCTTCTTTCCGCTTTCCGCAAATTCAATAATGCGCCCGCGGACCAGGACATTCTGTCGATGGTCAACAACGGCACGCTGGCGTTCGCCTTCGTCATCGCCGGACAGGGGCCGAAAGCCTTTGGCATGCCCGAGATGTTCGCTCCGAGCCAGAATCTGCGCCATCACGGCGTAGTCGAACGCACCTCCATGATGATCACCGACGGACGCTACTCAGGTGTCACCAAGGGCGCCTGCGTGGGCCACATGGTTCCGGAAGCCTTCGAGGGAGGTGGCATCGGCACGCTGATGAACGGCGATCTGCTGTGGATGCGCCTCAGCGAAAAGCGCATTGACCTGATCGACCGCAGTGCTTTCCTGCGCGGCGATATCGAGCCGTTGAGCGGCGCGCCCTTCGAAGAACGCAAGGAACTTCTCGCCGCGCGCCAGACCATGATCGAGAACCGCCAACATCAAATCGCCGCGTGCAGCGTACTGGATCACGTTTCGACCGCTGAATTCGGCGTCGTACCGGCAGTTGTTCACCGCCGCGCAACGATTCCCTGGTCGTTTTAGTGGAATGCAACCTTGCCGACATCCCGGCAAAAACCGGGATGTCGAATTCCCGCTAGCAGGTCACCAGGTTATCCCGGTGAACCATCTCCGGTTCATCAACGAACCCCAGGATGTCCTCGATATCCGAACTGGCATGGCGCGCAATGCGCCGTGCATCGCTGCTTCCATAGTTGATCAGTCCGCGCGCGACCTCCCGGCCTTCGGGCGAAATACAGGCCACGGCGGCGCCGCGCTCGAACTCCCCCTGCACCTCGACGACACCGATCGGCAACAGGCTTTTCCCCTCGCTCAGCGCCTTGACGGCGCCCGCATCCAGAACCAGCTGGCCATTGAGTTGCAGATGATCCGCCAGCCACTGCTTGCGCGCATTGAGCGGCTGCATTTGCGAAACCAGCAACGTACCGATCGGTTCGCCGCGTGCCAGGCGAGGCATCACGTCATCCTCTCGGCCACTGGCAATGACCGTGTGCGCCCCGCTGTTCGCCGCGCGCTTCGCAGCAATCACCTTGGTGATCATCCCGCCCTTGCCGTACTGCGTTCCGGCGCCGCCGGCCATGGCTTCCAAAGACGGATCACCGGCGCGCGCCTCCGAGATCAAGGTCGCCGCGGGGTCCTTGCGCGGGTCGGCCGTAAACAACCCTTGCTGGTCAGTCAGGATGATCAGGCAATCGGCATCGACCAGATTGGCCACCAGCGCGCCAAGCGTGTCATTGTCACCAAACTTGATTTCATCGGTAATGACCGTGTCGTTCTCATTGATGATCGGCACGACCCCCAGACCGAGCAGGGTCGTCAGCGTCGCGCGAGCGTTCAGGTAACGCTTGCGGTCAGCCAGGTCATCATGCGTAAGCAACACCTGAGCGGTGTGCAAACCGTGTTCGGAAAACGCGCTTTCATACACCTGCACCAGTCCCATCTGTCCGACAGCGGCACAAGCCTGCAGATCATGCACTGCACTGGGCCGCTTTTTCCACCCGAGGCGCTGCATGCCGCACGCGATGGCCCCGGAAGACACCAAGACCACCTCCCGGCCACGAGCCCGCAACTCGGCGATCTGCCTCGCCCATTCCTTGATGGCCTCCGTGTCAAGCCCTTCGCCGTTATTCGTGACCAGCGCCGAGCCCACCTTGATGACCAGGCGCTTGGCGTCGGCAAGTCGTGTCGTCTTCATAACCATGATTCGCTCAGTTTGTATCGTCGTCTTCAGGGAAAAACTCGTCGGGCGAATTCGCTGCCCCTGCAACCGCGGGCGCCAGATTCTCCAGTGCCTCCTGCAAGGCGTACACGATCGGCTGACAGCCCTCGCCATTGATTGCACTGATTCGAAAACAAGGCGTTCCTTCAGGTGCGCCATAGGCATTCAGGAAGTCGGCGACACGCCGGTCGCGATCCTCCTCGGGAATCAGGTCGAGCTTGTTGAGAACCAGCCATCGCGGCTTCCCGGCCAGTTCCGGACTGTATTTCTCGAGTTCGCCAACAATAGCCCGCGCATCCGCGACGGGATCGGCGTCCGGATCCGGCGGAGCCAGATCGACGATATGTAGCAGCACACGGGTACGCGCCAGATGCTTGAGAAAGCGGATACCCAGTCCGGCCCCCTCCGCAGCACCCTCGATCAAACCAGGAACATCGGCAATGACAAAACTCTTGTTCTCGCTGACACGCACGACGCCGAGATTGGGATGCATTGTTGTGAACGGATAATCAGCCACTTTCGGGCGTGCCGCCGATACAGCGCGAATGAACGTACTCTTGCCTGCATTCGGCAACCCCAACAAACCGACATCGGCCAGCACGCGCAGTTCGAGACGCAGGTCGCGCTCCTCGCCAGGCTCACCCTTGGTACATTGGCGCGGCGCGCGGTTGGTGCTCGACTTGAAGTGGATGTTGCCAAGCCCGCCTTTGCCACCCTTGGCGATCAGCACCATTTTCCCGTCGACATCGAGGTCGGCGACCACCCGGTTGGCATTCACGTCGGTAATGACCGTCCCGACCGGAACGCGCAGAACAATGTCGTTGCCGCCTTTGCCGTAACAACCGGCGGAAGCGCCATTTTCACCGCGCTGGGCAACAAACTTGCGGGTGTAACGGTACTCGACCAATGTGTTTATATTGCGGTCGGCGACTACCCGGACACTGCCCCCGCGCCCACCATCGCCTCCATTCGGGCCGCCCTCCGGCTCATACTTCTCGCGCCGGAACGAGGCGACACCATTGCCGCCATCACCGGCGGCCACGTAGATTTTCGCCTCGTCGATAAATTTCATGAATTGCTTCCCACAAAGTAAAAAGCCCTACCGCAAGGATAGGGCCTTCATGCCGCCTGCGCGGTGTCTCGCGACTGACCGATCAGGCCGCTGCCGGAACGATGCTGACGGTGCGCTGACGCTTCGGTCCCTTGAGGGCAAACTCGACATGCCCTTCGACCAGCGCGAAGAGCGTGTGATCCTTACCGATGCCGACACCAACGCCCGGATGGAACTGGGTGCCGCGCTGACGAACAAGGATGTTGCCCGCGAGAACCAGTTGGCCGCCATAGCGCTTCACGCCAAGGCGTTTCGATTCGGAGTCGCGGCCGTTACGGGAACTGCCGCCTGCTTTTTTGTGTGCCATGTTTCAGT
>CAZCJW010000190.1:0-5906 GCA_964499185.1 uncultured Propionivibrio sp. | reverse complement strand
AGCATGACTTTCGGCGTTGAATTCAGGAACATCACCAAGCGCTACGGCACCGACCCGACGGCGCCATTTGCTGTCAAGGGTGTCAGCTTCGGCATCGAAAAAGGCACACTGACCACGATCCTCGGGCCGTCGGGCTGCGGCAAAACCACGGTGTTGCGCATGATTGCCGGACTCGAATCGCCGACCGCCGGCCAGATATTCATGGACGGCAAGGACGTCACCACGCTCGGGCCGGCCGAACGCAACGTCAGCATGATGTTCCAGAGCTATGCGCTGTTCCCGCATATGAACGTCGTGGAGAACGTCATGTACGGCCTGCGCATGTCCGGCGTCCCCAAGGAAGCCGCGCGTTCCCGGGCGGTCGACACCTTGAGGAACGTCGGCCTCGTCGGCTACGACGAACGCATGCCGAGCGAACTGTCGGGTGGCCAGCAGCAGCGCGTGGCGCTGGCGCGTGCGCTGATCCTCGAACCTGGGATCCTGTTGTTCGACGAACCGCTCTCCAACCTCGACGCCCGCCTGCGCCGCGACATGCGCGAGGAAATCCGGGCCATCCAGCAACGTCTTCACCTGACCGTGGCCTACGTCACGCACGACCAGAGCGAGGCACTGGCTGTTAGCGATTTGATCATTGTCATGAACGACGGATTGATCGCCCAGAGCGGTACGCCACAGGAGATGTACGAATTCCCGGGCAGCGAGTTCGTTGCCGGCTTCATGGGCGAGGCCATGCTGTTCCCCGGCGAGGCCGGCCCGGACGGCAGCGTCAAGCTCGGCCCGCTACACATCACCCCGAAGCAGGCGGTCGAATCTGGCGCCGTCAAGGTCGCGGTGCGCCCCGAGGCCTGGCAGATCAATCGCGATGGGAGCGGTGTCCAAGGCCGACTGCTCAAGCGTTCGTACCTCGGCAGTTTCTTCGAATACACCTTCGACACCGTACTCGGCAACATCTTCGTCGTCTCGCCCGACCTCACCAACGTGCTGGATATCGGCATCGACGTGGGGCTTTCGCTGGCCGATCACGGCGTATCGGTGGTCAAGGCCACGTAGCCACACACATCCCGTCATTCCGGCTAAAGCCAGTGCGGAATCCAGGAACACACCAGACCGGACCCCAGCCTCTGCCGGGGTGACGGACGACATGATTCCCTTTTGAGCATTCGATCCAAATCCCCATGCCCTCGTTGATTGACCTGCATAGCCACACGACCCGCTGCTGCCATGCCACCGGTTCCATGGACGCCTACGTTGAACAAGCCCTCGCCAAAGGCATCGGCGAATTCGGCTTTTCCGACCATAGCCACTGGATGCTGCATGCCAAGGGTCAGCGCTATGCCATGCTGCCCGGAGAACAAGACGACTATATCGCCGATGTGCGGCGCCTGCAGGAACGCTACAACCGTGATGGTGAGAACCCCTTCCGCATCCGCTTGGCCATGGAGATGGATTTCATTCCCAGCCGCCTGGAAGTGGCCCGCGACACCTCACGCCGCATCGAGTGGGACTATCTGATCGGCTCCGTCCACAACATCGGATTCGAGAAACTGCAGGAGCCGGAGATGTACGACTTCTGGCACATCGAAGATATCTGCGAGGTTTATTTCCACTTCGTCGGCATGATGATTCGGGAACGCTTCTGCGACATCGTCGGTCATCTCGACCTGCCGAAGAAGATGGGTCGCATGCCCGACGGCGGGATGCTGCGCTACATCGAGCCGCTGATCCCTGACTTGCTGGCCAACGACATCGCCGTGGAAATCAACACCTCCGGCCTCGACAACCCGGCACAGGCTTTCATGCCCGGCTGGGATGTCGTCGAAGCCCTGGCTTCGCGCGGCGTGCCGCTCACCCTCGGCTCGGACGCCCATGCCCCGCATCAGGTCGGTCGGCACTTCGATAAGGCGCTGGAAGGGCTCAGGAAAGCCGGCGTCAAGGAACTGGCGCGCTTCGAGCGCCGGCAGATGATCGCTGTACCGATTGACTAAAAGCCAGAACACGGGAGAACACACCAATGAACGGACCAGGATACGCCACCAGGCTTTTCGCACTGACGTGCACGCTGCTCTTTGTGGCCACCTTGCCAGCGGCGTCGCTTGCGGAATCGCCGGCGGCACGTTCTACCCTCGTAGCCCAACCCCGCGCGCTGATCTACCAACCCGAGAAATGGTCCAGCCTGCCCCCCGCGGAGCAGCAAGCCGCGCGGCGCGAGTTGCTGCGCATCCTGAAAAAAAACCAGGCCTCTGAAATTGCTCGCCTACCCGTCATTGTCACGCTGTCCGATTCCCATGGCGCACTCGATAAGTTCGATGCACTGCTGCTCCATGCGTTGCGTTCGGTGAACAATTCCGAGAGGCTGGCGAAAATCCAGGCACTAGACCCTAACCGCTCGTTGGCCGAACAATTCGCCGACCACGGGGTTCGCCTTGACGATTTCCGTGGTCGCATTTTCTTCCACAACGGCGGCGACCTCGTCGACCGTGGGCCTCGTGGCCTGGCCATCCTCAAGCGCTCACAGGAAATGATGGCTGCCGGGCTGATGGATTTCGTGATCGGCAATCACGATCTATGGATGCTCCTCAACCTGCAAGGCGTTCACCTGCCGTCCTACCCCAATTTCAATTTCTACGGATACCGCGACGCCTACGACGCTCAATATGGGCGCATCGAGGACGTGTTGGCATCGCATCTGCACGAGTCGGAAGTCCGTTCGCCCGAGTGGTGGGAAAGAAAGCTCGCCGAATTCACCATCCGGCAGTCGAAGGAACAGAAGAAGTGGGAAGCTCCTGACAGCGTCAAGGTTCGGGCCAACCATCTGTTCAAGTCCTTGACGGCCGGTATGTCGGACAACGCTATCAAGCGCTGGAGCCTGACCCGCGAGGGCGCTCTGTGGAACAGTCTGCGCGGATACGACGTCAAGGTTGGCGACGTGTATATCGGCGTACGCGCGGTGGGCATGGTTTCATTGAAGTGGTGGCAGGATCTTCTCAACGACTTCAAGGCCAACCTACCGACAGCCGAAACATCGGAGGGACGCCAACGCCTGGAGTTGTGGCTCGCGGCGATAAAGATCATCGAGCAAGACATCATTCCTGTTCTATCGCGTGACATTGAAGAACGCCTGGCGCGAGGCGAATGGTGGATTCGAGCCTTCGAGGCAATGAACTACAGGAATTACGAATCCCTCGAATGGTGGGCCAAGGATTGGGCCTTCCATAACGACTGGGGCACCTCGGTGTTCAAGGAAATATTTCCGGCGTTCAAGGAAGACAAGCTCGATGGGGAGGTCTCTTTCGCTAGATACCTGCACCACCCGGCGCTCCAGGAAGCCAGCCGGTTCCTGCGGCAAAACTTCCGACTCCACCAGCAAGATATGTACGGCAACACCATCCTGCACGGCCTGCTGCCGATCGACCTAAAAACCGGAGAATTCACCTTTGCATATCGCGGCAAGGAATACCGTGGACGCGGCAGCAAGGCACACCCGTCGGTCTGGCAGGGCCTCTTGCGCATCGAGAACGACGTCAGGAACCCGGCGCGGACGTTGTCTGACTTGCATGAAGCGCTATCGCTGGTCAATTCCTGGTACGCCGACCGCACGACGATCGCCAAGGCAATCAACGTCGCCGACGCGATCAATCAGATCGGGCTGGACAAGTTGGCCCGGGTCAACGGATTCACCCGGCTGACCATGGGGCACGTTCCGTTCCACGAGTTTCTCACCCGACTGACGCCGGAGCAGCGCGGCGAGCGCATCCGTGGATTCCTCATCGATGACCGTTTGGTACTCACAGACCATGGCATGGGCAAGCGTTTCGGCAGTCGCGGCGCCTACGTGCTGACATCGCCGCGCGACGGAATCGTTCTGCACGGCTACGAACACACCGAAAGCCAGCATATCCAGCCCGCACCGCGGACCATCGAGATTACGAAAAACAGGCAGGAAAGCGTCCTCTCAGACAACAGCGGACTCCATCCGCTGGTGTTCCGCAACTACCTGCTCGAAGAGTTGCGCGTCGACCTGCGGCAAACGACGCGATAACTGGAAAACTCTGTTCGGTCACCTCCCCTGCCAAAACTACGGCACAGTTTGTCGAGTTCCCACGCGCTCGCCGGCCTGCCCCCGGATAACCGATTTCTCGTGCGGCAGGAGAGTTCCCCTACTGGAGGAAGGTTTCCTCCGCAGGGTCCGAGACGTGCACTTCCACGTTGGCCTTGTTCAGTTCTGCCATGATCTTTTCCGGCGGTTGGCGATCCGAAAACAGAACATCGATTTCGCTGATATGGCAAAGGCGAACCATCGGGTTGCAGCCGAACTTTGTGTGGTCGGTCGCCAGGATGATATGACGGGCGTTTTCGATGATCGCCTG
Source organism: uncultured Propionivibrio sp. (assembly GCA_964499185.1). Classification (GTDB taxonomy): domain Bacteria; phylum Pseudomonadota; class Gammaproteobacteria; order Burkholderiales; family Rhodocyclaceae; genus Propionivibrio. The sequence continues at coordinate 1,539 of CAZCJW010000190.1, read as the reverse complement.
CGCGACCCGGACCTCACGGTAATCGAAATCCAGCAGCGTCCCGTCCTCGTCAATACCGGAAATACCGATGATCCCGAAATCGACCTTGAATTGCCGGACGAAGTCGATCGTCGACTCGCCGATTACACCACGGTCCGTGCGCACAACCCCTCCGGTGACGATAACCTCGAAATTCGGGTTATCGCACAGCAACGACGCCACGTTCAGGTTGTTGGTGATCACCCTGAGGTTCTTGTGATCGCGGAGTGCCTTGGCCACTTCCTCGGTCGTCGTCCCGATGTTGATGAACAGTGAGGCATTGTCGGGAATGTAGTCAGCGACCATGCGGGCGATGCGAATTTTTTCTTCATGGTTGAGAACCTGGCGGGTCGGGTAATCGACGTTCTCAACGCTCGATGCGAGACCGGCACCACCATGGAAGCGGCGCAGCAACCCCTTGTCGCACAATTCGTTGATGTCGCGACGAATCGTCTGCGCCGTCACCTTGAAAGCCTTGCTCAACTCCTCGGTCGAGAGGAAACCGTTTTGCTGGGCCATTTCGATGATATCGAGATGACGCTGACTCAGATTCAGTTGCGAAATCCGCGTTTTCATGCTCACTCCCTTTGTTTGATTCGGAACAGCACTTGAATCACACCCGGAATGCGGCTGGCAATGACGTGGCATCCTCCGGATGGACCGCTACGATCAGGATTGATTCTAACCGACGATTTCATTGCAGGTATCGATTTGAATGACGAAATACCCGTTGACAAGAACCTATCCACACAATAATGTTCGTTTTAGAATATTTTTGTGTTCGTTCGAAACTTTATAAGTTCATTAAACCACAAAATTATTAAAGGGTAATAGTTATTCCTCCATCGGCTTTCAATCAATCTACATCCGCTTATGAAACTCCGAACCAGCAACATCGCAAAACTCGGCCACGGCATCTATGATGCGCTCGTCATCGGTGGCGGAATCAACGGCGCCGTCTCCGCCGCCGCGCTTTCTGGAAAAGGTGCCCGCGTAGCGCTGATCGATCAGCGCGACTTCGCCGGTTTCACCAGCCAGCAATCAAGCAACCTGGCTTGGGGCGGCATCAAGTATCTCGAGAGCCATGATTACGGGCTCGTCTGGGGACTGTGCAAGAGCCGAAATCACCTGATGGAGAACTACCCGTCGCGCGTCAAGGAAATCCGCTTCTGTTCGACGATTGAAAAGGGGTTCCGCTTCCATCCGCGTTTCATCTGGTTGGGTACCTGGCTGTACTGGTTTTTCGGCCGCGGATTCACCAAGACACCGCGTTGGCTACCCAAACGTGTCGTCAATGCCGAAGAGCCTGTCATCCGCACCGACAATTTCTACGGTGGCTTCGAATATTCCGACGCTTACCTGCACGACAACGACGCACGCTTCGTATTCCAATTCATCCGTTCGGCGATGGATCGCGGTTGCATTGCGGCCAACTACGTCGAATCGCTGGGTGCCCACCGAGAAGACTGTCTCTGGATCACCCGGGCGCGCGACGGCATGACCGGCCACGAGTTTGAAATC
>CAZCJW010000189.1:0-5932 GCA_964499185.1 uncultured Propionivibrio sp. | reverse complement strand
CGCCGCCCTGGTAGGCATAGGTAGCATCACTGAACCGGTCGCAGATCACCCATGCGCCACGCGCCAGCGCCGGCTCGATGACCAGCGCCAGGTGTTCGCGCCGCGCGGCAAACATTAGGAGGGCTTCGGTTTCGAGATGCATCGGCTCATGCAGCAGCAATTCGCGTAATTTTTCCCCGAGCGGCGTCCCGCCGGGCTCTCGCGTGGAAACGACTTCCAGGCCGCGTCCCTTCAGCAGATCCACGACTGTGGCGATATGCGTGCTCTTGCCGGCGCCATCAATCCCCTCGAAGGTGATGAATTTCCCCTTATTACCGGTCAACGCGTTCTCCTATTTTCTTTGGTGTGCGTGTTTGTCACCTGGCCGGCCTCTCAACGCGCGCCGCGCTGGAAGCGATTCACCGCTTGATTGTGCTCTTCAAGTGTTTGAGAAAAATGGCTGCTGCCGTCGCCGCGCGCCACGAAATACAGCGCCTGACTGGGTGCCGGATGCAACACCGCTTGCAGCGACGCCAGGCCGGGCATGGCGATCGGCGTCGGCGGCAATCCCGCACGCGTATAGGTATTGTAAGGTGTGTCGGCCGTCAGATCGCGCTTGCGCAGGTTTCCGTCGAAACGCTCGCCAAGACCATAGATAACCGTCGGGTCCGTCTGCAACAACATCCCCCGGCGAAGACGATTCACGAAAACGGCAGCCACCATCGGCCGATCGGCCTCACGACCCGTTTCCTTCTCGACAATCGACGCGAGAATCAACGCCTGATAAGGGGTGGCCAGCGGCAGTTGTGCCGACCGCCCCTCCCATTCCCGCGACAGATGACTTTGCATCGTCCGATAGGCGCGGGCCAGGATGTCGATATCGCTGGTTCGTTTCGAAAACAGGTAGGTATCGGGAAAAAACCAGCCTTCCGGAGCAGTTTCGCCGGCCCCGATCAAGCGCATTATTTCCCTGTCAGACAAACCCTTACTGTCATGCCGCACATCGGGATGGGAATCCAAGCGCTGCCTTAACTGACGGAATGTCCATCCCTCAATGAACACTATTTCGGCCTGGCTGACATCACCACGCGTCAGCATGCGTAACAGATCCAGCAGGCTGATGCCCCGGCTGATCTCATAGCTGCCCGCCTTGATCGACGCTTCCACACGCAGCATCTTGCCCAGAACAACAAGAGCCCATGGACTGAAATCCACCCCGGAGCCAGCAATCTCCTTGGCGGCTACACGCATCCCGCTCCCCGGCGCAACGTGGAATTCGACCCGTTCCCCGCTCAAAGGCAGTGGCGTCGACACCAGCCAATAGAACCAGCCGCCGGTGCCCAGTACGAGGACCAGCCCAATGACCAGCATTCTTCTCAATAATCGGATCATCGCTTGGCCAGCGCAGGAGCAGGGAGGATTTGGGGAGGCGATATAATAGCCGAAACCATATGGACTGAACCGAGGCGCCCCTTTTCGGGTCGTAGCGACGTACAAAACTGGCAAACCCGATGCCAGTGCAAACAACTCAAAGGAAACAACGATGAATCCCGATTGGCAGGAGTTTCTTGGCGCCAATGGCGCCCGCATCACTGACGGAGTAGTTGGCGACTTTGGCGATCTCGGCGCGGAACTCGTCGCCGCGCGCGAGGCAACGATCCTCTCGCCGCTGACACATCTCGAGTTGATCGAATGTTCGGGCGACGACGCCAAAACCTTCCTGCAGAACCAGTTGACCAGCGACGTGAATCACCTGCAAGCGGGGTCCGTCCAGCATTCATCCTGGTGCACGCCCAAGGGGCGGATGCTGGCCAGCCTTGTTCTTTTTCGTCGTGATGCCGGTTATCTGGCGATTCTCTCGGCCGACCTGAGGGAATTCATCGAGAAGCGGCTGCAGGTTTACGTGTTGCGATCCAATGTCAGGATAAGCAATCGCTCAGCCGATCACGAGCTGATCGGCCTTTCCGGACCACAGGCCGAAACGGCGCTACAAAGTGCTGGGCTGCCGGTTCCCAACAGTTCGATGCAGACGGTCTCGACGGACAATGCCACGACCCTCCGCCTCGACAAAACACGATTCATCCTCGTCATTGCCAGCGGAACCGCTGCGTCCGTCTGGAATGCCCTTTCCGCCCATGCCAAAGCCGCCGGAACCCCGGCATGGCAATGGTTGGAAATTCGGGCAGGAATACCTCTGATAACCGAAGCAACAAAGGAAGCCTTTGTCCCGCAAATGGCCAACCTGGACAAAATCGGCGGGGTGAGCTTCCATAAAGGCTGTTATCCGGGACAGGAGGTCGTCGCCCGCACCCAATATCTGGGAAAGGTCAAGCGCCATCTGTACCGCTTCCATGCTTCGGGCACGGTCGTTGCCGGCATGCCGGTTTCAACTGCTGATTTGCCGGAGCACGCCTGCGGCATGGTGGCCAATGCCTCCCCCGCTCCGGACGGAGGTTGTGATGGTCTGGCTGTGGTGCTTGAAGGCACGATTGCCAACTCTGAACTTAGAGCAGGCTTCCCGCAGGGCCAGAGCATCGCCTTGGGCAATTTGGCAATCGTCGGGGACTGATGTAACGAGAGAGGCCAGCGTCCGGCAATCAGTCCTCGGTGATCTCAACAGGCGTATATGCCTGAACGAGATCAAACAACTCTATGATGTCCTGATTGCGCATCCTGATGCATCCATGGGAACTTGGCACGCCCATCGGCTCCGAGTCCGGGCAACCATGGATGTAGATGAAACGGCGCATTGTATCGAGGGAACCGAGGCGATTGAAATTAGGTTCGCATCCCGACAGCCATAGTATCCGGGAGAGAATCCAGTCTCGCCCCGGATTGGCCGCGGCCAATTCGGGTGAATAGATTTCCCCCGTCGGACGACGGGCAACGAACACTGCGTTTTCCGGCAGATCAGAACCAATCCTGGCACGAATAACATGCCTGCCACGCGGAGTGCAGAAGCTTCCGCTACGTTCGCCCGCACCACGAAACGCCGTCGATACAGCGTACGATCGCAGCACCTGACCCGAATCGCCGAAAAGGGTCAACCTCTGGAGTGCAATAGATATCTGTATGCGCACGCTTAGCCTTCCTTCTTGGCTCGTCTGGCGGCGAAGAAACCGGAAAGAATCTGTCCGCACTCTTCAGCCAAGACACCACCGAACACCTCCGTGTGATGATTGAGCCGCTCCACGGCAAACAGATCGACCACACTGCCGTGGACACCAGTCTTTGGATCACGGGCACCATACACCACACGCGAAATACGGGAATGGAGAATGGCTCCTGCGCACATTGCGCACGGCTCGAGCGTCACGAACAATTCACAGCCTGGAAGCCGGTAGTTTTGCAAATTCCGTGCCGCATCACGCAGAGCGGCAATCTCGGCGTGTGCAGTAGGATCGGATTCCCCAATCGGTGAATTGAAGCCGCGCCCGACGATTTTCCCTTCACGGACGACTACCGCCCCGACCGGGACTTCGCCCAGGCACTCGGCCGAGCGTGCGAGAGAAAGCGCCTCGCGCATGAAAAATTCGTCATTCATTCGCGAATTCTAATACCCACAATCGAAAAAAACGCCCGCGCGGTCTCCCAACCGGTTCTCACGCATCGAATGAATACGAAATGCCAGTCGCAAAAGTCAAACGACAAGCGGTTACTCGGGGAATATGTCGGAACTGATGTCCTTTTTTGCCCCCCCGGGCTTGCGTCCCCTCGTTGGCGCTGGCAGGTCACAGGAAAGACGGCAACTCGTGCCCTCAATTTTCTGGCCGTCGATGAAACGCGTAACATGGCAACAAATGACATCTCCCGATGCTGAAAGCTGCTCGACCAGAGTCTTCAACTGCGACATCGGAATACGCAAAGCCGTTGACAGATCCAAATCAAGCTGCTCGCCGTTGGCTTTCAGGTAATCAAGAATTTTGGCGCTCATCTACGTTCCACGATCTGCAAAAATTTGACCAAGTTTGCGCCCAAAACTCCGTGATGGCAATTTCTTCTCACGTACATTCCGCCGTTAACGAACACGTCAATTTGCCGAAAAGGATGCCCCAATGAACCAACCCACACCCGGGGCCGCGTTGCGCCTCGCCATGCTCGAAGAATCTCCGCTGCAAATCCCCGGCGCCATTAACGCCAATCACGCCCTTCTGGCCAAGAAGGCGGGGTTTCGGGCGATCTACCTATCGGGCGGAGGCGTTGCCGCCGGGTCGCTCGGTTTGCCGGATCTCGGAATTTCAACGATCGACGACGTCGCCACCGACGTGCGCCGCATCACCGACGTTTGCGACTTGCCTCTGCTGGTTGACGTAGACACCGGCTTCGGACCGTCGGCATTCAACATTGCGCGCACTACCAGAACCATGATCAAGATGGGCGCCGCCGGCATGCACATCGAAGATCAGATAGCTGCAAAGCGCTGCGGTCATCGTCCGAACAAGGAAATCGTCAGCCTGGGTGAGATGGTCGACCGCATCAAGGCAGCCGTCGATGCGCGTACCGACCACACGTTCATGATCATGGCTCGGACGGATGCTTTGGCTGCAGAAGGAATCGGGGCGGCGGTGGAACGGGCAATCGCCTGCGTAGATGCCGGAGCCGACATGATCTTCCCCGAAGCGGTTACCGAACTGGAGATGTACGCCAAGTTCGTGAAAGCCGCCAAGGTGCCCGTGCTGGCCAACATTACCGAATTCGGCGCCACCCCACTGTTCACTGTCGAACAACTTGCCTCCGTCGGAGTAGCGCTGGCGCTCTATCCGCTGTCCGCATTTCGCGCCGCCAACAAGGCCGCCGCTACCGTCTATGACGCGCTGCGCCGCGACGGCACTCAGCAAGCAGTAATTCACACCATGGAAACCCGCGCCGAGCTTTACGAAAACATCGGCTATCACGCCTTCGAACAACGCTTGGACGCGGTTTTCGGAAAAACCGTCGGGGAACGGGATGCCGGATCCGAACTTTAGGAATTCTTGCTGCGAGCCTGCACGCTACCGTTTCCGATTCGATCCACTGCTTGCTGTTTTTTCGGGACTATGGGAAAAGCGTGAATTAAGTCACAGCCCCGAGAATCGCAAAAGCGCTATAAAGGACTATTACCAAAGCAATAGTCCTTGCGCATCTGATCACAGGTATCGGCGCAGGGGTTTGCGTTGCCGTTTGCGAGGCTCAATGCACTGGCGTGACGAGTATTCTCTGGGAATCCCGGAAATCGATAACCAGCACAAAACGCTGATAGGCCTCTTCGACGCGATCGAAGAGGCCATAAGGCGACGGGAAACCTGGTCGACAACATACTTCCATATTGCCGAGTTGCGGGACTTTGCGCGCTTTCACTTTAACTGCGAAGAAGCTCTGATGCGCGTATTCGATTTCCCGGACACCAGTCTTCATACCGCAGAACACACGCATTTCCTCAAGTTCCTGTCGGAAATGGAAAGCAGTTCCCTGCGCAAGTCCGTTGAAAAGGATCTGGTAAAGCTTCTGCGCAGCTGGGTCACCAAGCATATTATTGGATCCGACCGCGAATTTTCCCGCCACGTTCTGTCAGGCGCGGCCGTAAAGGCATACTGAAAAGGAATTCTTGTCCGACATCGCCCAGGTTCCAGTTTCCCTTTGCTTCAACTCGAACAAATCGCAGAATCCGTGCTATGTTTCTCCGTCCGCGGATGCTCCGAGGGGAGATGGGCAATGCCTGTTCATCACGACAATAGAAACGGCAAGGATCGCCGAAAGTTCGATCTGTCTTCCGTAACCAAGCTTGTCAGGGAGCGGCGCTGGAACAAGGACCGCCGGAGGACCGTCGCAAGCGACGATGAACTTTACGACACTGAATGGGATACGCCCGAAGTCGACGTCGAACGGCAAGCCAATCTTGCGATTGGAGATTGACGAAAAAACCCGCTATTACACGGGTTTACGATGATGTTTTGGAACTTGTTGGACTTCTTTG
>CAZCJW010000188.1:0-6027 GCA_964499185.1 uncultured Propionivibrio sp. | reverse complement strand
GGGTGCCAAAGGCCACCGAAGCACTGACGCGCAGCAGTCCTCGTGGCGTGGTGGTGAGACTGTCAACGAGTTTTCTGGCCTGTTCGGCCTCGCTCAGCATTCGGGTGCAATGCTCGGATACCGAGGCGCCGATCTCCGTCAGGCTGATGTATCGGGTGGTTCGATTGAGCAGGCGCGCGCCCAACTCCTTTTCCAGCTTGGCAACGGCCTTGCTGACGGCAGATCGGGACGTTGTCATGCGGCGTGCCGCTTCGGCAAAACTTCCCGCTTCCACAACGCGGGCGAAGACTGCCATCAGATTGAGGTCGGTCATGGGTGAAAGTCGGTGAAGTCAAAACGGCAGCCGAACAATTGGTTCCTGTAGGGATACATTGTGATTCTGATGCGGTGGCTAATCAAAAGAGTGAGGCTCCAGTAGTATGCCTCATCATGAATAGAGAGAAATCCCCTTTGCTGCAAAAAAATACTTCACCTGACCATCTGATGGTGCTTCTGGACGATTACTCGCAACTGCGGGGGCTGGCACGGGACCACGAGTTATCCGATGAACTGGATCGGGCGATTGTTGTTCCACTGGAACGTATGCCTGACGATGTGGTGACAATGCACTCGCGCTGCATTTACGTCGATGAAAGCACCGGGACAGCGCGCGAAGTGGAACTGGTCTATCCGGAGGAGGCCGATCCCGCGAAAGGAAAAATCTCCGTATTGGCGCCCATTGGCTCGGCCCTGCTGGGGTTGGCGACCGGACACTCGATCGATTGGGAACTCCCCGGGGGGAAGATCCACCGAATAACGGTGAAGCGTGTTCTTTCCCAGCCGCATGAACGGACTACGTGTGAAGGAGGACGGCGGAATTGACCATGGCTGCGGTTTCAACAGAATCGATATTGAGCAAATTTCACCAACAGTCGTGTCTCGATCTGCGCCAGTTGGCGGCACTTCACGGTGTGGACGCTGCCAACGAAACGCTCACGAAAGCAGTTGCTGACCTAAGGCGGCGGGGAAAGATCTCACGTATCGGGGGGCAGGGACAGCGAAGGTTGTTCGTTCTTGCCACGTTCGAGAGTTGAGTTCTTGTGAGTTTTTGTAAATCGCTGCCAGCGAAGGAGTTCATGATGCCGTCAACCTTTCATCGGAAACCAGTTTCCTGCGTTTCGGCGCTCGATAAACGTCGCCTGGAAGCTCTGATTGCGTGCCGCACAGGCGATCAATGTGCCCTTACCCGGAATCCGTCAGCCGAAAAGGTGCTCCGCCGGCTGCATTCGGCAGAATTGGTGGTGCCGCCGGAGGACGTGCCTCGCGATCTGGTCACCATGAACTCGACGGTCGTTCTTGTGGATCCGATTGCCTGCGAGCAGTGGGAAGTAACCTTGGTCTATCCGGAAGATCATGAACCTGAGAAAAGCTACTGGTCAATTTTGAGCCCGGTGGGTTCCGCCGTATTTGGGCTGCGTATCTATGACGCGGCCGACGTCAAGCGGGGGGATCGGATAACGGAAGGCTGGGTGGTGGCCGATATTCCGTTCCAACCGGAAATGCGCGGCTGGACAACCCTGTGATCGTGCGGGGCGATTCCACAGCTCGCCTCACACGCAATCGACCATGTTGATACCGAATAAGCATTCCGACGCCATTAGAAAATTGGACGTCAACGAGCAACAAACGGTGTACTCCTACCTGCACGACGAACCAAGGCGATAACGCTATCGGCTGGAGTTGAGGCGCAAGTTGCTCAGGTCATCCCAGCCTCTTTCGGGCTTAGCGACGCGGAGAAAGGGACGGTGGCGTACGCCATCAGCGATCAGCATCTAGAAGATGAAGACTGGGAGGCCGATGAGTATGGGCGCATTGTTTCTACCAGGACGAAGCGCGCGGTGTTCAAGGTTGGTTTTATTGCGGCGTTACGCAAGGTACTTCAGGATAGTGGCTGCGGATTGCGGGCGGATTCAGCACATCTGGTCAACGGCCGGATTGGCCGACGACTTGCCGCTGACCTGACAGCGCGTATGTCCGCTGTGCTTTGCTACTGCCGCCCACTAGGAATTCCGATGAAGGTCGGCTCAGGGTCGGGTGTGTGAATTCCCCGGACGGAGAAGCTGCCGTTCAACGCGATTCTTGATTGGGCGGCAACTAACCGGCACATTGCCGCCCGACGCGGCCCATCAGGTCTATGGCGGCTCAGGCCGAGGCCCGGTCGTCGGCCTAAGCTGCCATCAGCAAGCCTTACCCAGTCGGACTGCAATGAGCCGCTCACCTGTCGTTCAGCCAACAACCACTGAAGGACTGCTTTCTGATCCGACGAAGAAAAAAACGGGGCCTGGCACTACCAGACCGGATAGTCGTGAGCGACGCGGCCATCGCTCCTGACAATCAGCCTGCCAGTCCAACTCCGCGCTGGCTGTTAATGCCTGTGCAGGTGGTGCATATCGGGAAAATGGGCATGCGCGTCAAGCGGATCATCAGTAATACTGGGCCGACGACGCCACCGCTGGCTACGGCGCCGGCAAACCACAGCGCTTCGCGACGTGGCAGCCGGGCTACGGGAGCACGCGTTATCTTTCGGTAAAGCGTCAGCCCGACGCCGGAGCGCTTGGAATCGATGAAATTCGCGCAGACGTGTTGCCGGCCGACAATGCGCAGACCATCAAGGAACTGCAATCTCAAGGGCACAAAGTGGCCATGGCCAGCGATGGCGTCAACGACGCACCTGCGCTGGCGCAAGCGGATGTTGGCATCGCGATGGGAACGGGAGCAGATGTGGCCATCGAGAGTGCGGGGTTTATCCTGGTGAAAGGCGATCTGACGGGAATCGTGCGGGCGCATCGCCTGGCACGTGCCACCATGCGCAACATCAAACAGAATCTATTTTTCGCCCTGGTCTACAACGTCGCAGGCGCACCGATCGCTGCGGGCGTTTTCTATCCCGCGATTGGCCTGTTGGTTTCGCCGATTTTTGCCGCTGCAGCGATGAGTCTCTCGTCCATCTCGGTGATCACCAATGCCTTGCGGTTACGGCGGGCCCTTACTTAGACTACGAAGTACACCGGGCAGCAAAGCCGCGAAAGGAAAACATCATGGAATGGATCTGTCAGAACTGTCTACCCCTTGCCGTCAGAATCACGTTTCTGATTCTCATGAAGCGCGGGAATATGTGTTGCGGTCGACGTCGAGAACACCTTCCGGACACAGCCGGAAAAGTCGGCGCCTCATCGGAACCGAAGAAAACAGACAACGCTTTGGCGAGCGATGAACGGAAACTGGAATCCAAACCATGATTTTCTGAAAAGGCAAATTCCCACGGCGATTGGCTAATCCGGTACGCGTTTTGTCACGGTTGGTTTATTGCGGCGTTACGCAAGGTACTTCAGGATAGTGGTTGCGGATTGCATCGATCATATCCGTCAATCCAATATGTAAAAGAGCCATTTTGTCCAGATTTCCGTAAGTTCATTCAAGCCTGTATTAACGAATTGGGGAGAATGGTCTTCAATGAGCTCCTCAATGCTCATTCCTTCCCGCGCCACAGCATCGCCAGCAGCGCAAGGGCACCGAAACAAGCACCACCGACGAAGGTAAATCTGGCGCCTAGCAGCTCCCACAACAATCCGGCGAGGGCACTGGCAAACAGCATGGCGATGCCTGAAACGAGGTTGAAGAAGCCGAAAGCGGTTCCGCGTAACTCAATCGGCGCTGTATCGGCAATCATCGTGGCGAGCAAACCCTGTGTCATCGCCATGTGCATACCCCACAGCGTGATTCCTGCCCATACCCAAGTCCAGTGACTGCTGATTGCCAGCGCTGCATCGCCGGTGATCAGCCCGAGCAAGCCCCATCGCAAGAGCCGGTGATGACTCATTGAATCGGCTAACTTGCCGCAGGGGTAGGCTGCCGCCGCGTAGATGGCGTTCATGCCGATCAGCACGAGCGGGGTATAAGCAAGGGGAAGCCCCCCTTCGTTCGCACGCAGTACCAGAAACGCTTCGGAAAAGCGTGCCAAGGTAAATACTGCGCCTACAACGACCACCCACCAATAATCTGTGGACAGTCGCGCGAGATTCTCTCGTTTGATCGGATTGATGCGTTTCCTGTCCGGCGAGTGATCAGGTTCCTTTACCCCGTAGAACAGTAGTGCCACGGCAAGGAAAGCCGGGATGACCGCCACCCAGAATACAGCGTGGAAGTCGTTCGCCCACAACAGCATGAGACCCATCGCCAATACCGGCCCTACGAAGGCACCGATGGTATCAAGTGATTGACGTAGTCCGAAGGCGGCGCCCCGGATCTCAGGAGGCGCCAGATCGGCCACCAGCGCATCACGCGGAGCGCCGCGAATTCCTTTGCCTACCCGGTCGATTAGACGCGCTGCGATGACTAACCCGGCACTGCTCGCCAATGCGAACAGCGGCTTTGAGAGCGCGCCCAGCCCATAGCCCACCAGCGCCAACGGCTTTCTCTTTCCCCACCAATCCGACACAGCACCAGAGAATACCTTGACGATCAGTGCCGTCGCTTCGGCCGTTCCTTCGATTAGACCTATGGTTAGCGTCGACAACCCCAGCGCTGTGGCGAGGAAGACCGGCAGCAAACTGTGGATCAGTTCAGAAGAGACGTCCATCAGCAGACTGACGAAGCCGAGTGCCCAGATGCTTTTTGGAATGGTGGTTTTTTGAATCACAGCAAACGCTCCGATAACACCGATCCGGTCCATGTGTCGTTCCGCTGCTGACAGTTATAGATACGACCTGCGCTAACGACAAGACGCCAGTTCATCACCAATCAGTTTAGTCATCAAAAGCGACTTAGGTCTTTTGAACGGACTTGCCGGACTGAATCGCCCAGCTGTTTTCGTCATCAATCGCCCGTCGATAAAGAGTCCATCGATAACACGACAGACAAATCGTCCAGTCGATCAACAATGTCCAGACATTGTGTGACAGAAAATGCGCCCCTTGCATCATGCGGCCTAGAGAGAAAATCGTTCCGGTTCCGAATGCTATTGCGAGCGCCATGCGGGCCGCGCGAGGATGGCGATCCCGCAGAAAAAAGAACAGGGCAAGCAGAGAGAACCCAGCCGAGGCGTGCCCACCAGGCCAGCAGCGACCGGGTTTCTCGGTCGGCGCGCGCTTTTCGAGCAAGGAGCTGAATTGCTCGGTGCCGCCAAACTCGGAAAGGTCCCATGGGCAGTGCACCGCGGTCAGCGCCTTGAGTGGCGTAACCACGCTGGTCGATAAAACGAGCGACAGGACCAGATACCCCAGGTGACGACGCGAAGAACGAAGCCGTCTCGAAACGAGGCTGATCAGGAAAAGGGCAATGGCCACGACGCCGAGAGCTATGACGACTTGCTTGGCCCGATCGTGGAGAATGTCCTCCAGCCAGAAACTGTGGCGTCCGATAAAGCCGCTGCCGGTAACGTAGAACGCTCGTGCGATGGCGAAGTCCAGCCCCGCCGGATCGATGGCCAGCAGCAGCGCCATCAAGGCAAGGGGGATAGCGAATCCCAGCCGGAAATCGAAAAACCGGGATGCTGCGGGAGATGAAGCAATAGACATGAACACTCTCCGGAGTGAGGACTGATCGATTTTTGCCGGGCGGTGTCTCAGCGCCGACTGAGCATGACATGTGGTGTATCGCTGCCTTTCCAGGCAATCAGCCCTTTTTTGAAGGCATGACTGGCGCCCTGGTAATAGGCGATATCGCGCCTGAGCAAAGGATCATCGGAAGTCGCCTGTGTCTCGTGGCTGAGGCCGAGCGCATCGTCATGGCGACGCATGGCACGGCGGGGACCGAGGATGGCTAGGTTCTCGCCGTCAAACAGGCCGAGATGCTGGTAATTACCGATCAGTGCGCGTCCTGGCGCGGCATCCGCACGCAGCACGTTGCGTCCGAAGAAGGTCGAGGTGTAATCAAAACCGAGAATACCGAGCAAGGTCGGCGCAAGGTCGATCTGGCTGGTGACGGACGCAATTTCCCGCGGCTCGATGAAACCCGGCGCGTAGATGAACAGTGGGATATGGTAGTTGG
>CAZCJW010000187.1:3359-6177 GCA_964499185.1 uncultured Propionivibrio sp. | reverse complement strand
CGGGTTTTGTTTTTTCCGATTCAAGTACCACCCTGCACAACTCTCTGGAAGACTTTGATGACGGCACAAATTCTCGACGGCAACGTACTCGGTCAAAAACTGCGGGTGGGATTCAAACAAAGGGCGGAAGAACTTGCGCTACAGGGCCTGCGCCCCGGACTTGCGGTCATTCTGGTTGGAGAGGATCCGGCGTCCCAGGTCTATGTACGCAACAAGGTCAATGCCTGCGCCCAGGCCGGCTTCCATTCCGAGAAACACGCTTACCCGGCTGACGTCGAACCGAGCGTTGTATTCGACAAGATCGCCGAACTCAATGCCGACCCCAAAATCCACGGCATCCTCGTCCAGTTGCCATTGCCCAGGAACTTCGATACCGATGCCGTGCTCGACGCAATTTCCCCCGCGAAGGATGTCGATGGCTTTCGTGCCGAGAACGTTGGCGCCCTGGTGCAGGGACAGCCCTGCTTCATCCCCTGTACGCCTTACGGTGCGATGAAATTCTTTGAAGAAGCTGGGATCAGTCTCAAGGGCAAGGAAGCTGTCGTGGTCGGCCGATCGAACATCGTCGGCAAACCGATGGCCATGCTGCTCATGCACGCAGGCGCAACGGTCACCGTCTGCCACTCGCAAACACGCGACCTGAAGGCCCATTGCCTGCGTGCCGACATTCTGGTCGCCGCCATCGGCAAGCCAAAAATGATTACCGGCGACATGATCAAACCTGGAGCCGTCGTCATCGATGTGGGCATCAATCGTCTGCCCGACGGGAAACTTTGCGGCGATGTGGATTTCGAATCGGCCAAGGAAGTTGCCTCGTTCATCACGCCGGTCCCCGGAGGCGTCGGGCCGATGACCATCACCATGCTGCTAGCAAATACGCTCGAAAGCGCCGAGCGCACGGTGAACACCTGACAAACCAAACCAGAAGGAGACAATCATGACAATTCAACCGCTCGTTGGCATTGTAATGGGTTCGGACAGCGACTGGCCTGTGATGCGTGCGTGCGCCGAAACGCTAAGAAAATTCGGCATCTCCTACGAAGCCAAGGTGTTATCTGCACATCGAACACCCGACGCCGCGCTGCACTATGCCTCAACCGCACAGGAGCGTGGCATGAAAGTGCTGATCGGTGCCGCCGGAGGCGCCGCCCACCTGGCGGGTGTTCTCGCCGCGAAGACCGAACTGCCGGTTTTGGCCGTACCGATGCCATCCAAGCATCTTCAGGGTCTGGACTCGCTGCTGGCCATGGTGCAGATGCCAGGCGGCATCCCCGTTGCCACGTTCGCCATCGGCGAGGCCGGCGCCACCAATGCCGCGCTATTCTCCGTGGCCATGCTGGCACTCAGTGATGCGGACCTGGCGAAAAAGCTAAGCGAATTCCGTACTCAGCAAACCGAAAAGGTACTTGCCAAATCCTTGCCGGACTTGCCCTGACCGCCTCCAATTCATGAGCGACCCCAGGAACCCCGATTTGGCCGAAGCCGTCCGGCGCCTGCAGGCCGGCGATCTCGTCGCTTTCCCCACCGAGACCGTCTACGGGCTTGGAGCGGACGCCGCCAACCCGCAAGCGGTCGCCAGGATTTTCGCGGCCAAGGGCCGACCAGCCGATCACCCGCTGATCGTCCATCTGGCCGGCGCGGGACATCTTGATCAATGGGCGCGTGACATTCCGCAGGAAGCCTGGGACCTGGCCGAGGCATTTTGGCCGGGCCCGCTGACCCTGATTCTCAAACGCGCTCCCGGCGTACCCAAGGCCGTAACCGGCGGCCAGGACACCGTCGGCATTCGCGTGCCGGCCCACCCTTTGGCATTGGCCCTGTTGCGCGCCTATGTCCAGGCCGGAGGCGGACGCAACGGCCTGTGCGGCATCGCCGCGCCCTCTGCCAACCGCTTCGGGCGCATCAGCCCGACCGACGCCGAGCATGTACGCGAGGAACTCGGAGATGCCGTGTCGCTGGTGCTCGACGGCGGACCCTGTGACGTCGGCATCGAATCGACGATCATCGATCTTTCGCGTGACGGGATGCCGCCGCGCTTGCTGCGCCCCGGACACATCACGCCGGAACAGATTGAGGAAGTCATTGGCGAAATGCCCGAGCTTCCAGACACCATGAAACCTGCGGGCGTACCTCGCGTTTCCGGATCGCTCGACGCGCACTATGCGCCGCGAACGCCGATGTGTCTGGTACCAACGCCCGGAATTGCAGAAGCCATCGAAAAGGAGAAGCGAGCCGGGAAACGATGTGGCGTGCTGCTGCATACAGCACCGCCCTTGCCGCCCGTGCATTCACATCGCCAGCTTCCCGGCGCGCCGGACGGTTACGCACGTGGCCTCTACGCGGCCCTGCGCGAACTCGACCAGGCCGGAAACGATATCATTCTGGTGGAAGCCATTCCAACAATCCCCACGTGGGATGCTGTCGCCGACCGACTGCGCCGGGCGGCATGCGGTTCAGGGACTGCCTGATCCGAGCAGACAGGACGGCGATGTTTCTACCGGCCGCCCCACGGCATCACCGGGACTGTAGAAATGCTATTGGCAGGCGCCCCCTCGATCAACTTGCGACTGATCGCCAGATAGACCAGGGTGCGGTTTTTTTCATCCCACATACGGATAACCCGGGTTTCCTTGAACAGGATCGACGTATCCTCGCTGAAAACGATGACGTCCTTCGGCATCTTGTCCGGCAGACTGATCGGCCCGGTTTGGCGGCAGGCCAGTGAGAACTGCGACGGATCCTGCGCCAGTCCAAAGCTGCCACTGAGCCCCCCGGTCCGCGCCTGGCTGACGTGACACGTCACTCCGGGTATTTTCGG
>CAZCJW010000187.1:0-3259 GCA_964499185.1 uncultured Propionivibrio sp. | reverse complement strand
ACAAGCAGAAAAGCAAAAACCAGCGACAGCAAATAAGCCACGGAAAAACGCAAGATAAGCGCGCGAATGGTCATGATTGATCCAGTTATGAGGCGACGGCATCCTTGCGCAGGAAGCGGTCGCGGTTACGGGTAACATAAACCCCGGAAAAAACGAAAACAGCGCCAACGGCCTGCAAGGGGCCGAATGTTTCTCCAAGGAGAAAATAGGCGGTGATGACGGCAAACACCGGGGTGATATTGTTGAAAACCGAAGCCCGGGAAGTGCCAATCACCCCGGAGCCCCATATCCACAAGAAATTGCCCAGGCAAAGCCCGAAGACGGCGGAAAAGACTACGCTTCCCCATGCCGACACTGGCAAGGTTGTCCACGACACGCTGCGCATGTCGGGAACCGAAACGGCGAGAAGCAATAGGGTGGTAATGACCATCAGGGAGGCCGTCACCTGATAGGTCGAATAGCGTTCCAGAAGCTCCTTGGAAAACACCGTGTAGTAGGCATACCCCAACTGCGATCCAAGGATGAGCATGGCTCCCAACAAATGATTCCCGGCCAGGCTCACTTCTTTTCCGGTGCCCAACACGATCAGGACGATGCCGACGATCGAGCAGGCAATGCCGATCACCACGGCGCGATTGATCGCGTCGAAACCATAGAAACGATTGAGCAACAATACAAAGACCGGCAACAGGCAAAACATGAACGCCGCGTTACCCGAAGTGGTCCTTTGAATCCCTTCCGTGAAGAAAACCTGGAAAACAAAGAAGCCAAAGACGCTGGCACGCAGAAGAAGCCAGAGATCCGCCCGGGTTGGCCGGCGATAGCGACCGGACAACCCAAGGGCAATCAGCGCAACGATGCTGCCGACAACCATCCGCGCCACGTTATAAGGCAAGGGGGGAATGTGCTGCAGCCCCAGCTTGATGACCGGCGGGTTCATCCCCCATACCAGAGCAACCAGAAGGAGCATGCATTCCGCCAAGCGAACCCGTGCCACGTCGGTGGAATCGTTCAAAATCGAATTCCCTTAAATCTCGAAAGTGCCTGCACGCTTACTTCTTGCTTCGTTCCTTGCCACCCTCGGCCGACTTATCCTGCCGCTGGCAGCGCGGATCGACATAGACCCGATCCAATCTGACCCATGCTTTACCGGGCGAAGTCTGCGCGCAGACGGTTGCGCCGGTCATGCTCTGCCATTTGTACCAAGGCGCAGGCCCGGCGTCGGCGAGCAACGGTAAGCCGAGGAACCAAGCCAGAATTACCAACTCAAAATGTTTTAGGAACATACCCGTCTGATTCATGCCAGGACCAATTGGCCGGAAGGGTCTATTGTATTGTGTATTGTCAAAAACCGGGCGGAGGTTGGGCATGAAACGCAGAAACCAGTTGGGGCCGGAAATAGCGGCCAGCGAAGTCACACCGCGTGAAATTTTCGAACAGCGGCGAACGATCATCCGGGCCGCGGCCGCAGGCACCTTCGGCGCGGCACTGGCACCGTTTTTCGCACGCGACGCATTGGCCCAGACCACGCAACCGTCTCCGACTCCGTCACCCAATCCCTCGAGCACCAAGCTGACGGCCAGCGTCAACACCAAGTACGCCCTAAAGGAAAAACTGACACGCTACAAGGACATCACCACCTACAACAATTTCTTCGAATTCGGTACCGACAAGGCCGACCCGGCGCAATACGCCCATACGCTGATCACCAAACCGTGGACCGTCACCGTCGAAGGGCACGTCAAGAACCCCAAGGTGTATGACATCGACGAACTACTCAAGCTCGCGCCGCTCGAGGAACGCATCTATCGCCTGCGCTGCGTCGAAGGCTGGTCGATGGTCATCCCGTGGATTGGCGTATCGCTGTCCGAACTGATCCGCCGCGTCGAACCGACCGGAAACGCCAAGTACGTCGAATTCGTCACGCTGGCCGACAAACGGCAGATGCCGGGGCTATCGTCCCCGGTACTCGACTGGCCCTACGTGGAAGGGTTGCGGCTGGACGAAGCCATGCATCCGCTAACTCTGCTCACCTTCGGGTTGTACGGCGAGGTTCTGCCTAAACAGAACGGCGCCCCGGTACGCCTTGTAGTGCCATGGAAGTACGGCTTCAAGAGCGCCAAATCGATCGTGCGCATCCGCTTCACGGAAAACGAGCCGAAAACAAGTTGGAACGTGTCGGCGCCAAACGAGTACGGCTTCTACTCCAATGTCAATCCGACAGTAGCCCACCCCCGCTGGAGCCAGGCCACCGAGCAGCGCATTGGCGAGGGCGTCGACGGCGTCCTTTTCCCGCCGAAACGCAAGACCCTGATGTTCAACGGCTATGCCGAGCAGGTGGCGTCCCTCTACACCGGGATGGATCTCAAAAAATTCTTCTGAACGCCGGGGCAAAATCGTCATGTCTGCCTTCGGCATCATGCGTCTTGCGGTTTTTCTCGCCAGCCTGTTGCCGCTGGCGCGCTTGCTCTGGCTGGGCATGAACGACGGCCTGACCGCCAATCCGGTCGAGTTCGTCACCCGTTCGACCGGCACCTGGGCCCTCGTCTTCCTGTGCCTCTCGCTTTCAATGACCCCGCTCCGGCGCCTGACGGGGCTGGTGCACTGGATCAAATTCCGGCGCATGCTGGGACTCTACAGCTTCTTCTACGCGGTACTCCATTTCACTCTTTGGTTGTGGGTCGACCACATGTTTGATCTGTCCGCCATGTGGCAGGACGCGCTTGAGCGCCCTTTCATCGCCGCCGGCTTCACCGCGTTCGTCCTGCTGATCCCACTCGCTGCCACGTCGACCAAAGGCATGATGCGGCTACTCGGCCACCGCTGGGTGCAACTGCATCGATTGGTCTATCTCATCGCCATCGCCGCCATCCTGCATTACTGGTGGCACAAGGCCGGAAAGAACGATTTCGGCACGGTCAGCATCTATGCGGGCGTTGTCACCGGGCTGCTCGGCGCCCGGCTGTGGTGGGCCTGGCAGGATAGTCGCCGGAGGCGCACTCGCCCCATCAAGCCCACGGCACGATCAACCGTGGCGTAATTTCAGGAACAGCACGGCACCGGCCAAGATTAATGTAACCGTATTCGCGACAATGATCGGCCATGACGACAGCAGCAAACCATAAACCAGCCACATCCCCACGCCGGCAGTAAATAAAACGTACATGCGCAGCGAAATATCCTGCGTGTGTCGCGTTCTCAAGATCCGCCACACCTGGGGAACAAACGATACGGTCGTCAACATGGCGGCCGTATAACC
>CAZCJW010000186.1:0-6178 GCA_964499185.1 uncultured Propionivibrio sp. | reverse complement strand
CGAGACTCTCCAGAATCTCCGGAAACGCGTAACCGTCGTACGGCGCACCGGAGAAGGAAATGATGCGGTTTAGCATTGTGAATGACCCTTTGTTCAGGAAAACGATTTGTAAGCTCGAAACTCAACCCACGCCGAACAGGAACTTTGGCAGCGCCTTGGACAGCCAGGGGATGTAGGTGGTCATGAAGAGCACCACGATATTCATGCCCATCAGCGGGATGATGTGCCGCGACATGCCGCCGATGCTGGCCCGGCACAGCTTGGCCGCGACAAACAGGGTGCCTCCGACCGGTGGCGTGTAGAGGGCGATGGAGAGGTTCATCACCATGATCACGCCCATCAGGATCAGGTCGATCTGCATGGCTTGCGCCATCGGCAGGAACAGCGGCGCGGTGAGCAGCATGGCTGGCAGCGGTTCGATGAAGATGCCCAGCAGGAGCAGCACGATGTTGAGCATGAGCAGGAACTGCCAGGGCTGGCTGGCTACCGACTTGATCCATTCGGCCAGGTCAACAGCGACCATCTCGGCGGTCAGCAGCCAGGACAGCACGCCGGTAGCGCCGATTACCAGCAGTACGGAAGCGCTGGTCTGGAAGGCCTTGAGGGCGATGGCCGGGAGGTCGCGTGCCTTGATGTCCTTGTACAGGAACAGTGAAATCACCAGGCCGTACACCACGGCGATGGCCGCCGCTTCGGTGGGGGTGAACGTTCCGGTCCAGATGCCGCCGACGATGATGACCGGCATCAGCAGTGCGGGGCCCGCATCCTTGGTGACCAACCAGATTTCGCGCAAGGAGGCCCGTTCTGAACCACTATCGCAGCCGGTTTTCTTGCCATAGCGAATACATACGATGGACAGGGCGATGGCGCAGATCAGTCCGGGAATGACGCCCGACATCGACAGGATGCGCATGGAGGCCCCGGAAACGAAAGCGAAGACCAGGAAAGGGATCGACAGCGGCATCAGCAGGGCCAGCGTTCCGGCGACCGAAAGGAGGGCCGCCGTAAAGTCAGGGTGGTAGCCCTTTTCCTTCATGGTCGGGGCGACCAGGGAGCCGATGGCCGCCGTGTCGGCGATCGCCGAGCCTGAAACCCCACCGAACATCAGGCAGGAGACGATGGTCACCACACCCATGCCCCCGGGCATCCAGCCGAACAGGGCGCGCGCCAGATTGACGATGCGCTTGCCGACGCCGCCGCGCGCCAGGAGTTCTCCGGCAAAGATGAACAGCGGCACGGCGATCAGGATGAACGGTTCGACGCCGGCAATCAGGTTGAGAAACAGGGAGTCGAACTGATACGAAAGATTCTTGAACTCGACGATACCGACCGTCGTGGCGATCAGCGCAAAGTAAAGCGGAAGGCCGGCCAGGGCAATGATAAAAAAGACACCGAAAACCTGAATGGTCAGCATTATTCATCCACTCCATAACGCTCTTCGCGCGACTTGCCGCAAAGGATCTGATAAAGGTCGTAAGCCACGAATACCATGCCGGCGCCGCTGCCGATCGAGAGCGGCATGTACTGCCAGGCCATCGGTATGCCCAGTACGGTGAGGATGTTCCCCCAGTTGTTGCCGACGATGATCAGGCCGTTCCAGCACAGGACCCCGAGGATCACGAGGCTGACCAGCTGAACGACGAAGTCCGCGCTGCGGCGCTGACGATCGTTCAGCTTGTCGATGAACTCGGTGATGGTCATGTGCCCGGCGCGGCGGATGATCGATGCACCGCCGAGGAAGGACACCCAGACCATCAGGAGTTCGCAGGCCTCCGTGGTTTGGGCCAGATCGTGACCGACCGCGTGAGCACAGACATTGAAGAAAACGAGCACGATCATGATGGCAGCCGCAACAACCAGAGCCCAATCAATCAACCTCGCCAACAAATGAATAGGCAATGCCTGTTCCGGACCGCGCGGCAGCATCTCGCCCGCTTCCCTCGCAACGCTTTGCTCAGCAGTAGCCACGATTGTTCCTTCCACGGTAAAGAGACGCCTTACTTCTTCGCCGGCAATGCTTTGCGCACGGCTTCGGCATCGGCCAGGATGGCGTCAACGTCGGCACCCCATTTGGCCTTGGCTTTTCCGTAGGTCGGCTTGACCGCGTCGCGGAAGGGCTGGGCATTCGGGTTGTTGATCTTGGCGCCCTTGCTGGCCATTTCCGCCAGCTGCTTCTCTTCGCTGGCCTTGACTTCGTTGCGGTTCCACGCACCGGCTTCCTGGGCTGCCTTGGTGATGGCCTTCTGATCCTCGGGCGAGAGCTTGGCCCAGGTTTTTTCCGAAATGGCCATCGGGATCGGGCTATACACGTGGCGGGTGAGTGTCACGTGTGGCGCGACCTCATAGAATTTGTTCGAGTAGATCGTGTCGATCGGGTTTTCCTGCCCGGCGACCGCGCCTTGCTGGATGGCCAGATAGACTTCCGGCAGCGGCATGATCTGTACGCCGAAGCCGACATCTTCGAGCAGCCAGCGCATCATTTCATTCGGGAACGTGCGCAGCTTCTTGCCCTTGGCATCGGCCGGGCTGTTCAGCGGATCCTTGGTGGTCATGCTGCGGAAGCCGGCTTCCCACGTGGCGAGGAAGCGGAAGCCCTTGGCCGGGGCCTTGTCGAATTGGGCTTTCAGCCATTTCGATTCGTCGTAGAACTTCCATCCCTGCTCGTAGCTGTCGAACATGAACGGGAGCATGGTCAGGTTCAGCGTATCGACGTGAGGGGCGTAGGATCCGGTCGCCGATACGGTGAAGTCGATGCCGCCGGAAACGAGTTGCTCGATGTTCTTCGGGTCGTTGCCAAGCTGTCCGCAGCAGAACACATTGACCTTGTAGCGATTGTTGGTGTACTCGGCGACCTTCTTGGCGAAAATCAATGCGCCGGCCTGGCGTGCGCCCTGCTGCTGGTCGGTGTGGCTGAATTTGAGAACGGTCTGTGCGTTGACAGCGGGAACGATAGCCAGACTTCCGAGAGCGATGGCCAGGATGCTGAGTTGCTTCGTGGTGTTCATATGACCTCCATTGATAGTTCTTGGGTTTGTGACTTCGAGAGAAACATAAGTACAGGTGAAGCTGCTGCTATTTTCAAGGGTGTTTCGGGTGACTCTGTTGCGGCTAAACGCGATAGATTTCCTTGGTAACCAAAGCCGTCAGTTCGTTGAAATTCTCTTCCCGCATCAGCCGCCGATACTTGGCGGAATCGAGGGTGTTGACCAGATTCCAGATGCCCAGGCTGATTTCGGCGTGGCGTTCAAAGAAATCGACGATGTCGTAGACCCGTGGCGAGGCGTCGGTCGTGAAGTACTTGTTGTAGCCATACTCCTTGGCCCAGAACAGCAGCTCGACATAGTTGAGGAAGTGCCGGCTGCCGCCGACCAGGTCCCAATCGGCCTTGGTGTCGTTGTCGTTGGTGTGGATATACACGTCGAAGCCGGATTCGATCGTCGTGACGAGCATTTGCGCGGGGTTCTCCTGACTCTGGATGGAATGGCCCAGGTCGAGCGTGATGCCGGTGTTCTTGTTGCCGATTTCCTTGAGCAACAGCAACGCCTTGGATGTGCTGTCGAGATGACAATGCACGCGCACCTCGGAATATTTTGGCTCCAGGAACAGCGGAATTTCCGGCAGATAGTCGGCGGCCTCGCCGATTGTCTCGATCAGGTATTTCCAGGCTGCCTGATAGTCGACCTGGAACAGCATGTCGTAACCATCCGAGAGCGGGCAACAGGTGACCAGCGGGGCGCCGACGGCTTTGGCGAAGTCCTTGGCGCGCTTGATCATGGCTACGGCCTCTTCGCGAATCTGGCGTACCGGACGCGACAGGCTGCCGGGGACGAACTGCGGATCCTTCTTGACGTTGACGTTGATGGCCGCCCAGTTGAGTTGCAGTTCCCGCATCATCGAGCTGATTTCCTCGGGCGATGAGGTCTCGTGCGGGAAGACCATTTCGACGCCGTCGAATCCCTTGATCTTCCGGACCGTCTGCAGCTTTTCGTAGGTGGTTTTCGGGGTGTGATACTCGCAAAACCGGTCTTGTGTCTTGCCGAGGAAGGCGATGATTACGCTTTGTTTCATGTCCTGCTCCTTGTTGTCTCTACGTCCGATGCGCGTGAGAGGTCGTCAATCGATCCCGTCGGGCGATCTGCTAAAGCCGGTGCAGAGCGGCCTCTGAAACATGACTTCCGATAACTTCCGTTTGATTATTCTTGTTGTTTATGGATACGTTAAGGGATGCATTGAAAGTTGTCAACACATGCGTTAATGTATCCATTAAATATTTTTTTTGGCTGTGCCGGGGCTGTCATTTTTTGAATGCGAATGAAGGAGAGGTTCATGATTTACGTCTTTGCCAGCGTACGGGTCAGGCGAGAGTGCCTGGATGAGGCGCTGGACTGCTACCGCGAACTGGTGCCGGCCGTGCTGCGCGGCGAACCCGGCTGCCTCGAATATGCGCCGACAGTCGATGTCGATATGGGCTTGCCCAATCAGGAAAAAGATGCGTGCCTGATTCTTGTTGCCGAACGCTGGAGGACGCTTGAAGACTTCAAAGCCCATCTCGGCATGCCGCACAGTGCGGCGTTTCGGAAAAAAATGGAGCCGCTTCTCGCAGAAAGGATCACGGTAAGAGTTGCGCGGAGTGCCCTGTGAGAAAAGACCGGGTTTTTCGAACAGCTTTGAAACACGCTTGTGTATAATTTATGTATTCACTTGCGTTCTTCTAATAAATCCTATTTGTTATTTGTTTTTTAATAGGTTATTGAATTTAATGTATGGTCTTGTGGCGACTCGATGGGCGCTTCATGAAAGACAGTGTTATGAAATCGGATACAAAACGTCCGCGCTCGCGCAAACCGAAAACGCTGGTTGATCGCGTTTATCACGAGATCCAGAACAGGATCCTCTACAACGTATGGGGAACCGGGCATCAGGCCCTGGAGCAGGAACTGGCTGAAGAACTGAAAGTCAGCCGGACGCCGGTCCGGGAGGCGCTGATCCGGTTGCAGCGCGATGGTCTGGTCAAGGTCGTGCCGCGTCACGGCATGCGGGTGTTGCCGATCTCGCTGACCGACATCCAGGAAATTCATCAGATACTCACGAGCCTGGAGGCGTTGGCGGTCGAACTGGCGGCGGCCAGGCAGCTTTCGGCCAAGGAACTTGAGTTGCTCGAGCGATCGACGCAGAAAATGAACGAGGCGCACGAGAAATCGGACATCAAGACCTGGGCGCAGGCCGACGAGGATTTCCACTGTAATCTGGTCGAACTCTCCGGAAACCGGATACTGACTGAAGTCGTTGATAATTTCTGGAGCCGCGCTCAGCGCGCGCGTTTGACCATGCTCTCGATGCGCAAGAGCACCGCCGAGTCGATACAGGAACACGCACGTCTGGTTGAGGCCATCCGCAACGGGGAGGGCACGCGTGCACGCGAAATTCTCGAGAATCACCGCAAACGTGGAATCACCAACCTGATCAAGTTGATGGAAGAGCAGCGCAACGTCCTGCAGTTGCCTTGATCGTCGCTCCCGGAATCCTGCAGGACGCCCTTCTCGCGAGCGGTCTGAACGAACGACGGGAGTCCGGCTCGCTTGGCGACTGAAACGCAAACAGCCCCCTCCGCTGGTGCTTGATCCCCAGACACTCGGCTAGCTGACCTGCCGTCATACGCTATCGAAAACGGCGTAACAGATGCAGTCCCGGGGCGTGATTGACCGGTTTTCCCCTTTTCAGGGTTCGTGTCACGAGAAACGTCGGGGGAATCCTCGTGGGTGTTGTCTTGTTCGCTGGAGGTGGGCATGGACAGGACCTTGAGCCGCGGTCCTGCACGAATGGCCATTCAGGAACGGATTTCGACACCACACGCATCGCCCGGCAGAATTTTTGGGGAGAAAGATTCTATGCAGGCAGTACTGCGGTTCGTCGACTAGATTTATAAGTGGTTTGAACCAGAACCCAAATAAAAAAGGAAATGCCATGACTGCCGAATCGCAACGCCTGGAAGAAGCCAGAAATCCCGAAACACCGTGGAAAAAATGGGGCCCCTACCTCAGTGAGCGGCAGTGGGGCACAGTGCGCGAGGACTACAGCGAGAGCGGCAATGCCTGGGACTATTTCAGCCACGACCAGGCACGCTCGCGTGCCTATCATTGGGGGGAGGACGGCCTGGCCGGCATTTCGGATGACCGCC
>CAZCJW010000185.1:0-6183 GCA_964499185.1 uncultured Propionivibrio sp. | reverse complement strand
TCCTGCTGTTCATGTCCTTCGGGCTGATCATCGGCCTGATCTTCAGCGGCAAGACGTTCTTCGGCGCCACCGCGGGCGCGGAAGGCCTGTTCACCAACCTCCATCCGAAAGCACTGCCGATCTGGCCGCTGATCTTCATTACCATCGCCTGCGGCGCCATCTCCGGCTTCCACTCGACGCAGTCGCCGCTAATGGCCCGCTGCATCCAGAACGAGAAGAACGGGCGCTTCGTGTTCTACGGTGCCATGATCGGCGAAGGTATCATTGCCCTGATCTGGTGCACACTCGGGCTGAGTTTCTACGAAACCCCCGCGGCGATGAATGCGGTCCTGGCCGCAGGCGGCCCGGCCAAGGTTGTCCACGAAGTTTCAACGTCTCTGCTTGGCGGTTTTGGCGGCATCCTTGCCGTTCTCGGTGTCGTCGTCCTGCCCATCACTTCGGGTGACACCGCTTTCCGCGCCGCGCGACTGATCATCGCGGAATTCATCAAGATGCCGCAAAAGGAAATCAGCAAGCGCCTGATGATTTCGGTACCGCTCTTTGTCATCGGTTATGTCGTCTCCAAATCCGACTTCGACCTGATCTGGCGTTACTTCGGCTGGGCCAACCAGACGGTCGCTGCGGTAATGCTGTGGGCGGCGGCAGCCTATCTGGTGCGTCACAACAAGTTCCATTGGGTATGCACGGTACCGGCGATTGTCATGACCACGATCGTCGTCACCTTCATCGCCAATGCCAAGATCGGGTTCAGCCTGCCGATGGATACGGCAACGACCATCGGGATTGCCTTCACCCTGGTCGCCACCGTGGTCTTCTTCCTGCGCATCCGCGCCAACAAGGAAGCGATTGCCGAAGAAGACGCTCTGGTCAGCAAGCAAGCCTGAGTCGGTTGCTGCCTCAACGAAAAAGCCAGACGATCCGTCTGGCTTTTTTATATCCGCGATCCTGTGTTCGCAGACCACTAGCGCCGAGGCGAATAGACTTCCCGCCCGGCATCCCTGATGTCGCGGCGCAGTTGCTGCCGTTCTTCGGGAGACATGCGCTGAGCACGCCTGGCGTCGCGGCCTTCCTCCCGCTGATAGGATTGGCGGCGATCATCCGACTGTCTCCCGCCTCGCTGCCCCGGGTAGCTTTCCTGACGGCTTCCCTCGCGGACTGACGGACCGTAATTCCACGGACCGGCCTGTGCTGCGGACATCGAAAGAGTCCAGACGAGCGCGATGGAGATTGCGCTAATCATCCGCTTGCTCAACTGCACCACGGCCGCCCTCCCCTTCTGACCCATTCGCCCATAATTACATCGTCGTCCCACGATCCGCTTACCGCGGCATTTTGCCCTGACTGCGGAAATCATGAAACTTCTTTGGTTCCAACAGAAACAAGACGAAGTGTGCCCCCGAGTTGTTAACGGGGTTTTGTAGGTCACGCGAGATTTGTAAATAATTGTTTCAAGAACCATTCACACCTTGAACGGATAATTCCTCAATAGATTGAAAAAAGCGTTGGCCGCCGGAGATAGTGTGCTTTTCTTGCGCCGGCTCAGGACCACTTTACGCGTCACCACTGGCCCAACGAGTGGAATCCGCCGCACGCCCTGGCGATCGCCCTCCTCGAGCGTCGACGCTGGCAGGATCGCGCAACCGACGCCGGCTGCCACGAGGCTGATGGCCGTCGCGTGATGCTGCACCTCATAGGCTCCGCTGAGTCGGATGCCTTTCTTTGCCAGTTGATAGTCCATGACCACGCGTGTCGCCATCATGTTGCTGACGACGATAAGATCGGCCTGGCTCATGTCGGACCATGTCACCGAACTCTTGTTGCTGAATGGATGCGACTCGCGGCAGAAGAACATCAGTCGGTCGTCGAACAGGTGAATTTCGGCGAGTTCCGGATTGTGCTCCCCCTGAATGCAAATCCCCAGTTCGGCAAAGTTGTTCAGGAGGGCGTTTCTGACCTCGTTGGAAGTTCCATCGTGCAGCCGGATACGGTTTCCCGGGCATGTTTCGGCATATTTGCCGATCAATTCGGGGAGGATATGCGCGGCCATCGTCGGCACACAGGCCAGCGTGAAACTGCCAAGGGAATGCCGCGACATATCTTTTAGCCCCTCGATGGAGCGGGTCACTTCACTGACGATCGCCCGAGCCTGCGGCAGGAAGTCGCGGCCGACTGCGGTCAGTTCCACGTATCGCGTGGTGCGGTCGAGAAGCTTGAGCCCGAGATAAGACTCGAGCTTCTGGATCCTGCGCGTCAGCGCCGTCTGTGTCACATGGAGGTGTTCCGCAGCCTTGCTGAACCCGCCCAGTTCGGCAATCGCCACGAATGCTTGAATTCCGTCGAAATCGATCTTCATTTACCGCCCCTCACATGTTCTTCTTTACCCCAAAGCATCTAAAAAGGAGACTCCGACAGAGCGTACGCAATATATTCCCAATTCGCAATAATCAAAGCATTTATTGCATTTCCAAACGTAAACGGAACTTCCTAAGATAGCCTCAAGAAATGCGGATACCTCAGCAATCCGCGCTCACCAGACAAGCAACAGCTTTCGGAGCAGACCATGTCGAAGGAGTTCATCAAGATCCCTGCCGTTTATATGCGGGGCGGCACGAGCAAGGGGGTTTACCTTATGGCCGGCGATTTGCCGGAAGATCCCGCCACCCGCGATAAGGTAATCCTGGATATCTACGGCAGTCCGGATATTCGGCAGATCAACGGCATGGGTGGCGCCGATCCTCTGACCAGCAAGGTCGCCTTGCTGGCGCCGTCGACGCGTCCGGGAGTCGATATCGATTACACCTTCGGCTACGTCGGCATCAAGGAGGCGATGATCGACTACGAAGGCAATTGCGGCAACATTTCATCCGGCGTGGGCGTTTACGCCATCCGCCAAGGCCTCGTCGAGGCGGTGGAGCCCGTCACCAAGGTGGTGATCTTCAACACCAATACGAACAAGATCATCGAGGCGATGATCCCGGTCAAGGATGGCGACGTCGTTTTCGATGGCGACTACGCCATTGCCGGAGTCCCTGGACACGGCGCCAGGATCGTGATGAATTTCCCGAACTCCGCCGGATCGAAGACCGGCCGACTCCTGCCCACGGGGAACGTGAGGGACACAATGGTCCTGAAGGACGGACGGACGGTACAGGTGAGCCTCGTCGACGCGGCCAACCCGTCGGTATTTGTAAGAGCCACCGATATCGGCTTGACTGGAAAAGAGCTTCCCGCCGACTGCGACACCAACCCGGGGATACTTCAGATCATGGAGGAAATCCGCGTGCGCGCCGGCGTGATGATGGGCCTTGCGGCAAGCGTCGAGCAGGTCGGCCCCGCCGTTCCCAAGGTAGCCTTCGTGGCACCGGCGCAGGACTACCCGAGCAGCGAGGGCAATCTCATCACTGCCGGAGAGGTGGACCTCGTCGCGCGCACCAAGGCCATGTCGGAAATGCACAAGACCTACGCGGTCACCGGCGGAATCTGCATCGCCACGGCCGCGATGATCGACGGCACCGTGGTCAGCGACGTATGCACGCCGGAGGCAAAGAACAAGGGAGAGGTGCGTATCGGCCACCCGTCGGGAATACTTGAAGTGTTCGTCGACGTCAGAAACTCCGCAGAAACGGGATGGACGCTCCTGCAGGCGGGTGTCTGTCGCACCGCACGGCCGATCATGGATGGCGAAGTTTACGTATCACGCAAGGCGTATCAGTAAGTCAATCCGCCCGAAGGACAAGGGTTTATCGTTTTTTTAGTGAGGAGGAGCAAACAATGAAAGCACGAGTCATCGTCGCGGCCATGGCCGCAACCATCCTGGCCGCGCTGAGCGGCGGCGCCGCAGCGCAGAACTTCCCGAAGCGCCCGGTGGAAATGGTCATTCCGTTCGGCGTCGGCGGCGCAAGCGACATTTTCGCGCGGCAATATGCCCAGATCGTCGAAAAATACCTCGGCAAGCCGCTGGTCGCCGTCAACAAGGGCGGCGCCGGCACGATCGAAGGCTTGCTGCATGCGTTCGGCGCACCGGCCGACGGCTATACCGTTCTCGAAATCACCCCGTCGCTTCTGATCGTCGAGGCCCAGAACAAGAGTTCGGTCAAGTTCCGCAAGGAATTCGAACCGATCATGAAGGTTCAAGCCGACGTGGTGCTCTTCGGCGTCTCCTCCAAGAGCAATTTCAAGACGCTCGACGATCTCTTGGCTTTTGCCAAGGCCAACCCGAAGAAGCTCAAGATCGGCGGCCTGTCACCCGGCGGACTTGATGACTACATCGCCAACGGTTTTGCCCGGGCCGCCGGCATCCAGTGGACCTATGTCCCCTACAAATCCGGTTCCGAACTCAAGGCAGCTGTTCTCGGCGGCGAACTGGACGTCTACCAGGACAAGCTGATCTCGTTCATAAGCCTGATGTCCGGTGGCGACGTGCGGCCGCTGGTGGTGCTCAACGACAAGCGCCTCGACGTCCCGGCGCTGAAGGACGTGCCAAGCTCGGTCGAGAAGAAGGTCGATTTCACCCAAGGCTCGTGGCGCGGTTTCGTCGTCAAGAAAGGAACGCCGGAGCCGGTCAAGAAGATCCTCGTCGAGGCCTTCCAGAAGGCCTACGACGATCCGGCCTACAAGGAATTGGAAAAGAAGGAAATGACCAACCTCGTTCCCGGCTACATGAAGGCCGACGAGTTCCGCAAGTCGTGGGATGTCGAGTTTGAAGGCTACTACAAGGTCTTTTCGGAACTTGGACTGGTCAAACAGAAATAGAACCGGGATTCTGACAATTTAGAACGACACAGGGGGCCAGGTTTCGCCCCCTCGGTCGTGCCAATCTGACAGTGCAAAAAGGGGCGTCATTCCATGGCAATTGAAATCGTATTCAACATACTTATCGGGTTGGGCGTCCTGTTCTATCTGGCGCAAGCGATACAACTCCCGTCAACGGACAACCCGGCCGACGTGCTGGGCGCCGGTGGATTTCCGATCATCATCGGCGTCATCGCCCTGATCGGCCTGGCGATGATCACCATCCACACCATCAAGGAAAAGCGCAAGGTGGACATCCCGATGCTGAACCTGCGCTCCATCGACGGGCGCATGGTGTTCATCAACGTGCTGCTGCTTGCCGCCTACGTCGGACTACTCGACGTCATCGGGTTCGTACTGGCCACGTTTGCCTACCTTCTGGCGGCCCCCTTGTCCATGGGCTATCGCAAGCCCCTGGTTCTCGCGGTCTTTGCCATCGCCACCACCGCCGCCATGGTCGTCATCTTCGGGATCGTGTTCTATGTACCGCTACCGCGCGGGATGGATCTGTTCCGCGATCTGAGCTACCTGATCTACTGAGCGAAGGAAATCAGTCAATGGATATCATCATTCAATCCCTGGCCGCCGTATACAACCCGATGACCTTGCTGCTGGTTACCGTTGGGGTGCTTTTCGGCATGGTCTGCGGCTCTCTTCCCGGCCTGAGCACGTCGATGGCCATCATTCTGCTGTTGCCTTTCACCTATTCGATGGATCCGATTTCGGCCATCGTACTCATGGTGTCCTGCTACGTCGGCGGCTCTTGTGGCGGCTCGATCTCATCGATCCTGCTCAAGACCCCGGGCACGCCGGAGGCCGTAGCAACCACGTTCGACGGCTATCCGATGGCGCAGCAGGGCCGCGCTGGAGAGGCACTGGGACTGGCGGTCACTTCGTCGTCTTTCGGCACCATCTTCTCGGCCATCGTCATGCTCGTGGCGTCCCCCATGCTGGCACAGGCCGCGCTGTCCTTCCAGAGCGCCGAGTACTTCGGCCTGGGACTGATCGGTCTGAGCTGCATCACCAGCATCGGCGCCAAGAACCAGACCAAGGCGGTCGTTTCCGTGATGATCGGCCTGATGGTCGGCACCATCGGGATCGACAGCATCAACGGCGTCGAACGCTTTGCTTTCGAGCAACCGTCGCTGCTCAACGGCATCAACTATATCTCGGTCATGATCGGGGCATTTGCGGTGGCAGAAGTCTACAAGAACATCGAGGAATACCGTCATGTCGACACCTCGCTGCGCACGGAGCAGAAGGTCCAGATCAAGCTCATGAAGTTCTCCGAGATGGCAAAGATGTGGTCCAGCTTCATCCGGGGATCGGTCATTGGAACGATCATCGGCATCATCCCCGCCGCGGGCGGCTCGATTGCCAGCCTGATCGCCT
>CAZCJW010000184.1:0-6256 GCA_964499185.1 uncultured Propionivibrio sp. | reverse complement strand
AAGCGCCTGATCCGCGTCCTGCACTACGACGGCACGCCGATCACCGCGCGCTTCATCGCCGGCCGCATCGCCGATATCGTCCAGGAAAACAACGTCACTCCGCTGCGTCAACAGGTGGCCTCATGACCTATCTTGCCAAACCCAAACTGCTGCGCCCCGACACCCCGAAGAACGCGCTCGGCTACACCAAGCGCGACTACGAAGGCGCCATCTCCACCCTCTGTGCCGGCTGCGGCCACGACTCGATCAGCGCCTCGGTGGTGCAAGCCTGCTTCGACCTCGACATCGAACCGCACCGCGTGGCCAAGCTCTCCGGCATCGGCTGCTCGTCGAAGACGCCCGACTACTTCCTCGGCAACTCGCACGGCTTCAACACCACGCACGGACGCATGCCCTCGGTACTCACCGGCGCTGCGCTGGCTAATCGCGATCTTCTGTACCTCGGCGTCTCCGGCGACGGCGACTCGGCCTCCATCGGCATCGGCCAGTTCGCCCACGCCATGCGGCGCGGGGTGAACATGACCTACCTGGTCGAGAACAACGGCGTGTATGGCCTGACCAAGGGCCAGTTCTCGGCGACGGCCGACAAGGGGTCCAAGAGCAAACGCGGGGTGGTGAACAACGATTCCCCGATCGACCTCGTGGTCCTGGCCCTGCAACTCGGCGCCACGTACGTGGCGCGCAGCTTCTCCGGCGACAAGGAGCAGTTGATCCCGCTGATCAAGGGCGCCATGCGCCACCGCGGCTCGGCGCTGATCGACGTCATCAGTCCGTGCGTGACCTTCAACAATCACGCCGGCTCGACGCGCAGCTACGACTACGTGCGCGAGCACAACGAGGCGGTCAACCGGCTCGACGTGATCCTGCCGCGCGACAAGATCACCGCGACCTACGCCCCGGGCGAGCTGCGCCGCATCGTGCAGCACGACGGGTCGATCCTGCATCTGCGCAAGCTGCACGAGGAATACGATCCGTCGGACCGCGTCGGGGCCATGAACTACCTGCAGGAGCGCGCCGCGCTCGGCGAGATCGTCACCGGGCTGATCTATGTCGATAGCAGTGCGGAAGAACTGCATCGCTACCTCAATACCGTTGAAACCCCGCTCAACCAGCTCGGCGTCGCCGAACTGTGCCCGGGGTCGGAAGCACTCGAAGCGCTCAACGAGTCGCTGCGACGCGGGTAGATATTCCGTCTGTCATCCCGGCGCAAGCCGGGATCCGGAGCTCACGCCAAAGGTAATCAACTGTCACACCGGCTAGCGCCGGTGTGATTTTTTTTGCGTGCCGCTAAAACGGTGCGTCGCAGGTGAAGCTCAACGCCTTTTCCGTCACCGGGTGCGTGAAGGCGAGGTATTCGGCGTGCAGCAGCAGCCGGTCCGACTTTGCCCTGGCTTTTTCGTCGGCATAGAGGGGGTCGCCGAGAATCGGATGGCCGAGCGACTGCATGTGCACGCGCAACTGGTGCGTGCGGCCGGTTTCCGGGGTGAGTGCGACCCGGGAACAATCCTGACCGGCGTCGTAGCCCAAGACCCGATAGAGCGTGAGTGCCGGCTTGCCGATGTCGAAATCGACCTTGTGCAACGGCCGGTTCGGCCAGTCGACGATCAAGGGCAGGGCGACTTCGCCGCTTTCGGATTCGGGCTTTCCGTCGACGACGGCGACGTAGCGCTTTTCCACACAACGGTCCTGGAACAGGATGCTCAGCGCGCGGTGCATGGTTTTTCCGCGCGCCAGCACGATGAGTCCGGAGGTGTCGTAATCCAGGCGATGCACTATCAGGGCGTCAGGAAACTCAGTCTGGATGCGGCTGATCAGGCAGTCCTGCTTGTCCGGGCCACGTCCCGGGACTGAAAGCAGGCGAGGTGGCTTGTTGGCGACAATCAGCGAACGGTCGACGTGGATCAGCGAAAAAACTTTTTCTGATGTGCCGAAAAAGGGAAAGGAGGTCATGGATAATGTTGGCTGGCGGTGCGTCGTCTTGAGTCGGGCGATTATAGGTTATCCGCAGCGTCGGGCGTTGCCGCCTTTTCCCCTGGATCGAAGAAGAATTCCGATGGATGTTTTCCTGCACCAGCTTGCACTGGCTTTACCCCTGTTCTCATTGGTTTTGATCGGTTATCTGACGATGCGGCTTTCGGGATGGCCGACCGCGGTTTCCGACGGTTTGACCCGTTTTGTATTCACGCTGGCACTGCCGGCGATGTTGTTTCGCCTGATGAGCAATTCGCGGAACCTGCCGCCGGTCGATTCGCGCCTGCTGATCGCGTTTTTCGGAGGTTGCCTGATCGTCTTCCTGATCGGGCGACTGGTGTCGTGGAAAGTCTTCAAGCTTGACGGTGTCTCGCAGTCCGTTTTCGCGCTGGGTGGCGTGTTTTCCAACAACGTGATGCTCGGCTTGCCGCTGGCCAAGGTGTCGCTGGGCGAAGCGGCAGTGCCTTCAGTGGCCTTGGTGCTGGTATTCAATGCGCTGATTCTTTGGACGCTGGTGACGGTTTCGGTGGAATGGGCGCGGCATGGCAGTTTCTCGGCACGGGGTTTCGCGCGGACGGCGAAAGGGGTGTTGACCAACCCGGTGGTTGTCGGAATTCTTGGCGGCACGCTGGTCAGCGTGTCCGGATGGGATCTACCCGATGTGATCGATGCGCCGATCAACATGGTCGGGCAGTCCGGTTCGACGATGGCGCTGGTCGCCCTCGGCATGGGATTGGCCGAGTACGGGATTCGCAACGGCCTGCGTTTCAGTTTTGCGGTCTGCGCGCTCAAACTGATCGTGTTGCCGCTGATTGTGTGGGGTCTCGCGTGGCTGCTCGGTCTGCCGAAGATGGAGACGCAGGTGGTTGTCCTCCTTTCGTCGATGGCGACTGGTGCCAACGTTTATTTGATGTCTCGCCAGTTCAAGGCACTGGAAGGGCCGACCGCCAGCGCGCTGGTGTTGTCGACGCTGCTCGCGTCGGTGACGACGCCGTTCGTGCTCGCACTGATGGCTTGATCCGGTCGTTCAGTCGACACGTCGGCTGTTGGCAATGGCGCGCAGGAACTCATTCCGCAGTTGATCGGAGCTTTCGAATTCCCCGGTGAATGCCTGGGTGACGACGCGTTCGTCGCCACGGCGGTCTTCTCCCAGCAGCAGGCAAAGTTGCTCGGCCTCAACCACGCAGGCCGCACCGCGGGCTTTGCCATGCGTCATCAACGCTTCGGCGATGTCGCGGGTCATCCATTCCTGGTAGGTGAAGCGGTGGCCGATGGCGTCGACCAATCGGGCAATGCGCCCGAAGCCGTGTAGCCGGCCGCCGGGCAAGTAGGCGACATGCGCCAGGCCGCGGAAAGGCACCAGATGGTGGGGGCAGACGCCATGCACGGCAATGCCGCGCACCACGACCATGTCCCGGCGGTGGTCTGAAAAGCCGTCCCCTAGCGCCGTTGCCGGATCCATGTCGTAGCCGCCGAGCAACCGCTTCTGCCAGAGGTCGCGGACGCGCTGCGCGGTTTTGCCCATATGGTCGGCATCGGGAGCGATGCCGCAGGCGCTCAGCAGATCGAGGACAGCTTTTTCGAAGGCGGGGGCATCAAAGTCCTTCGCCCTTGGAATGCCGAGGCTGGCAGGTGTGGGGTTATCGTGGTCGCAGACGTCGGACATGTTTTTCTCCCAGAGGCTGAGACTGCTGGATGATCTATTTTTCAGAAATTGTACAGGCGAGCAGTGGCCACTGACACGATTGTCTGCCCGTGTGTCCTTTGCGAAGCGCGCCGCTGCTTTTCTATGATTTCCAGAGTGGATCGATCTGTCCTGCGCAATAGGCAAACCAGAAGCGGGGCCGCAGCCCCGCTTCTGGTTTGCCCTGACTGATGAGCTTCTCAGCCCCTATTGTCTTTGGCGCTCCGCCGTGAAAAGGCCAAGCTAGCCAGCCCAAGTCCGAGGATGGAGAGTATGGCGGGCTCAGGGACGGGCACGGCGCCCGTTTGATACGCCCAAATTCCCATGTCAACAGCGCCGGGAATCCCCTGGTTCAGGATGGTGTTGGCGTCAGCCACGTTGTCCGCGAAGCTCCAAGAGGTTTCGGTTGAGTACGCCCATGCGTATCCATAGGGGTTATCGTCGCCATCATCGTATGTGCCCCAAATGATGCCGCGCGGGCCATACCCCATCACTGCAGCGTAGGACGACCATTCGTTGTTGCCGAGTGGCAGATTTCCAAGCAGTTGTGCGACATCGCTTCGGGTGGCGAAAGTGAAACCAGCTTGTTGCGCGGCGCCGATCATGCCGTACCCGGAGGTGCCGTTATTGGCCTCGTCATCGAAAAAGTTGTTCAGGTCAAGCCACACGCGCCCTGTGTTCGTGTCCTGGAAGGTTGTGTAGCCGCCGACGCTTGCGGAGTCGATCACTGCGGCATTGGCGAGCGCGCTGACGGTACTGAGCAGAATTATCGGTATGTAGCGAGTCATGAGAACCTCCATAAGACAAGTATTTGAGGATGTGATCTTAGGCTTTTAGTTACCCGCAATATCTGTGCCGAATAAGTAACGCTATGATCTGATAAGTTTTGTTCCTGACTTCGCCTGTCGGCTGTTAAAAAAATCGACACGACATGCGGCTCTTATGGGTAGGGCGCGTCACGTCATTGTCCGCGTTGGCGCCTGTCGTTCAGGTGAAGCGGAGATGAAAAGCCGATGACGATCGAGGGTAGCGTACGATTGGCTTCGAAACGCAGTGCCCAGGGCATCGGATTCCGTTGGCGAGGCTGATTTGGACTGTAGGTTGTGCGGTTGCGTCGTATTGCCGGCGAGTGCGTGTTTTCGGCGTTTTTTCAGCGTCTTGTGTGTCAACACCGGCTCCGATGAGTGATAATGTCGGATTATTTTTCAGCCTGACCGGATCGCGGCGCAGGCAGGTTTCGAGGAAGGTTCTGGATGAAACGTGTTGATGATTTCCGTCTGAAACTGGGCAACAGGGAATTGGTACCTATCGTTATCGGCGGCATGGGCGTCGATATCTCGACGGCCGATCTGGCGCTGGAAGCCGCTCGTCTGGGAGGGGTCGGGCATATCTCCGACGCCATGGTCAATACGGTGACTGATCGCCGTTTCGATACCAAGTTCGTCAAGGACAAGCTCAAACAGTACAAATTCAACGTTGCCAACTCCAACAAATCAGTTGTCCAGTTTGACCTGGGGCAACTTGCTGAGGCGACCGCGCTGCACGTTGGTCGCACCATGGAGAGAAAGCGCGGCGATGGCCTGATCCTGGTTAACTGCATGGAAAAGTTGACCATGAACGCACCGCGCGAGACGTTGAAGGTGCGGCTCGAAGCGGCGCTCGATGCGGGTATCGACGGCATCACGCTGGCCGCTGGCTTGCATCTCGGCTCGTTCGGGTTGATCGAGGATCATCCGCGTTTCCGCGACGCCAAGCTGGGCATCATCGTGTCTTCGCTGCGCGCGTTGCAACTCTTCCTCAAGAAGTCGGCGCGCACCAACCGCATGCCCGACTATATCGTCATCGAAGGTCCGCTGGCCGGCGGACACCTCGGATTCGGCATGGACTGGGCTAAGTACGATCTGGCCACCATCGTCGCCGAGATTCGTCAATACCTGCTGGACGAGAAACTCGACATTCCGTTGATTCCGGCGGGCGGCATCTTTACCGGCGGGGATGCGGCGACCTTCCTCGAAAACGGAGCTTCCGCCGTACAGGTGGCGACGCGCTTCACCGTGGCCAAAGAATGCGGACTTCCGGACAATATCAAGCAGAAATACTTCGAGGCCAACGAAGACGGGATCGAGGTCAACATGATCTCGCCGACGGGCTACCCGATGCGCATGCTGTCCAGCAGTCCGGCCATCGGCGACGGCATCCGCCCCAACTGCGAAGCCTACGGCTATCTGCTCGATGCCGCTGGCAACTGTTCCTACATTACCTCGTACAACCGGGAAGTGGCCGCGCATCCGGGTGCCAAGCGCGTCTCGGTCATGGACAAAACCTGCCTGTGTACGCAGATGCGCAACTTTGAGTTGTGGACCTGCGGGCACTACACCTATCGCCTCAAGGATACAAGTCGCAAACTGGAAGACGGGTCGTATCAACTGCTCACGGCCGAGCACATCTTCAAGGACTACCAGTTCAGCACTGAAGGCGACATTGCCCTGCCTGAATAACCACTACGGCCGGCAATAGACATGCTCAGCTACCGCCATGCGTTCCATGCCGGCAATCATGCCGATGTTCTCAAGCACCTGGTGCTGATCCAGCTGACCCGCT
>CAZCJW010000183.1:0-6265 GCA_964499185.1 uncultured Propionivibrio sp. | reverse complement strand
GAGTGCCTTCGACCTCTCGGCCACGTCTCCGGAAGGGCGCGATGATAGCCTTTCCGGACTTTCCGGTCAAACGATTGATTCGGAAATTATTCTGCCGTGTCGAGACCGAATGCCTTGTGCAGGACACGCACCGCAAGTTCCAGATATTTTTCTTCGACAACAACCGAAATCTTGATTTCGGATGTGGAAATCATCTGGATGTTGATACCTTCGGCGCCGAGTACGTTAAACATCTTGCTGGCAATTCCGGGATGTGAGCGCATGCCGACACCGACCGCAGATACCTTGCAGATCTTGTTGTCGCCGACTACGCCGCGCGCTCCCAGTTTTTCTGCGGTGCCCTTGAGAATGTCGTTTGCCTTGGCGTATTCACCGCGATTGACCGTAAACGAGAAATCCGTGGTTCCGTCATTTGCGACATTCTGGATGATCATGTCGACATCGATGTTGGCATCAGCAATCGGGCCAAGCAACTGGTACGCAACGCCCGGACGATCGGGGACCCCGAGAATGGTTAGCTTGGCCTCGTCGCGATTGAAGGCGATTCCGGAAATGATCGGTTGTTCCATTTGCTTGTCTTCCTCAACAGTAATCAGAGTACCTTCGCCTTCGTCCTGGAAGCTGGAAAGTACGCGTAGTTTGACTTTGTATTTTCCGGCGAATTCGACGGAACGGATTTGTAGTACCTTCGAGCCGAGGCTGGCCATTTCGAGCATCTCTTCGAAGGTGATGGTGTCAAGTTTCCGTGCCGCCGGTTCGACACGAGGATCAGTTGTGTAGACCCCATCGACGTCAGTATAGATCTGGCATTCGTCAGCCTTAAGGGCTGCAGCCAGCGCTACTGCAGAGGTGTCCGAGCCGCCGCGACCGAGCGTCGTGATGTTGCCGTCTTCATCGGCCCCCTGGAATCCGGCAACGACCACGACGTTGCCCTCGGCCAGGTCCTTGCGAATCTTGTCGTCATCGATCTGCAGAATACGCGCCTTCGTGAAGGTGCTGTCGGTCAGCACGCGCACTTGCGGGCCCGTATAGCTCTTCGCTTTCAGCCCTTCTTCCATAAGAGCCATGGCCAGAAGGCCGATAGTTACCTGCTCGCCGGTCGATGCAATCACGTCCAGTTCCCGGGGGTCGGGAGATGTGGAAATCTCCTTTGCCAATGCGATGAGTCTGTTGGTTTCTCCAGACATCGCCGACGGAACTACGATAATGTCATGCCCCAGGGCTTTCCAGCGGGCAACGCGTTTGGCAACGTTCTTGATCCGGTCCGTTGATGCGACCGACGTGCCACCAAATTTCTGAACTATCAGAGCCATTCACTATTCCAGATGTTGATAACCAAGGCCAATGATTCTATCGCAACATTTATTTGAAACACAATGGTTTTTCTGCTTCTGGCGATGTGCGCAAGGCCATAAAAATCGGATGATTAAATGCTACTTGCAACAGCGTATGTTCATGTTCTATACTGAATCCACTATAACGAAAGTTATATATGTTTCGGAGTTGCAGACTCGATAGTCGAGATTCGCCAAATCAGAATTCCCTACGGCATGAAGCCGCGTGAAAGGATCCAAATGAGTGCTACAAAAACGAATGATAAGACCAGCGAACCCCGTGAGATTCGCCGCAAACTCGGTTTGAATCAACAACAGTTCTGGTCAAAAATCGGCGTGACGCAGAGTGGTGGGTCGCGTTACGAGAGTGGTCGTAATATGCCGCGCCCAGTTCGTGAGTTGCTTCGCCTTGTCCATGTTGAACAAATCGATATTCAGCGAATCAAGCGCGACGATGTCGATATCGTTGACTACCTCAAGAGCCAGGATCCGGATCTTTATAAGACTTTAAAGAAGGCGGCCAAGGCCAAGAAGAAGGCCGGTTAGGCTGGGTCGTTGCGGGCGTCAGGGGTTTACCACGACGTCCAGCCCGAGCATCGCGATGCGTCGGGCAAAGAAGGATAGGCTTTCGGCGCTGAGCGCTGAAAGCCTTTTTGCTTCTGGTTGCTGTGAAGGACGAGCCAATCCATAAAGGTGGACGCCTTTAATGTCCCTGCTGACTGACGAGAGAAGTTCAAGATAGGCGATGAATTCCTGCTCGGCGATCGGTTCCCCGTCGATGGCGAAGAAGCAACTCTGAATCCAGGTCGGTGCGAGGCTTGCGCATTGTAAGGCTGCTCTTCTGATTTTGTCTTGCGTCAACCGGACGCCATTGACTGCCGATATTCCAGCTTCCGTACCGCGGTCGATTTTGAACCACACTTCGCCGCCCATCATTCCTATTCGGGCGATGCCTTGGCGTACGCGCCGACGGTGCATCTGGCTTCCATTGGTGATCAGGCGCAGCTTGACGCTAGCGCCCAAGCCCAAGTCGCTCATCACTTTACCGGCGATCTCGACAGCCTCAGGAAATTCCTGGGCGCTGGTCGGTTCCCCGTTGCCTGAAAACGCGACATCGATAAGTCGCCGCGATTCCGGCGGTACATTCTTTTCAAGATAATCGTCCGATGTCGTTGCGTGCAAGAATTGTCTCAGTTCGGCTTCTAGTGTTTGCAGGTCGATTTCCGGAGGAGCGCCGCGTTTTAGGTTGGGAACCTGACAGTAGATGCAAGCCCAATTGCAGGCGTTGTTGGTATTGAGATTGATGCCAACAGAAACACCGCCAGCCCGCCGAGAAATGACGGGATAGACGTATTTCATGCCGGCGCTGTCGCGGCTGTGATCGTGTACGTTCAGCATGGCAGTTGGCCTCCTGTTTTCGCGGCCTGAAAGGCAGTCATTTGGCAATGATATAATCAGCCCGATTATGTTTTCGAGTTAGTCATGCTTGTTACACGTCGCCTTGAATTTGATGCGGGTCATCGCATTCCGGATCACAGGAGCCAGTGCAGGCATCTGCACGGCCATCGCTATGTTCTCGAGGTCACCCTTGCCGGTCAAATCATAGAAAAGGAAGGGGATCCCGCCAATGGCATGGTGATGGATTTCTCGGAAATCAAGTTGCTGGCGAAGAAACATCTGGTTGATCTCTGGGACCACGCCTTTTTGGCATACGCAGGCGACGTCAAGGTCGTCGAATTTCTTGCTACCTTGCCGGAGCACAAGACCGTTGTTCTCGATTGCATCCCGACCGCGGAGAATCTGGCCCAGCAAGCCTTCCGGACCCTCGATTCGGTCTATCGCGACACATTCGGAAACCAGTTGCGTCTTGAGCGGGTACGCCTCTACGAAACGCCAAACTGCTGGGCTGACGCGGTTCGTCAATAAGGGAACGCTCGGTTAGGCCGTTCTGACAGCGTGCATCAGGTAATTGACGTCGGTATTCGCGCCGAGGCTGTATTTTCCGTTGATCGGGTTGTAGGTCATGCCGATCAGGTCGTCCGGTTCAAGGTTGACACTTTTTGACCAGCGCGAGAGTTCAGACGGTTTGAGGAATTTCGCGTAGTCATGCGTTCCTTTCGGAAGCATTCGCAGAATGTATTCCGCGCCAAGGACAGCGAACAAATACGCCTTTGGATTGCGGTTGATGGTGGAGAAGAAGACATGCCCACCCGGTTTGGCCAGTGCTGCGCAGGCAGCAACGATGCTGGCTGGGTCCGGTACGTGCTCAAGCATTTCCATGCACGTCACAACGTCGAATGTTCCGGGTGCTTCGGCCGCCAGTTCTTCGGCTGAAATCATTCGGTAGTCAACTTTCTTTCCGCTTTCCAAGAGGTGCAATCTGGCGACGCCGAGAGCCTTCTCGGAAAGGTCGATGCCCGTGACTGTGGCGCCAGATTCGGCCATGCTTTCGGAAAGAATCCCGCCGCCACAACCTATGTCGAGAACGTTCTTCCCGGCGAGCCCGGCGTGGCGGTCAATCCAGTCCAGGCGCAATGGATTGATCTCATGTAGTGGCCTGAATTCGCTTTGCGGATCCCACCAGCGGTGTGCAAGCTGGCTGAATTTGTGAAGTTCCTGAGGGTCGGCGTTGTGCATGACGTTGAGACGTCCGGAATTGGATTGGTCAAATAAAAAAGCCCTGCCGAAGCAGGGCTTTATTGTATCGGTCCGAATTACTTCTTGGTGCCGATGATTTCGATGTCAACGCGACGGTCAGGCTGCAGGCACTCGATGACCTTGGCGCTCTTCGGGCCCTTGCACTGATCGGGCTTCGTGACCGGCTGCTTGCTGCCCTTGCCTTCAGTGTAGATGCGGTTGGCCGGGATGCCCTTGCTCACCAGATAGTCCTTGACGGAAGCGGCACGCTTCTCGGACAGTTTCTGGTTGTAGGCGGCGCTGCCGATACGGTCGGCGTGACCGACGGCGATGACGACTTCAAGAACGAGTTGCTTCGACTTGGCAACAACGTCGTCGAGCTTGGCCTTGCCTTCCGGACGCAGCGTGGCCTTGTTGAAATCGAACAGGGCGTCGGCGGCAACGGTCACTTTCTCTCGGGCCGGAGCAGCGGCCGGAGCGGCGGGTTTTGCGGCAGGGGCGGCGGCAGGGGCCGGGGAAGCCTTGGGCTCGCAAACCTCCTTCGGCAGCAGGTCCTTGTCGCACTTGCAACCGGCCGGATCCTTGGCCGCGGCGGCCGGGGTCCAGAAGTTGGTGCGCCAGCAAAGGCCGAACGGATCCATCACGACTTCGCCACGACCATCAATGGCATAGACGCGATCAACAGCCTGTGCTTGCGCCAACGAGGCGCACAGGCCAAGGGTTACGGCCATCAGGGCCATCATGGAATGTTTTGCTGTTTTATTCATCTTGGTTCACCTCGTTAGTTAGAGCCTGCGGATTTGTCCGATTGGCTTGTTACGACACATTTAAGTCACTAGGTCAAGTATTCTGCGGACGAAGTTGATTCTGCCATAAAGCCGCGAGATTTATCAACTCAATTTCATTGGCTCCAAGCAGCTTTCCGTCGGATACGCGGGCTTTTCCGGCCACCCAAACATCCGATACATGCTCGCGTCCTGCTGAATAAGCGAGAAGCGATACTGGATCGTAGCACGGTGCCAAAGTCGAGTCATTTATTCTAAAGGCGCAGAGATCCGCCCATTTCCCTGGGCAAATGCTGCCTGTTTCAGCGTCCAGACCGAGCGCACGCGCACCGCCCAGGGTCGCCATGCGCAGCGCCTGGTGCGCGCCGACAGCTTCGGCGCGGCCGCTTTGCCCTTTGGCTAGCAAGGATGCGAGTCGCATCTCCTGGAGGATATCAAGGCGGTTATTGCTGGCCGCGCTGTCCGTTCCGAGACCAATGTTTACGCCATTTTCCGAGAGTGCGGCAATGGGTGATATGCCGCTGGCAAGCTTGAGGTTCGAACTCGGGCAATGCGCCACGGAGCAGCCGTGTTGAGCCAAAAGCTCCATTTCACGGGGGTCGAGATAGACGCAATGAACACCTATGAATGCTGGACCCAATACTCCGAGGCGATGCATACGCTCGATCGGACGCAAACCGTACTGTCCGAGGCTTTCGTCTATTTCCTGCCGGGTTTCATGGATGTGCAGGTGGATGGGCATGTCGCACTGTTCCGCCAGGGTGAGAACCTTGGCGAAGCTGCGATCGCCAACAGTGTATGGGGCATGCGGGGCCAGGCAAAAGCTAAGCAACGGGTGATCACGCATCTCGTCGCGAATGGACATGCCCTTTGCCAGATAGTCATCTGTGTCCGCGGCGTAAGCGGTCGGGAAATCGATGGTGATTAGTCCGATCGCCGCTCGCATTCCCAGTGTCAGAGCGGCTTTCGCGGCAGCGCTCGGAAAAAAATACATGTCGTTGAAACAGGTGATGCCGCTCCGTAGCATCTCCGCGCAGGCTAGTAGCGTTCCGTCGTAGACGAATTGCGGCGAGACATGTTTGGCTTCTGCGGGCCAAATGTGGTTTTTCAGCCAGTCCATCAGCGGTAAATCGTCGGCAAGCCCGCGCAGCAAGCTCATTGCCGCGTGTGTGTGCAGGTTGACGAGGCCTGGAGTCAGAATGTGATTGGGCAGTTTTTTTGTTTCACTGGGGGTGTATCGAATTTTTGCTTCTGAGTGTTGCAAAATTGCAACAATTCGCCCTTTGTCGATGGCAATTGAATGATTTTCGAGAACGATATCGGTCGGTTCGACTG
Organism: uncultured Propionivibrio sp.; assembly: GCA_964499185.1. Classification (GTDB taxonomy): domain Bacteria; phylum Pseudomonadota; class Gammaproteobacteria; order Burkholderiales; family Rhodocyclaceae; genus Propionivibrio. Next base: position 174 of record CAZCJW010000183.1, on the reverse strand, counting down.
GAATGATCCATTTTGCTTCGATGAGGAGGTCAATGGGCAATGGCATTTTGTGAGTCCGTAATACGGTTTGAGTAATTCGGTGAGCTGACAGCAAAGTTTTCGTTAGCTTACTTCGGATCGGTGATTTTTTCTCTGACGATAGAGGTTCGAGTCGAGCGGATGCTGGACGTACTG
>CAZCJW010000182.1:0-6306 GCA_964499185.1 uncultured Propionivibrio sp. | reverse complement strand
TCTTGGCGGTACAGGGCATGATCGAAATCACGCGCATCTTGTCCGGGTCGAAGCCCCGCCTCTCGGCCAGGTAGGTCTTGGCAATCTTACCGACCACCGCTTGCGGCGAGCGTGTCGAGGACAGCAGCGGCAGTACATCCGGGTAATGCTTCTCGGCGAAGTTGATCCATGCCGGACAGCAGGAGGTAAAGACCGGGCGTTTCTTTTCGGCGAGCTTGCCGAGCAGCTCGGTACCCTCCTCCATGATCACCACATCGGCGCCGAAGTTGGTATCCAGGATGACGTCGGCACCGATGTTGCGCAACGCGGCGATGATCTGCCCCTCGACGTTGGTTCCGGCCGGCAGGCCGAATTCCTCGCCGAACCCGACGCGGATCGCCGGGGCCATCTGGAACACCGTGACGATTTCCGGATCGGCCAGGTAGTCGAGCACTTCCTGCGTCTGGTCGCGCTCGGACAGGGCCCCGGTCGGGCAGACCATGACGCACTGGCCGCACGTCACACAGGGAGAGACATCGACCGAGCCCCCCTTCAGGTGAACGCCTGCCGTCTTGCCCCAGCCGTTCATTTCCAGCGCATCGACGCCCTGCACGTTGCGACACACGGCCACGCAGCGCTGGCAGCGGATGCAGCGACTGCGGTCGTATACCACCGGCTGGGTGCCGCTATCGGGTTGCAGATCCTTCCAGCCTTCGGTATAGCGGAAACGGATCTGCTTGAGTCCCACGGAATTGGCCACGGGGAGCAACTCGCAATTGCCGTTGCGCGGGCAGGTGGAGCAATCCTGATGATGATCCGCCATGGTCATTTCCATCTGCAGCTGGCGCATCTCCTGCACTTTCGGAGAACGGGTCATGATTTGCCAGCCCTCGCCGATCGGCGTATCGCACGCCGTCACGTACTCCGGCGCAGCCCGATCGGCCCGATGCACCTCGACCACGCAGATGCGGCAGGTGCCCGGCGCATGGTCGATGTCGTTGAGTTCGCACAGTGTGGGAATGAAGATACCGTGGCGGCGCGCCACGTTGAGGATGGTTTCGTTGGCTTCGAAATCGAATTCCTGGCCGTTGATGGTTGCATACATGGTCGATTACCCCGCAATGGTCTTGTTCTGTTCGGCTACGGTACGGCCGTAAGGCAACGGCTTCTCCGTTACCAGCGAATACAGCCGGTAGCAACGCAGGCAGCGAGCGGCTTCCTCATATGCCGCTTCCTTGGAAATCACCCCGTCGACTTCGTCGAAGCTGTGGATGCGCTCGTCGGGAGGCAATTCGGGAACCTTGGCTCGCGGCCTCGCAAGCGGCGGATGCGCAATGCACTCCTCGGCCAGCAGCTTGTTGCGGGCCAGGAAACGCTGCATCCGGCTTTCGGGCGGCACGTGCGTCCGGCCGGTAAGCAGATAATCGCGAATGCTGGCGGCGGCACGTTCTCCCTGATCGAGCGCGTTGACCAGCGTCAGCGGGCCCAGCACACAGTCTCCCCCCGCAAAAACGGAAGGACGGCTCGATTGCAGGGTGTCCGGATCGACCTTGACGCAATTCCAGCGATCGAGTTCGATCCCTTCCTCCGGCTTCACCAATTCATCGGCGACGATCTGCCCGATCGCCGCAATCACCCAATCGCACGCCATGAATTCCTCGGACTCGGGAATCGACTCGACGTTGCGCCGACCTTTCGCATCCATATCCGTCTGGCGCATGCGCACCAGCTTCACGCCGACCAGTCGATCATCTTCGATCACCAGTTCCGAAGGATTGGTCAGGCAATGGAAAATGATGCCTTCCTGCTCGGCGGCGTGCACTTCCTCATGATCCGCGGGCATGTCCTGCAGCGTGCGGCGATAGAACAGATGCACTGATTTTGCGCCCATGCGCCGCGCCGAGCGAACGCAGTCCATCGCCACATTGCCGCCACCGACCACGACCACATCGCCGGACAGATCGAACGGCTCGTCATATTCGACATGCCCATGCACCTTGAGCAGGAAATCGATCCCGGACAGGAAACCCTCCGGCACCTGATCTTCGTTCCGGATGCCAAGCGCTGCTTCCTTGCTCGCGCCGTAGGCGAGAAACACCGCGTCGTAACCGTTGTTCAGCAGGTCATCGACTGAAAAATCGCGCCCCAGCGCTTTGCCGAAGTAGAAATTTCCCCCGAGTTGACGAACAACGTCTTCCGTCTCCGCCTTGAGAACGTCCTTGGGCAGGCGGTAACTGGGGATTCCCGTCGAGGCCATGCCGCCGGCCGCCCGCTGGGCATCGTAAACATCGGCCTGAATGCCGCCGCGCAGCAATTTGAAGGCACAGGTAATCCCCGCGGGGCCAGCGCCGACGATCGCCACGCGCTTGTTGTGGCGTTCCGCACTGGGCGTGAACTTGATCCGCCCTTGCACCAACGCCTGGTCGGCCGCGTAGCGCTTGAGCATCCGGATTCCGATGGCGCCATCGGCTGCCTTGCGTCGACACGCGTCTTCGCAGAAACGCACGCATACGCGCCCGCACGTCGCTGCCATCGAGTATTTGTCCAGTATGACACCCAGCGCAAAATCAAATTTCCCATTCTTGACGCCATCGATATAGCGCGGGACGTCGATCTTCGACGGACAGGCTTCGATGCACGGCGCGGTGGTATAGGTGAAACTGTGTTGGAAAACAGACTGCGCCGGCGTCATGGCCTTGAATTCCTCGCGGAAGTGACGCAACGCATCAAGCAGGCTGCGCGCGCAGTTCTGACCCATGCCGCAGAGGGACGTCTGGGTAACCTGCCAGGCGATCGCCTCGGCCTCATCGAGCGCGTCGGGCGCTGCCGTCCCTGCAGAAACGCTCCTGAGCAGATCACGCAACCGCTGCGTGCCTACGCGGCACGGCGTGCATCGACCACACGATTCGTTGGCCGCCTGGGTCAGGTACTGGCCGAAGGCTTCGGCGAGGCACGTACTTGCGTCGAGGACGAGGAAGCCGCGATCGGAAATGAATGCCTTGCTCGCCGTGCTTGGCGCAATGGCTTCCAGCCCGGACAGACCCGGCACCTCTCTCTTGCCCCCATCATGCCGCGCATCGTAAACGACACCGTCCCAAACCCCATAAACGCACTGACTCATGCCCACTCCTCGACGATTGAATTTCTTTTCAGCTCGACGCATCGTGAAACCGTGCTCGTCGTAGCCGCTCTCGACCCAGTCCTTCCTCAAAATTCGAAACGCTTTGCAGAACACCAGCGGAACCTTTTCAGGCTCTCAAGACGACATAATCAAACATAATCGAGCATAAAGAAATTAAATTGTTTTATGACGTTTGTTAAGCAAAAACAAACGCTTCAGCTACCTCGATAACTTTGTTGCGAACGTGTCGTCTTCTCCGCCGAATCGACGCGCAACGTGATAAATCGCGCGCCGCAACGCGTCGCTCGCAAGCAGGGGCATGCGTAAATCTTCGTTCCGAACGGTGGCGGGGGAACCAATAAAGGCGATCTGGCAAAGAATGCATTGGGCGGCGGGCTTTTCTGCCAGGGGAGCAGAACGTTGGGGGCGCGCGGCGCCCAATTGAAACACCCGGAAAACCGGGGCAAAAATCCAACTATTTGGTGATCGGCGACCCGCGCCCCGAATACTGGTCGCTCATGCGATAGACGGCTTCAGTGAATGGCGCCGTCGGTTTGTCCCGGCAATAGCGCTCGATGAACATCTCGACGGTACTGCGCGAGACTTCAGAGATCTGCTGCTTCTGATTGGCGTAATTGTGCCCGCTCAGGAAGCCGCGAGCCCAGGAAACGTACTCCTTGCGTTGTTCGGGATCTTCTTTGGATGCAGTCCAAGCCTGGCAGGAGTTGTCATCGAACCCGAGCATCCTGACCTGCGCCACAGCCTCTCCAGAGACTGCCCAAGCGAACAAAAATACTGCTGCAATCCAGTTAGAGCCACTTTTCAACATCAGGATATCCACCCTCTCTCGCGAAACAAAAATAGCCACTCCAGACGAGCTCTCGGTTCGAGTATAACCCACCGCATCAGCCTCGACGGCAAAGGATTACGACGAGATGGAGATCGAAAAAAAGGGCGCCGAGGCGCCCACTTCCTGCTACCCGGTTTTCAGCCCACCCATTTTCGCGCATTGCGGAACATGCGCATCCACGGGGAGTCCTCAGCCAGATCGGCCGGATGCCAGGACATCTGCACGGTGCGGAAGACGCGCTCGGGGTGCGGCATCATGATCGTGAAGCGGCCGTCTGCCGTCGTCACGCCGGTGATGCCATCCGGCGACCCGTTCGGGTTGTACGGATAAACCTCGGTCGGGTTGCCGGCATTGTCCAGGTAACGCATGGCCACCCGAACCTTGGCCTGCTGATCCGGCTTATCGAACTCGGCGCGGCCCTCGCCGTGCGAGACGACGATCGGCATGCGGCTGCCGGCCATGCCGGCGAAGAACAGCGACGGCGATTCGGGCAGCTCAACCATGGTGAAGCGCGCTTCGAATTGCTCGACCTTGTTGCGCTCAAAGCGCGGCCAGGCTTCGGCACCCGGAATCAGATCCTTCAGCGCGCTCATCATTTGGCAGCCGTTGCAGACTCCCAGCGCGAAGGTATCGCCACGCCCGAAGAAGGCCGAGAATTCCTCGCGCGCCCGCGGATTGAACAGGATCGTGCGCGCCCACCCCTTGCCGGCCCCGAGCACGTCGCCATAGGAAAAGCCGCCGCAAGCCACGGCACCCTTGAAACCGGCCAATGAGACACGGCCAGACAGGATGTCGCTCATATGCACGTCGACCGAGGCAAAGCCGGCGCGGTCGAACGCCGCAGCCATCTCGATCTGGCTGTTGACCCCCTGCTCGCGCAGGATGGCAATCTGCGGCCGCACGCCCGTGGCGATGAACGGCGCGGCGATATCCTCGGCCGGATCGTAGGTGAGCGCCACCGACAACCCGTTGTCCTTCGCATCGAGGATGCGGTCGTACTCCTGTTGCGCGCACTCCGGATTGTCGCGCAGCGACTGCATGCGGAAGCTGGTTTCCGACCAGGCGCGGTGCAGGTCAACACGCTTCTCGCAGAGCACCTGTTCCCTCTTGCAGAATACGTGAAACTCGCCATTGCGGTTGGGTGCCCCGATCACGCTGGCGCAAAGGCCAGCCATCTGCAGCGTGGACAGCACCGTATTACGCACCGCGCGGGGAATCTGCACCACGGCGCCAAGTTCTTCGCTGAACAGCGCGCGCATCTGGCCACCCTTCGAGCCGTCGCACAGTTCGTCGAGGTCGATGGTCGCCCCGCAACGCGAGGCGAAGAGCATTTCGGCGAGGCACGCAAACAGGCCACCGTCGGAGCGGTCGTGGTAGGCCAGCAGCATCCCGTCGGCGGCAAGTTTCTGCAGGACCGAGAAGAACACCACGAGCTTTTCCGGCGCATCGACATCTGGCACGTCCGAACCCGTCGCATTGAACACCTGCGCCAGCGCGGACCCGCCAATGCGATTTCTCCCGGAGCCGAGATCGATCAGCACCAAGTCGGTATCGCCCCCGTCCAGCTTGAGTTGCGGCGTAAGTGTCCGCCGTGCGTCCTGCACCGGCGCAAACGCGCTGACGATCAGCGACAACGGCGCCACGACCTGCTTCTTCTCGCCATCCTCTTCCCAGGCCGTGCGCATCGACAGGGAATCCTTACCGACCGGGATCGACACGCCAATCGTCTGGCACAGATCCGAAACCGCGCGCACCGTGTCGAACAGGCGGGCATCCTCGCCGGGCACGCCGGCCGGTGCCATCCAGTTGGCCGAGAGCTTGACGTCGCCAAGCTTGGCGATACGGGCGGCGGCGATATTGGTCAGCGCCTCGCCAACAGCCATGCGGCCCGAGGCCGGCGCGTCGAGGATCGCTACCGGCGTGCGCTCGCCCATGGCGAAGGCTTCGCCACGCAGCGTGTTGAAGCCCATCGTTGTCACCGCCGCGTCGGCCACCGGCACCTGCCACGGGCCGACCATCTGGTCTCGCGCCGTCATACCGCCGACGGAGCGGTCGCCAATGGAAATCAGGAAGGTCTTGTCGGCCACGGTCGGCAGGCGCAGCACGCGGTAGGCGGCCTCCTTGACATCGACCGACGCCGGATCGAACGGCACGTCTGCCGCCGGCAGGTGCGTCACGTCGCGCGTCATGCGCGGCGGCTTGCCGAGCAGCGCGTCCATGTCCATATCGACCGGGTTGTTGCCGAAATGCCGGTCGGCGACGACCAGCCGGTTGTCGTCCGTCGCCACGCCGACCACGGCGAACGGGCAGCGCTCGCGCTCGCACATGGCCTGGAACTCGGGCAGGCGGCTCGGCG
>CAZCJW010000181.1:0-6306 GCA_964499185.1 uncultured Propionivibrio sp. | reverse complement strand
GAGTCGCGGCCGTTACGGGAACTGCCGCCTGCTTTTTTGTGTGCCATGTTTCAGTTTCCTTTCCGTTAGGCCGAAATACCGTCAATGCGGATTTCAGTGTAGTTCTGACGGTGGCCCTGATGCTTCTGGTAATGCTTGCGACGACGCATCTTGAAGATCTTGACCTTGTCGTGACGGCCTTGCGAAAGCACAGTAGCCTTGACTGCGGCACCGGCAACGAGCGGAGCACCGATTTTCACGGACTCGCCCTCGCCAACCATGAGCACCTGGTCAAGAGTAACTTCTGCGCCAACTTCTGCCGGTATCTGTTCTATTTTCAGTTTTTCGCCAGCGGCAACGCGATATTGCTTGCCACCGGTTTTTATGACCGCGTACATGTTGGACTCCAAAGAACGAAGAAAAAAGTGAAGCGAAGAACCGCGCATTATACGCATTTCCCCTGCCGCGTCAAAGAGTTCGGAGCGATATTCTTATCGCCTTGACGCCGACCGTGGGCGCCCCCTAAGATTCCATGGTTTTTTCCAAGGCGGAATGCGTTGAAACTCGACCACCTCTACAACCTGATCGGACCCGACATGCAGGCCGTCGATGCGGTGATCCGCTCGCGTTTGCACTCTGAAGTAGTTCTTGTCAGGCAAGTCGCCGAGTACATAATCAACGCCGGCGGAAAACGCCTACGCCCGGCCCTCGTATTGCTCAGCGCCGGCGCGCTCGGCTACCGAGGATCGCAGCATCATGAACTCGCCGCGATTATCGAGTTCATCCACACGGCCACCCTGCTGCATGATGATGTCGTCGACGAGTCTGACCTCCGGCGCGGGCGTGAAACTGCCAACGCCTTGTTCGGCAACGCGGCCAGCGTACTGGTCGGGGATTTTCTGTATTCCCGCTCCTTCCAGATGATGGTCGAAGTCGGCGACATGCGCATCATGCGCGTCCTGTCGAACGCAACCAATATCATTGCCGAAGGCGAAGTGTTGCAGCTGATGAACTGCCACGACGCGAACGTCGACGAGGAGCGCTATCTGCAAGTCATTCGCTACAAGACCGCCAAGCTTTTCGAGGCCGCTTCCCAACTTGGAGCCATCATTGGCGGCGCCAACGCGGACATGGAAAGATCCATGGCCGACTATGGAACGCATCTCGGCACGGCGTTCCAACTGATCGACGACGTGCTCGACTACTCCGGAGCCGAGGCGGAAACCGGCAAGCATCTCGGCGATGATCTCGCCGAAGGCAAACCGACCCTTCCCCTTATCCACGTCATGCAATACGGAACGTCCGAGCAGGCGGAGTGCGTACGCAAAGCCATTGAGCACGGAGGACGCGAGGATTTTCCTGCCGTACTGGCAGCAATCCGCGCGACAGGCGCCCTCGAGCACACGCAAAAACAAGCCCGGGCTGAAGCGGAACGCGCAGCGGCCGCGCTCGAATCGCTTCCCGCTTCCACATACAAGGATTCTTTGCTAGAATTATCGGCCTTTGCAGTTGCGCGGTCATTTTAGCAACGGCAAACCCCGGTCGGGGCGTAGCTCAGCCTGGTAGAGTACTACGTTCGGGACGTAGGAGTCGGAGGTTCGAATCCTCTCGCCCCGACCACACAAAACCCTCGTAAATCAATGGATTACGGGGGTTTTTGTTTATCTGCTCCGACAAGACCATCCCAGGAACCTACCTGCCGACCCACAAATTATTGGGCTCCGTTGGATCACAAAAAGGTCAGAAGAATCCGGGAGATGCCATTTTCGAGGCCTGGCGCTGCTGCCTTCTGCTATGCTTGACCGCAACCGGAAAACTCCACTCAAGCCATGAAATACCTGCTCTGGATCGGGCTGTTTCTGATCATCTACTGGATCCTGCGCATCTCCGGAAACCGCCGGAACAGAACTCCATCGCCACCCACCGCACGCGCGCCAGAAGAAATGGTCTCCTGCGCATACTGCGGCGTTCATCTGCCTGTGAGCGAAAGCCTTCGCTTCAGCGGCCGTCATTATTGCTGCGCCGAGCATCATCAGGCAGCGCAAGACCGAAACGACTGAGGCGTCATGCACAAGGCTGGCAGCCTCGACACTTTTCGGTTCTCCGAAGCCCACTGGAAGACCCTGCGTTACTTCAACCTCTATCGGCTGTGCATCGCAGCATTGCTCTTCGCTTCATCCCTTTTCCAGACATCGCCATTCTCCCTGCTGAGCCAGGACCGGAGTCCGTATCAGTTCGCCGTCACCGGCCTCTACCTGCTGGCGACAGCAGCATCGCTGGCTGCCCTGCATTTCTATCGGCGACGTTTCAATCGGCAATTAACCGTTCAGGTGCTGACGGACGTGCTCGTCCTCACCGTGCTCTCCTACGCCGGCGGCGGACTGCGCAGCGGCCTCGGGATCATGCTCCTGGTGACGCTGGCCGGGGCGGGCCTCGTCGGACAGGGGCGACTGGTTCTTTTTTACGCTGCGATGGCCACGCTCGGCATGCTTTGCGAACAATCCCTGCGTGCGCTGGCAGACGGGATCGAAGCCGTCGACTTCTTTCAGGCCGGCTTGTTCTGTACAGGGTTTTTCGCCGTCGCCATCTCGGCGCGCCTTCTCGCCAACCGCGTCATCACCAACGAGGAACTGGCCCGTAAGCGCGGCGAGGAACTCAGAAATCAGACCATCATAAGCCAGCACATCATCGAGGAAATGCAGGATGGCGTTCTCGTTCTCGACCGGGAAGGACGAATCCGGCAACACAATCCGCGCATCGAGCAATTGCTCGGTCTGGGCGACCCGAAAGATCGCAAGCTGGCCAGCTATTCGACCGAACTGGCGCAGAGTTTCCAGATCTGGTGCGCCCGTGGCGGTGACGACCCGGTCATGGTCCGGGCACCGGCAAGCGGCATGCACCTGAGGGCCCGCTTCTTATCGACGGAGAGCTCCGAGGGTGACGTCCTGGTTCTCCTCGAAGATCTCGGCCGCTTGCAGGAACAGGCACGGCAACTGAAGCTCGCCGCACTCGGGCGACTGACGGCCAATATCGCGCATGAAATCAGGAACCCGCTGTCGGCCATCAAGCACGCGGGAGAGCTGATGCGGGAAGAAACAACCAGCCCGACCAATGACCGCCTGCTGCGCATCGTTCTCGACAACGCGCAGCGTGTCGAACGCATTGTGAGCGACGTTCTTGAATTGGGACGGCGCGACCGCGCTCATCGGGAGTCGATCGACCTGCGCCAGACCCTGCCGCTTTTTGTCGAAGAGTTCATGGTCAAGGAAGAAGTCCCTTCCGGCGTGGTTCAGATCGACATTTCCGGCCGAGCCATCATCGTCTTCGACCGCTCGCACTTCCATCAGGTACTGTGGAATCTCGTCGGCAACGCCTTGCGCCATTCACGAAAGGAAACGGGAAGCATTCGTCTGGTGGTCCGGGACGGTAATCGTGAGAATCGCGTCGATCTGCACGTCATCGATGATGGCAAGGGAGTGGACGAGGCGCACCGCGAGCAAATTTTCGAACCGTTCTTTACCACGCACAGCCGAGGAACCGGCCTCGGCCTCTACATTGCACGCGAACTGTGCGACGCCAACGGTGCGCAGCTTGAATTATTGGGAAACCAGACCGGTGCTGATTTCTGCCTATCCGGGAGGACGACCGAGTGACCACAGACAAGAGCGAGCGAAGACGCGGCGATTCACCGCGCGTCCTGGTTGTTGACGATGAAGAAGACATCAGGGAACTCCTCGACCTGACGTTGGCGCGCATGGGATTGCCGGCAGACTGTGCCGGCACCGTCGCCGAAGCCAAGAAGCTCCTGGAGAAGGAAAGTTACAGCTTGTGCCTGACCGACATGCGGCTTCCGGACGGAGAAGGCCTGGAAATCGTGCGCCTGATCGGGACACGATATGGCCAAACACCGGTGGCGGTAATCACCGCCTTCGGCAGCGCCGACAATGCCGTCGCCGCCCTCAAGGCGGGCGCCTTCGACTACCTGGCAAAACCGGTCGCCCTCGACCAGTTGCGCAGTCTGATCAAGTCAGCCATCAACCTCCCCCAATCTGGCGCCGCTAGAGACAAGACCGAGAGCAGCACCGCCGAAAGCAGCGGCCAACTGATCGGTAGCTCTCCGGCCATTTCAACAGTCCGCGAAATGATCGGAAAACTCGCGCGCAGCCAGGCTCCGGTCTATATTTCCGGCGAATCAGGAAGCGGCAAGGAACTGGCCGCACGGCTGATTCACCGCCAGAGTTCGCGCCGGGACGCCCCGTTCGTGCCGGTCAATTGCGGAGCCATTCCGGAGAACCTCATGGAAAGCGAGTTCTTCGGCTATCGTAAGGGGGCATTCACCGGCGCCGACAACGACCGTGAGGGGTTTTTCCAGGCAGCCAACGGCGGCACGCTGTTCCTCGACGAAGTCGCTGACCTCCCCCTGCCCATGCAGGTCAAGCTCCTGCGTGCCATTCAAGAGAAGAAGGTACGCAAGGTCGGCAGCGCCATCGAGGAAGCCGTCGATGTGCGGATCGTTTCCGCAACTCACCGGAAACTCAAGGAGTGCGTCGAAGGCGGCACGTTCCGGCAGGACCTCTACTACCGTCTCAATGTAATCGAGTTAAGGATGCCCTCCCTGCGTGAGCGCCAGGAGGACATACCCCAACTCGTCGAGGCCTTGCTCGCCCGCATCAGCCCGGACAACCGCCCCGCATTGACCGACGAGGCCATGCAGGCGCTTTGCAAATATTCCTACCCCGGCAACGTCCGCGAGCTCGAGAATATTCTGGAGCGCGCAACGGCCCTGTGCGTCGACAGCCAGGTCGGATTCGACGACCTTCAGCTCGCTGCTGCCGTCGACAGCGAGAGCGGAGGCAGTATGTCAGGCGAAACGTTGGACGACCACATTAACCGGGTCGAGAAACAGGCCATTCTCGAAGCTCTCACCAAAACGGGGTTCAATCGAACGGCCGCTGCCAGGCAGCTTGGTATCACATTCCGCTCTCTGCGCTACAGGATCGAGAGGCTCGGCATCGAGGAAAGTGCAGGATGAACTCCGACGCGACAATGACAAACGGCTGGATCGCCGAGGCGCACCGCATCCCCTCCCCCAACTGCGACGACCGTCCGACTGGAGAAACCATTTCCCTGGTCGTGATCCACGCTATCAGCCTGCCGCCCTCGCAATTCGGCAGCGACGACATCATCCACCTGTTTACCAATACTCTGGATCCCGATGCCCACCCCTATTTCGCCAACATCTGCGCACTGCAGGTTTCGGCGCATTTTCTGATTCGCAGAAACGGAGAACTGATCCAGTTCGTCTCGTGCAACCAACGCGCATGGCATGCCGGAGTATCAAACTGGAACGGCCGCGAGCGCTGTAACGACTTCTCCATCGGCATAGAGCTGGAAGGATGCGACGAGCTGCCGTTCGAGGAAGCACAGTACGCTCGGTTACTTTGGCTGACCCGGTTGCTAGGCAAGCATTACCCGATTGAGGCATTGGCTGGACACTCCGACATTGCGCCCACACGCAAGACCGATCCCGGACCCTGTTTCGCATGGCACAAGCTGGTCTCCGACGAAATTCCTCCGCGCTTGACAACAAAGTAGTCCGGCCGATCGCGACCGCAGTTGAATTCCCAAGTCATAACCCGCTTCGACATCACTTTTCCTTGGACCTGGCTTCCCGGAGCGCAACGATAACGAGCCAGTCCCGATCATCGCCAGGGCAGTTTCCAAAGCGTTGGGGAATTGCGACAGGCGTTATGACATAAGACATGTTTCACAAAAAACATCTTGCGTCAAGCAGTTCCGATTACTACAATTAGTCAAAATTTCAAGTGGCAACACAATATATAGTAGCCCGCTTGTTCTGGCCGCCGTGCTTCTCGGCACGTCGACCGAAAATTGACAGACACTGATGGTTTAGTGATGAATGAGTGACGGATGTAACAAGATTGCATACTCGCAACGCTCACACGACTCTGCCGGACATGCTGGCAGCCCACGACTCCTTGAACGAGCCTGGCACCATCATTCACTTGCGCCATTCGGCAACCAGAAATTCAACTTCTGCATTCAGGCGAACACCGCCACCCAAGGATTCGATCAGCGCCGCACCTGGGCGCCTGTTGAATGGTCCGGCTTATCTCGGATCGTGTTTCTGTAGTGTCCCACAACCCGATGTAGCGTGATGTATTCCTTGAACCCGTTAAGGAGGTTGACCATGGCAACAAGCACAAAGAAACCCGCAGCGACCGCAAAACCCGCCGCCAAACCTGTCGCCAAGAAAGCCGCCGCGCCGAAGGCCGCTGCCGCCAAACCTGTCGCCAAGAAAGCCGC
>CAZCJW010000180.1:0-6326 GCA_964499185.1 uncultured Propionivibrio sp. | reverse complement strand
AAATCACTTTTGCGGACCGCCGGCTTTTGTAATGGTCTGTAACCGCACAAGTTGTATTGCAATATACGACAAGCAGAATCGGTGTTCAAGATATTTTTGGAACGATATTCCATTTTTTGTTTTTATTGATCGACAGATGTAAGGCTGACCTCCGTTCGATGGTTGACTCTTGTCTGTCCGCTGGTCGCTGGTCGGCGTTCAGCGGATTTTCTCCAAAATGCGATCCAGGATGCGCATGTTCCGCAATGACTCCTCCAGTCCTAGCTTTGGCATGCGTTTCTCAATGACGGAGGCGCTGAAGTCCTGGATTTCCTCACCGTAGCGGTCCGACTGGGTTACGGCGATCGACTGGTTTCCCTGTCTTGTCTGCAGCGTGATTTCACCGGCATCGTCGAGAAACGTGTCGGGGATCAGCAGTGCCCCGTCCGTGCCGACAATCTCGCTGTAGATCCGGCCGAATGCGTTGAATCCGCAATGCAACGTGGCGACCAGACCGTCGGCGTAGCGCAGGATGGCTGACAGGTTGACGTCGACTCCGTGTGGCGTGTCGCACTCGACGGCAATCGACACCGGTTCGGACTGCGTGACAAGGCCGATCAGGTTCAGCGGATAGCAGCCCACGTCGTACAAGGCTCCGCCGCCGAGTTCCGGTTTTTCCTTGATCGTGTTCTGCCGGTCGAGGAAGAAGCGGAAGGTCGAATTGATGCTGCGGACTGGTCCGAGCACGCCGCTCTCGAGCACGCCATGAACTTTGCGCATGCGGTCGGTATAGCGGTACATGAAAGCTTCCATGAGCAGCACGCCGCACTCGTGCGATGTCCGGATCATCTCCTCGGCTTCACCGGCATTCAATGCCAGCGGCTTTTCGCACAGCACGTGTTTTCCGGCGCGCATGGCGCGGATGGCCCATTCGCAGTGCAGGGAGTTGGGTAGCGGGAGATAGACGGCGTCGACCGCCGGATCGCGGATCAGTGCCTCATAACTGTCGTGGGGAGTGAAGTTGCCGAACGAGGACCGGAATTCGGCCAGTTTCTCCGCGTCACGGGAGGCGATCGCCTGCAGATGGGCGTTCGGGCAGCGCAAAATGGCCGGGACGACCTGCATGCGTGCAATGCGGGCACAACCCATGACTCCCCAGCGAATCGTCTGATCCATTTGTTCCCTCTGCTGGCGCGCTTTTCCGCGCACGTGCGTACAGCAAATGTTCAAGTCGGGGCGATTATCGTGAAGAAGCCAATCTCCATCCAATGCTATTAAGCATGATCGCCATGCCTTTAGTGGTATGGGGTATGCCCTCCGATGCTTCAAGTCATTTCTGGTGGCGCTGTGCCATCCTGAAACCTCGATGCGCCTACTCCATCGGCGGTTCCTTGAGCGCGCGAGAACGCATGGACGCAGGCCAGCAACTCTTCCAGCAAGGGCGACTCCTCGTCCTTGCGATAGGCACAATGCAGGTCGATCATGCAGTCGACGTTGGTGATTAGCGGCCGATAAACGACATTGGGCAGTTTCAGGTTGAGAATCGATTCGGGCAGCAATGCTGTGCCGAAACCGCCGGAGACCATGATGGCCGCCGAAATCAGGTCGGCGGCCTTTTGCACCACGATGGGCTCGAAGCTGTGGATCTTGAAAAGTTCCCGGCAAGCGATGAACACGCTCTGATCCTGTTCGTCGATCAGCGGTTCGTTGCGCAGGTCGTTCAGGCCGATCTGCGGCAGGCGGGTCAGCGGGTTGCTGTGATTCAAGGCCACCCAGAGCCGTTCTCGGCAGACCAGCTCCGAGTGAATGTTGGGGAATTCGGGGAGGTAACGATCGAAGGCAACCAGGATGCGTCCCTGGTGCAGGGCACCGATCTGGCGCTCCTTCGGCGTGTTGTGCAGCACGATTTTTACGTCCGGATGGGTGGCCGAGAATGAGCTCAATAGTTTCGGGATGATGCTCAGCATGGCGGAACCGAAAACACCGATGTCGATCCGCCCGGCCTGGCCGCTGGCGACGCGGCGGATCTGTTCGGTGGCCAGCTCGATGTGTGCGCTGATGTTGTGGGCGTGCTTGAGCAATGCCGTCCCCGCCTGGGTCAGCTCGACGCCCCAACTGGTGCGGGTGAATAGCAGGACGCCGAGTTCTTCCTCCAGCGACTGGATGTGTCGGGTCAGCGGCGGCTGCGTTATGTGCAGCCGTTCTGCCGCCCGGCTGATGCTCCGTTCTTCCGCAGTCACGATGAAATATTTCAGCCGCCTGACATCCATGGTGTATTTCCCCGGCAAACCCGTCACGGCCTCAATATAGCAGCACCCGGCCATGCCCCAAAGGGTGTTTCGGTAATTCGCTGCAAGGACTCGCTACAGCACGGTCT
This sequence comes from uncultured Propionivibrio sp., assembly GCA_964499185.1. Lineage (GTDB taxonomy): Bacteria > Pseudomonadota > Gammaproteobacteria > Burkholderiales > Rhodocyclaceae > Propionivibrio. The sequence continues at coordinate 3,970 of CAZCJW010000180.1, read as the reverse complement.
TGAGGATTCATCGGCCTTCGTTCCGACAGGAAAAACTCGATGTTGGCCGCTACACATAAGGCGGTTGATCCACTGCGGGTCATAGTGCAAGGAAAGCTGTCGCCGGTTTACGTAAGGTAAAGCAAAGCAGCCTTGAAAGAAGGCCGCACGGTGTTGCAACTGCGGTAGACAATCTGCTTGTCCGTCCTATGCTTGAAAATAGGGAGCGAGACATGAGGCGGCGAGACGGGTGTTGTTTTTCAAACGCTCTGCGCGTTCAACTGATTCCGGTCATTCTTCTGATCTGGGTGGCTGGTTGCGCGAGCCTGGCAAGTTCGGAAATGGCGACTCCCCCAACTGTTGCTGTTCTTGTTAACCGGACCTGGGTCGAAGAGGATTCGCGAGGGTTTGTTTGGGAAAGGCGTCAGGAAGAGCGCGTCGTAGAGGAGCAATTCGCCGCCTGTGTCAAAAGTGCTGCCTCCGTCAGGAAGTTTGCGTTGCGAGTAATGACCGGGAGCGATTTTCGCGCCGCTGTCTTTCCGGATCTCGATGCGCGAGCTGCTCCCCGTCGCATCGAGACATTGCGTTCGTTGATTCCTGATCCACGATTCCGGGAGCGTATTGAGGCAGCACGCATCGATTATCTGGCCATCGTCGGCGGGGAAACCCGAACCTCCGAAACGCAGGGAGGTGTTGGATGCGCTGGAGGATACGGTGGGGGTGGGTGCTTTGGTCTTTTATGGTGGGATCACCAATCGCGTCTTTCTGCCTTGATTGTCGATTTGCGTGCCAGATTAGAGCAGCTCTCGGAAGGCGTTGAAGCTTCGGGAGTATCGTGGTTCGCGATTTTCGCGGTGCTTCCCTTCGCTATGCCTTCCGTCCATGAGGCCATCGGATGTGAGCGTTTCGGTCATGCCGTCACGGCTGTCCTGGCAGAAAAAATTCACCAGGGAGATTGAGTCTTGGCAACGATCCAGGCGTGTTGGATGTCAATCCGCTCCGGGCTCAACGCTGTGTTGATTCCAGCCTTGGTCATTGCCCTTGCCGCTTGCGCCGAAGCACCTGAAAGAATTGCATCGGTCGAAGCATTTCGCGATACAAGGCGCATCGAAACCGAGCTCGAGAAAGGACGTTCGACGAAAGAAGATGTAAGGCGAGTCCTGGGTGCGCCGACAGGGTCGGGGGCCGTATTCTTGGCGAGCGTACAGGAGCGTCCGCTGGAAATGTGGTTCTATCAAGATATCGAACTTACCGGAATCAAGAGCTCGAAAGGGCAATTTGATCTGGAAATGCGGCAGCAGATCCTGTTGTTGTTTCTTCGTGACGGTCTCTTTGATGGATTCATGTGGTTTTCTAACGCGGAAGCAGCGACGGGGTGGGTCAAGGATAGTCTGCGAGGGAAGGTCGAGCGATGAAGTCGATTTCCGGACGCTCAATCCTCTTGATCGCGTTCCTTGTGCTGGCGTCCCTCCACGGGTGCGCCACTCGCCTGGAAATGGGTGCCCCGCCGAGGGTGGAACGCCTGGAATTGCTGACTCCACATGTCTCGACCAGAAATGATGTCCTGATCACCCTTGGCGAACCTCGCGGTCATGGTGCAGCGCATTTGAGTCCCTCATCCAGCCGTCAGGAGGTCTGGTTTTACGAACACAGCGTCAGCGAAGGCATGGATATTCGCTTTTCCATGCTGTTGGTTTTTTTCTCTGGCGATGTCTATGACGGATATATGTGGTTTGCTGATGCAGTCAATCTTCAGGAGTACACGGGGGGCAAGCGGCGATGAAAATGCTGGCCCACTTTCGGCAAATTCTGGTTGGTGCTCTGGCGGTATCGGCATTGCTTGCAGGTTGCGGAGAAATCAAGGTCCGTGCCGGATCTCCGGTTGTTCCTTCGTTAATTGAGTCGAGGTTGGCCGTGGGGCATTCGACGCGAAAGGATGTCCGCGATGTTCTGGGGGAGCCGCTCGGCAGTGGGCGAGAATTGCTCCCATTCAATACCCAGGCGCGGACGGTATGGTCGTACTATTTTGAAGAGGCGCAGGTCTCGCTCAGCGGCGAAGGCGATTCCCGACGCATTTTCCTCTGGGTGTTCCTGGATGGTGATCGTTTCGATGGTTTCCTCTGGGTTTCAAGTTTTCCAGCTGATCGACTGTCTCGTTGAAGTCGCCGACGCTGTTGAAGGCGAAGCGCATGCGCGGGAGTCGGATCAGAGCAATAACCACCGCGGGGCGATGTGTAGCGGGCACATACCGTTTTCGTATGGGGCCGTTCCTTTATAGCATTGGATCGAATTGCTCTTCCTCATCATAATTTGAAGGCTAAAGAGGCCGGCTACGCATCCGGTCCATAAATCGGGATGGCAAGATTATTTCTGATCTGCATTCCAAACAGTGCGCCAAAATGTTCTGATCAATCGGAGAGTCAATATGAAGCCTTTCATGAATGCCGATTTCCTTCTGCCAGACAATTGTTCGCAGAGGCTGTATCACGATTACGCGGCGCAGATGCCGATCATCGACTACCACTGCCATCTGCCGCCGGCCGACGTGGCTAGCAATGCCCGCTTCCGCGATCTGGCACACGCCTGGCTCGGCGGCGATCACTACAAATGGCGTGCCATGCGCTCAAACGGCGTGGCGGAAGAAGACATTACCGGGCATCCGGCTGACTACCGGACCTTCCTGGCCTGGGCGCGAACCGTACCCAAACTGATCGGCAATCCGCTGTACCACTGGACGCACCTCGAGCTGCAGCGCTATTTCGGCATCGATCTGCCGCTCAACGAGAAAACCGCGCCGATGATCTGGGATGTCTGTAATGCTTCGCTGGTCAAACCGGAATTCGGTGCCCGTTCGCTGCTTGAAAGGATGAAGGTCAGGGCCATTGGCACCACCGACGATCCGGCCGATTCCCTCGAATACCACATCGCTTATGGCCAGGCCCGCCAGGCCGGCCAGCCGGTGATGGTGCCCAGCTTCCGTCCGGACAAGGCTCTGGCCGTGGATGATCCCGTCGTCTGGAAAGAATATCTGGTCAGGCTCGGCGCCGCCGCAGACATCTCCATCGGCTCCTACACGGACCTTGTCGCCGCGTTGCAGAAACGCCACGACGCCTTCCATGCGCTCGGCTGCCGTGCTTCCGACCATGCGCTGGTTTCGCCGTTTGCCGTGTTCGTTTCCGATCAGGCGCTTGGGGGGCTCTTCGATAAATTCATCCAAGGCACGGTGCCCACAGCGGAAGAAGCCGAAGCCTTCAAGACCGGGCTGCTGCTTGAAATCGGGCGCATGAATGCCCGTCGCGGCTGGGCCATGCAGCTGCACATGGCGTGCGTGCGCAACCTGAATTCCCCGATGTTCCGGAAACTCGGCCCGGATACGGGCTTCGACGCCGTGGCCGACCGGCCGATCGCCGAGAAACTGGGGCTGTTCCTCAATGCCTTGCAATCCGACAACCTGCTGCCCAAGACCATCCTCTACTCGCTGAACCCGAACGACCTCGAAGTGCTCGGCACGGTGATGGGCTGCTTCCAGGACGGTTCGATTCCCGGCAAGATCCAGTGCGGCTCGGCTTGGTGGTTCAACGACCACATCGAAGGCATGCGCCGGCAGATGGTCAGTCTGGCCAATCTCGGGTTGCTCTCGCGCTTCGTCGGCATGCTCACCGATTCGCGCAGTTTCCTGTCCTTCCCGCGTCACGAATACTTCCGGCGCATCCTGTGTGCCCTCGTCGGCGGCTGGATGGAATCCGGCGAGATTCCGCCCGACTTCGATACCTTCGGGGCCATGGTGCAGGATATCTGCTACAACAACGCGAAGAACTATTTCGCCATTCCGGGTGTTGAGGGGTGATCAGGGCGTTTTCATGCGAAAACGCAACACCACCCGCGAAGATGCAAAGGAAGCCTTTGTTTGGGGCTCCCTTTGCGTAACCTTTGCTTCTTTGCGCCTAAGTGGTGGATTTTTATCTATTCACGCCTTCTGATCGAAGCCCCC
>CAZCJW010000179.1:0-6392 GCA_964499185.1 uncultured Propionivibrio sp. | reverse complement strand
CTTCCTGGGCATAGCGGCGTGCTACGGCAAAACCGATCCCGCGAGGCGAGGCACACCCTGTGACAACTGCCGTCCGCTGGCCAACTCCGGTTTGAAAATTCATTATGGATCCTTTCGTATGTGCGTGTTGAGCGATCGTTCGCTGCAACCTTGGTATTTCAGACAGGAATCACTAGCAGGCATAAGCGGCAAAACCGCTCTCCGACCTCCGTGTCGTTGATTTTGTTTTGTGTTGGCGAAGATAATCCTCGCGTTGTATCTTGAATACAAACGCTGTTTTTTTAATACCTGCTGAAATTTTTTCATGAGGTGACTGATTGCGTACCGACCTTCCTCCCCTTTCGGCACTGGTGGCTTTCGAGACAGTAGCGCGCCGCCTGAGCTTCGCGCGCGCCGCCGAGGAGTTGCATCTGACGCCGTCGGCGGTCAGTCACCAGATTGCCAAACTGGAACAGTTCCTCGGCTTCCTGCTCTTCGAACGAAACCCGCGCGGCATTGTCCTCAGCGATGCCGGGGAGAGCTATCTCGGGCGCGTAGCCGCCGCGCTCGGGGCGATCGGCAACGCCACCAACGACATCCGCAAAGGTGTGCGCAATACGCTGTACGTGCATACGAGCACCAGCATTGCCAGCCTGTGGCTGATGCCGCGCCTGGGCAAGTTCGTGCGCGCGTTTCCCGACATATCGCTATCGCTTTCGGCATCGCCGGTGCATTCCGATTTCGTGCTGGGGCATGTTGACGTGGATATCCGCTACGGGATTCCGGAATGGCCGAATCTGGTGGTCGAGCCGATCTTCGAGGAACACATCCTGCCGCTGGCGAGCCCCGATCTGCTGGCGCGGCAGCCCGTGCACGTCCCGTCCGACCTGCTGCAGCGCCCGCTCATCCAGTCAACCGTCAGCCTGGTCCAATGGCCGGCGTGGTTCGCCAGTCGCAACATCATCGGTACGCCCGACCGTTTCGCCTTCCGCTTCGACCGCGCGTCGATGTCGCTCGAAGCGGCTGTGCAAGGGCTCGGCGTCGCGCTGGAAAGCGACAGGATCGCCGCATCGCATATCGAGGCCGGGCGCTTGCGTCCGGTCTTCCATCCCGCATGGTCGCTGTCCATCGAGGCGCATTTCATGGTCTATCCGGCGCGCCACGCGCAGCGTGTAGAGGTCAGCCAGTTCGTGTCGTGGATGCGCGAGCAGGCGGGTGGATTGCCTGAACAGCCTGTGGCTGGATGAGTTCGAAGGGCAGGGGTGCTGAAGGGCAGGGGTTGCACGATGGAGTTTATTCGATTAACTTTGCGCCTGTTCGTTAGTGGAGCTATCGGGGATCACGTCCCCTTCTTTTTTGTGATGCTCGCCGGTAAACGAAGATGCGATGAAACCGGTGCTTGTGCTTTCTAACAGGAACGTGTTCCGGAACGAACTGCTCGCGTTACGGGACGTCTCTCCAATCTTTCTGTCAATCTGATTCGGGTGTCGCATGACTTGCCGTCGCTGTACCAAGGCGGTCCGAATCCGGAAGGGAGGTCGTGTTGATCATGAGCAAGCGTCCATTACGCATCGGCCTCTCGGCCAGGATCTATCATCCGCAGGCCGGCGCCAAGGGAATCCAGTCCAAATCGCTGCAGTATCTTGAACAATCGGTCGCGCATTGGGTTATGTCGCGCGACGTCATGGTTTTCATGATTCCGTCGGTCAGCGGGGATGGTCTCGTTTATCGCAGCAATATCCGCCTCAGCGATTACGCCGAGTATCTGGACGGCCTGGTGCTTCAGGGAGGGTCCGATGTCAGTCCGCAGTGTTATGGCGAAGAACCGTTGCATCCCGATTGGGCCGGGGATCGCGTGCGCGATGCCTACGAGATGGAATTGCTGCACGAGTTTATGGAGTCCGGGAAGGCCGTGCTCGGTATCTGCCGGGGCGCGCAACTGATAAACGTGGCATTGGGGGGCACCTTGTACCAGGACATCGCCTCACAGGTCGAGAACGCCGTGTCGCACGTGCATGACGATTATGATCGCCACTCGCACGCCATTACCTGGGGCAAGGAGTCGGGCTTGTCACGGCTGTACCCAGGGGTGGAAAGCGGGCGCGTGACCTCGATTCACCACCAGTCGATCAAGGCTCTCGGGCGGGGCTTGCGGGTCGAAGCGGCGAGCGCCGAGGACGGGGTGGTCGAGGCGGTTCGTCTGGAAGGCAAACCTTTCGTGCTCGGTCTTCAGTGGCACCCCGAATTTCATCCGCCGGGGGCGTCTGAGTTGCTCGACTGCACGCCCATCCTCGACGAATTTCTTAACGCCGCGCGCGGCCGTCGCTGGTGAAGCGGCTGGCCGGAACGTGGCGGAAAACAATCTGCGGAGTAGTGCTTAATGGTTGATTCGATACTTGGTCCCGTCCGTGATGCCTGGGCGGTGTTGCAGGGGCACCTGTTTTTTTTGCCGTCCTTTCCCGGGCGGTTCGATACGCTGGCCTTGCTCAGCCTGTTGCTGGTGACCGGTCTGCTGGTCGCCGAGTGGTTGCGGGCGCACTGGGGCTGGCCGCGCGTGCTGGGTTATGTCATTGCCGGCACGGTGTTCGGGCCGCCATTGCTCGGCTGGATCAACGCCGATATCCTGGTCCAGATCCGGCCGATGGCCGATGCGGCGCATGGCCTCCTGTTGCTCGAAGCGGGCCGGCGACTCGATTTGCGCTGGCTGGCAAAAAACCGGGATCTCCTGCGCGGCAACGTGAGTGATATTGTCCTGTCGTTCCTGGCCATCTATTTCTTCGCCAGTCTCGTCGTCGGGTTGCCTCCGGCCTGGGCGGCGGCCACGGCGGCGGTCACCATGGCCTCGGCGCCGGCCGTGGTGTTGCTGATCATCGAGGAGTCGCGGGCGCAGGGGCAGGTGACTGAACGCGTCATTCTTTACTCCTCGCTGAGTTCAGCCGCGTCGTTCGTCGTCTTTGTCATCGTTCTGGGTGTTGTGCATGCCCAACAGAGCGATAACTGGGCAAATACCCTGATACATCCATTGTGGGCTGGCGGCGGTGCCTGCCTGATCGGCTGGCTCATTTCTCGGTTGGCGTTGTTGATTGCGGGGCTGTTGCCCAAGCGCTCGCTGGCCCAGGTCTTCGTCCTCGTGGCCATGGCCTTGCTGGCGGTCGGCGTGGCCCGCATGCTCGCCGTTCCCGTGTTCCTTACCCTGTTCCTGATGGGGGTGATCCTGTCCTTGCGCGACGAGGCGAAAATCCTCAGCTACACCAGCTTGCCGGAAGGGCACTGGATGCTCGCCATCATCCTTTTCGTGGTCGTCGGGGCGTCGCTCCCGTGGCGCGATTTCACCTGGCTGACGGGGCTGCAGGCGGTCGGCCTGCTGCTGGTGCGGGCGTTGGCCAAGTCGGTATCCCTGGCACTGTCCGGCGGTAGCCTGCCGCTGCAGAAGCGTCTCCTGGTAGGCGTCGGCATCCAGCCGCTGTCGGCGACAGCCGTGTTCATGGCCTTCGAAATTGCGAGGCTTTACCCCGAAATCGGGCCGTCCGCATTGGTTCTGGCGTTCTTCGCGGCGGCGATCATGGATATCGCGGGGCCTGTTCTGTGCCGTTTCGCGCTCAACCGCGCGGGTGAAACGGCCAACGAAAAAGTAGCGCCTGGAGGCGTGATATGAGCGATGTTCTTGAATTCACCCAAAGCGAACCCTTGACCCTGGGGGTCGAGCTGGAATTGCAATTGCTGACCACGCGCGATTTCGATCTCACACGCGGGGCGTCCGATCTGCTGCGTGCCATGGATTACGACGGGCGCAACGGCGACATCAAGCTGGAAATTACCGAAAGCATGATCGAGATCAACACGCTGGCGCGTGCTTCGGTAGACGACATTGCAGATGATCTGGACTGCTTGCGCGGCGTCCTGGTCGATCAGTGCGCACGCAACAACATCGCCGTTTGCGGCGGCGGTACGCATCCCTTCCATTCGTGGCCAGAGCGGCGCATCTCGCCGGGCGAACGCTATGAACAGACGTACGAGCGCTATGGCTACCTGGCCAAGCAATTCACGGTATTCGGCCAGCACATCCATATCGGATGCGCAACTGCGGACGACGCCATCTGGCTGACGCAGGCGCTCGGCCCGTATGTGCCGTTCTTCATCGCCCTGTCGGCATCGTCGCCGTACGTCGACGGCGTGGATACCTATTTCCAGTCGGCACGACTGAATGCCGTGTCCGCCTTTCCTTTGAGCGGGCAATGCCCCGCGTTGGCCGATTGGGACGATTTTCAGGCGCACTACGACTTCCTCCGCGATTGTGGCATCGTCGCCAGCATCAAGGACCTGTACTGGGATATCCGTCCCAAACCGGAATACGGCACCGTGGAGATCCGTGTCTGCGATACTCCGTTAAGCATCGTGCAGGCCGCGGCGTTGGCAGCGCTCGCTCAGTGTCTGGCCCGTAAGCTGCTGCGCGAGCGACCCGATTTCCACCCCGTCCAGGCGCTGCAGGTGGCGCGCTACAACAAATTTCAGGCGTGCCGGTATGGTTTCGATGCGCAGATTTCCTGTCCGGAGAAGCGCCGACAAAATGGACTGAGAGAGTCGCTCTCGAGTTTGTTGGACGTTCTCGGCGAGGAAGCCCAGGAGTTGGGGTGCCAACGGTGGCTCGATGTGCTGCGCCGGTCGTTGTTCTCGGGGACGTCGGATGCCGACTGGTTGCGCTCGCGCTTGACGGCGCACAAGAACCTGCACGATGTGGTGCGGGATTCGTTGAATCGATTCCGCGAATTGCGGCATCCGGCTTCCTGACGCCGAGCCAGAAGATCAAGTCGGGCGGCTTCGCCCTTGATCCCGTCCGGGGGTGCGCGGAGGGGCGGTGATATAATCTGCCCCCTCCTTAAAGGCATTCGGGCCTCGATTTTTTCAACTGATCCCACGGCATGGCGCTATTTACTCTCGGTATCAATCACCGCACGGCGCCGCTCACGGTTCGCGAGCAGGTGGCGTTTCATGCCGAGGAGTTGCGTCGGGCGCTGGCCGATCTGTCGGGCAGCGGCAAAGTGGTCGAGGCAGCAATCCTGTCGACCTGCAATCGCACTGAACTGTATTGCCAGGCCGATGACCCGCAGGTCGCCGCGCGCTGGCTGGCACAGTACCGTCGCCTGTCGCTGGGGGACATTGAGCCCTATCTCTACACGCATCCGGATCGCGAAGCCGTTCGCCATGCCTTTCGCGTCGCCAGCGGGCTGGACTCGATGGTGCTCGGAGAGCCCCAGATCCTCGGCCAGATGAAAGAGGCCGTGCGCATTGCCCGTGAAGTCGGCGCCCTCGGTACTACGCTGAACAAGCTTTTCCAGCAATCGTTTTCGGTAGCCAAGGACGTCCGCTCGACCACGGCCATCGGTGCCAATATCGTGTCCATGGCCGCGGCGTCGGTGCATCTCGCGGAGCGCATCTTCGGCAACATTGCCGAGCAGCGGGTGCTGTTCATCGGCGCCGGAGAGATGATCGGCCTGTGTGCCACGCACTTCGCGGCGCAGAAACCGAAGCAGATCGTCATCGCCAACCGTACCATCGATCGCGGGCGTGAGATGGCCGAGCGGTACGGCGCTTCAGCCATCCGGTTGGAGGACGTGGCGGAGCGCCTGGCCGAGTTCGACATCGTCGTTTCCTGCACCGCCAGCCAGTTGCCGATCATCGGCCTGGGTCTGGTCGAACGCGCAGTCCGACTCCGTCGTCACCGTCCGATCTTCATGGTTGATCTGGCGGTACCGCGCGATGTGGAAGTCGAAGTCGGTGAACTGGACGACGTGTTCCTGTATACCGTTGACGACCTGGCGCAGATCGTCGAGTCCGGGCTTGAGTCACGCCAATCGGCAGTGGTCGATGCGGAAGCGATTGTCGACGGGCGGGTGGAAGACTTCCTGCAATGGCTGCAGACGCGGGAAAGCGTGCCTGTCATTCGCGCACTGCGTGACAGCGCCGAGCGCATGCGCCGGCATGAAATGGAACACGCGATGAAGCTGCTGGCCAAAGGAGAAGATCCTGCCGCCGTGCTGGAACATCTCTCGCATCGGTTGATCAATAAATACCTCCATGCGCCAACGCAGGCGCTGAACCAGTCCGAGGCCGACCGTGGTGAGATGCAGGCGCTGGTGACCCGGATGTTCAATCTGCATCGCGAACAACACTGATGATTGACTGACGATGAAACAAAGCATCCGCGACAAACTGGAGAACCTCGTCGGTCGCCTCGACGAGCTTGACCGTATCCTGGCCAGCGGCGAGGCCACGCGCGACATGGACCAGTACCGCAAGATGACGCGCGAGCATGCCGAGCTAGGCCCGGTGGTGGCGTTGTACAAGAATTGGCAGCAAACAGAGGTTGACCTGCAATCGGCCCAGGAGATGATGGCCGATCCGGAGATGAAGGA
>CAZCJW010000178.1:0-6415 GCA_964499185.1 uncultured Propionivibrio sp. | reverse complement strand
GGATCGACCACGACGGGGAGATGACGGCCTGTTCGTTGGCCATCACGATGTGGCGCGTCTCGGTGGGCTGCCCGTGCATGTGGAAGACGCGCGTGCTGTCGGCCATGCCGAAGTACAGGTAGACCTCCATGCGGCGCTCGTGCGTGTGCGGCGGGTAGGTGTTCCACACGCTGCCGGGTTCGAGGACGGTGACGCCCATGACCAGCTGGCAGCTCTGGCACACGGCCGGGTGCACGTACTGGTAGATGGTGCGCACGTTGCAGGTTTCCGGTGCGCCGAGCTTCTTCGGGTTGGCCGTGGCTCGGGTGATATGCACGGTCGGGTAGGTGGCGTGCGCCGGGCAGCTCATGACGTAGAACTTTGCCGGCTGCGCGGGGTTGTCGCTCTCGAAGGACACCGCCTTGGTACCCATGCCGACGTAGAGACCATCGCCGTTGGCCAGGGCATGAGCCTTGCCGTCGAGGATCACGCGGCCGGACTCGCCGAGGTTGACGACGCCGAGTTCGCGGCGGTCGAGGAAGTTCGGCGTGCCGAATTCCTTGCCGCCTTCGAGGGACAACGCTTGCGTGGTCGGCACGGCGCCGCCGAAGACTACGCGGTCAACGTGGGTGTAAACCAGCGTCAATTCTCCGGTGACGAAGATCTTTTCCACCAGGAAATGGCGGCGCAGGGTTTCCGTATCGTAATGCTTGACGTCTTCCGGGTGATGCCCGTAACGCATATCCAGTTTCATTGTGTGATCTCCTGATTACTTCTTGAGAAAGTCCTCACGCTGCGGCGTGAAGATGTCGAGTAGCCGGCCTTCGCTGATGCAGAGCGCGCCGTGCAGTACGGACGACGGAACGTAGACCGAGTCACCGGCTTTCAGGCGGGTCTTCTGCCCCTCGATGGTGAATTCGAATTCGCCGGACAGGCAGTAGCAAACCTGTTCATGGACATGCCGATGCTCGTAGCCGATGGCACCGGCTGTGAACATGACCTCGACGGCCATCAGGCTGCCGCCGTGGGCCTTGATTTTGCGGGCTACGCGGCCTTCCTCGATGGTTTCGAGAGCAATGTCGGCGTCGTGAAAGAAAGAAGTACTCATCATTCTGGCTATCCAAAATTGACACAGTTGCGATAAGACACCCCGATTTGTGAATGATTGCAGGCTTGGGGTGGATCGGGTGGACCGTGGTAGTGGTCTGACCACCTGACAAAAATGACTTTACACCAACTTTGCAGCGTATTCAATAATTTTGGAACGATGTTCCATTTATAGATTCTCGGCAAAGCAATGCGGAGTTGTGAAAGGCTTTCACCGGTGTAAGTGCTCCGTTACGGGTTAGGGTTCGTAGCCGAGAATGGAAGAAATGCGCGCGGCCGCAGCCTTGACCTTGTCGATCTTGTCTGCCTCCTCGCCGCGTCCGTAGCGGAAACCGGGCCAGGAGACAGAGAGCGTGGCGACGACGGCCCCGGTGAAGTCGAAGATCGGTGCGCCGATGCAATGCAGGCCTTCCTCGCGTTCTTCGTCGTCAAGGGCATAGCCCTGCTTGCGAATCTGCGCGAACTCGGCATTGAGCGCGGCGCGCGAAGTGATGGTGTTTTTGGTGAAGGCGGTGAGCTTGACGCCGGTCAGCGCGGCTTCGCGCTCCACGTCGCTCATGTAGGCGAGCAGGGTCTTGCCGATCGCCGTGCAGTACAAAGGCATGCGGCGGCCGACGCGGGAGTACATGCGGATCTGGTATTTGGACTCGATCTTCAGCACATAGACGGCCGAGTCTCCGTCGAGCACGCCCATGTGGACGGTCTCGCCGAGCTCGTCGGAAAGCTCCTCGGCAACAGGGCGTGCGGCGGCATGCAGATCAAGATGGTCGAGCGCGCGCGAACCGACGTTGAACATCTTCAGGGTGATCGCCCAGCGATCGTTTTCCGCCCGGCGGGCATAGCCCAGTTCCTGCAGGGTCAGCAAAAAGCGGTAAACGGTCGGTTTAGCCAACTGTATTTCGCGGGAGAGCTCTTCGAGTCCGATGGTGCGTTGCCGGGACAGTTTTTCAAGAACGGCAAGAACCCTCACTGCCGCACTGACAAGAGGGACACGGGCAGACTTCGCGGGAGCTTTCTTGGCCATTTTTGGACTCGCGTTCCATTTCGGTAAGCGCGGATTTTAAACCGTCCCTTTCTCATCGTACATGCTTTTCTTGACCCCCATCTTTTCCGCCGGTGAGCATAGTGTAGAACGCAAGGATACTTCAGGTCGTGCGGTTGAATTTCCTCTCCTCGTCCTTGAAAGGATGTCGGTATATCTTGCCCCGCGAGACAGTCTCGAAGCTGCTCTGCATCAGCAATTTCCGCTGGCTCAACAGATCTGGCCGCACGCGGGCCAGCGGCGGCGAGGGGCTTGAGCTGGGCGCAGTGATCAAAGAGTGGCATGGCAGGTCCTGGTCAGGTGCGAGAAAAGTTCACGGTCAGTTGCCAGCCGCCGTCGCTTGCGACCGGCGCGGTCGCGACGAGCTGGCGGGTGTTTGGATTGGGCGGGTCATTCTCGCTGCGCGGCGCACTGATATCCTGCACGGCAAGTTTTACTTGTTGGCCGGCAAAGCGCACGCGCAGGGTTCTGCCCTTCTGCGTGAGGATGGCCGTGCTGCCCTCGATGCGGATCTCGGCTTCGCTGCACATGGCCCAGCGGATTTCGCGGCCGGGCGTTGCGCCCGCAATACGGTCTTCCAGTTCCACGTCATCGCCGGCGAAGCGGGCTCGGCGCGTGGCCTGCTTTACGCCCAGCACCGGGGCCAGGTCGATCAGCGCTTCGTGCGCGCCCGTCATGCGTAGCGTGGCCATGGCACTGGCATGGTGTGGCTGGCCGCTCAGAGTGAGCGTGTTGTGCGCCTCGCTCCCCAGACGGAATACCTTCCAGCGCGGCGAGGCCTGCTTCATGTTCCACAGATCGATGCCGCGACTCTCCAGCGAGTTGTAGTCCTGCATGCCCAGATCCTTCGCCCAGCGCAGGCCGTCGAGATCCAGCACGAACGAGCCGGCATCCATGTGGGCGTGGTTGTGTGCGGCGCCCCCGGCCTTGATGGCGAACCACAGGGTGTTCGGGTCGTTCCACGAGTTGCGCCAGATCGCCACGGGCTGCGGTCCCTGACCCACAAAGCTGAGAGACGGCGGGTTGCCGCTGCTGGCGGCCGGCCACCACAGGAGGGAAAGCGGCGCGAAGCGCTCGGATACGCCCTGATTCTTGCGGATCATCTCGCGCTTGGCATTCAGCAGTGCGGGCTGGCCCAGTTCGCGGGCGAGGTAGACGATGGGCGAGGGCAGTTCCTGCCCCTCGTTGCAATCGGCGAAGTTGAAATGCTTGCCCGAGGGGCCGATGGATTGCGCGTAGAATCCGGCGCTACGCGCAAAGCCCGGCGCGCTCAGCACGCCCCAGTCGGCCATGCTGGCGCTGCGCAGGGCGGCCACGAGCAGCACCGAGTAGCTCGTGCCGTAGCTCCAGTAGCCGGGGCCTTCGGGGTAGGCGCCATCTGGCTTGTAGGCGTCGAGGCCGGTCAAGATCTCTTTCTGTGCAGCGGCGAACAGGTCGCGGGCGAGTTCGGGTTCATCCTCCTGAACGGCCAATGCACCCAGCACCATGCCGCCAATGCAGACCTGGTTCCAGTTGTTGGTGTGGCGGAAGGTCTTGTGGCCGTTGCGGGCCTGGGCAATGCCCTTGTTCACGATGGTGGCGCGCAGGGTGGCGCGATCGCTGGCCGGTAGGTCGTTGAAGAGCCAGTCGTAGCCGATGGCCAGCCCCGTCGTCATCTCGGCCACGTCGAGGTAGTGATCGGGATTCCAGTTGGGAAAAGCGGCCACGTTGAGCATCTCGCGTCGGGCGCGATCCAGGAAGACAGCCTCGCCTGTTACGCGATACGCGAAGGCCCATTCCAGCGTGCGGCGGATGAATTCGCGCGACACTCCGAGCAGGCGTCTGCCTTCGAGCTTGCGTTCCAGCGGCGGCAGGGCGAGATCCTTGCGCGCACGCGCCAGCAGCAGCGTAGCGAAGCGGTCCAGATCGGGGTCGGCGCGGCGCCGCGCGGCGAGGCTGGCCCACTCGGACTCGCTCACCAGAAGGCGCGGGTGGCTGGAGTCGGCGTTGCTGGCGACAGCCATCGGCGCGCTGCGGCAGGCGGCGATTTGGGCACTCAGCAGGGCAAGGACGGTCAGGAATTCGCGGCGTTTCATGCGGGCTCGGGGGCGTGGGTATGTGTCCTTGGGGTGCGGGTATCCGGAACCTGTCGCGTTGATTCGCGGCTGAAGCCGTTCCTTGTCAGCGCCGGATCAACGCACCAATCATGGCATAGTGGCTATTGCCAACCGGTACGCACCGATGCTTGAAATCGATCGTCCTGCCATGGTCCAGGCACATCGAGACCACGTCAGCCGGTGAATACGTCCGTGCGCTAAGGGAGAACATCTGGTGATCGGCGCTGTTGCAGGTCAGGAGCGAGCCTTTTCCTGCGAGCCGGGAGGCTTTGCTGATCACGTCGCGCATGAAGTCACCGCCGGGAACGTAGCCGAAAATCGATATGGCCGCGTAGTAATCGTGACGCGGCAAGTCGTTTTCCCGCATGTCGAGAAAATTTCCAACCACGAATCGTGCCGCTGCGTCACCGGAATGCCGTGATTGCGCCTTCTCGATGAATCCGGCGACCAGATCGATACCGAGGTACTCGCCCTGGAATCCGTTTTCCCGCAGGTGCGCCAGAAAGCAGCCGCAGCCGCAACCGACCTCGACGAGGCTGCTGCAGCCTGATGGATCGCCGATCATTTCCAGGGCCAGGGCGAAAGCCTGCAACTGGTAGGAGCGGGTCATCAGCATTATCTCGCTCAACGATGTGATCGACGGGTCGTTGAGCCGGGACTGGTACAGCAGAATGAGATCCTGAAGAGTGTGAATCTCGACCCGCGCCGGATCTACCGGAACAAGCATGTCGCTCATCGCATCAGTTCAACCAGAGAAATAGGAATTCCTTCAGTCTGAAGCATAGCAGCCTGCTCCCGCGTCTTCGGGCAGGCATTTCAACTCCCGCCAGGAAAGAGCGAGTCGACATACGACGACATACTACAAAGTATTCGCTCTCGGTCAATCCTTGTCCGACGCCTCGCTGGCTCTTTTCAGGCGCTCACGACTGTTGGTCAGGTGCATGCGCATGGCGGCGCTGGCGGCCTGCGGGTCCTGCCGGGCGATGGCGTCCAGGATGTTTTCATGCTCGCGGTTGGTGCGGTAGAGGTAGCTCTGCCCCGGTTCCGGCGCGAATTGCGAGGTATCGAGTCGGGTACGCGGAATGGTGGATGTGCCGAGGTGCCGGTAGAAGTCCTCGAAGTACTTGTTGTGCGTCGCCAAAGCGATCTGCATGTGGAACTGGTAGTCGGCTTCGATGGACGTTTCTCCGCGGCTGACGCCTTCCTCGAAAGCTTGCACGGCCTGCCGCATGCGTTCCAGTTGCTCTTCGGTACGCCGGACGGCGGCCAGGCCTGCGGCCTCTGTTTCCAGGCTGATGCGCAGTTCGAGCATGGCCAGAACGTCGCGGATGGTGACCACCGTGGAGAAATCGAGCGGGTGAGCGGGCTGGCGGGTGGCGGGAAGGACAAAGGTGCCGACGCCGTGCCGGGTCTCCACCAGGCCGGCTGCCTGCAGCCGCGAGATCGCCTCGCGCACCACCGTGCGGCTGACGCCTTGTTCGGCCATGACTTCCGGCTCGGTGGGCAGTTTTTCGCCGGGCTTGTAGAGGCCGCTGCGGATCTTGCCCATCAGGTCGTTCATGACTTCGTGGGCCAGGCTGATCGAGCGCCGGCGCGGCAGTACGGGGGCTTTGGTCGAGTTCATGATGGTCACCGAAAAAAGTTTCGATCTGCCTCTTGCAATTCTGTTTGTGCTCATTATACTGCGAAATCAGACGTACGACGACGTATGATAAAAAATTACAAGCGTCAGTCGAAACGTTCGTCACGGATGCTGTGCAAAGGTTTCATCGGAGGAAAGCTGGGGTATGGGGATGAGTGTTGATCAGAAGGGCGGCGATACGCCCGTCGTAACCGAGATGCTGGTTATTCCCGTGGCCGGCCAGGACAGCATGCTGTTCAACCTGTGCGGGGCGCACGGGCCGTTCTTCACGCGCAATATCGTCATCCTGAAGGACAGCGCAGGCCGCACCGGCATCGGCGAAGTTCCGGGGGGCGAGGGCATCCGCCAGGCGCTGGAGCGTTCGCAGGAACTGGTGATCGGCAAGTCGATCGGCCTGTACAACGGCATCCTCAACAGCATTCGGCGTTCTTTCGTCAGCGGCAAGGCGGCGCACCAGGCGACCGTGCATCAGGTGACCTCGGAATCCGAAGCGAAGGTGCTCAAGCAGCCGCACGAGATCAACCTGCGCATGGATAACGTGATCACCGC
>CAZCJW010000177.1:0-6439 GCA_964499185.1 uncultured Propionivibrio sp. | reverse complement strand
CGGCGGACATGCGCGAGTTGGTCAGGATCTGGGCGATGGCATCCTTGGCCGCCGGCGACTCCTCACGCTCGTAGGCTTCCCCGAGCGCCTTGATGAAATCGAGCGGATGGTAATAACTGATGTACTGGAACGCATCGGCAACACTCTGGATCAGATCTTCCTGTTTAATGGCAGTCATTTCAGGCTTTCTATCAGTAAGTTAGTCAACAGGTTGGAGGAAATGTCGTCGGGCACGTTGTCCTGGCTGGAACGGCTTGGGAAAACTTGGACTCTCCGAATGGCCGACTGCGGACAAATGTCTTTTTATCGCGCCAAATTCTATCACCAATCCCCCTAGCAGAATCCGCACACCCTCGGTTGGTAGGACCCACATCGTTCAGCCTCACACCACGTTGAAAGAAGATGCTATTTGGTGATCGAAAAGGCTTCTGCTAGAATGCGCGCTCTTCCGGAGAGGTGGATGAGCGGTTTAAGTCGCACGCCTGGAAAGCGTGTGTAGGGTAATACCCTACCGCGGGTTCGAATCCCGCCCTCTCCGCCAAAATCATTAAGAACCGCCTCTCTGGCGGTTTTTTGTTATTCGAGCGCTTTCCTGCTCAAACGCCCTGCCGTCTCAGCAGATCCAACGCAGAAGTCGCCGACCGCTTACCCAGCCGATCCGGTTGCACTTTTTCCCACTCAAGAGAATCCGACCAGGAATGCAAATAGAAGCTGACAAAAAGCCACGATACGCCGTCGTGGCCGCGGTACAACTGCCAAGCGTAAGCGACGCGGAATTCGAGGCGTCGCTGGCGGAACTGCGCGACTTGGCCAAGACGCTGGGATTCACGGTCCTCAGCACCTTCACCCAAAAACGCACCGGGTTCGACCCAACGGCTTACCTAGGAGTCGGCAAGCGCGAGGAAATCCGCCAATTCATCAACGACGATACCGAGTTCGACGCACTCCTCGTCGACCATGAAATCTCACCATCACAAGCACGCAATCTCGAAAACGAGGTGGGCTGTGAAGTAATGGACCGCACCATGGTCATCCTCGAAATTTTTCATCGCAACGCACGCTCCCGTGCCGCCCGTGCCCAAGTCGAAATCGCCCGCCTCGGCTACATGGCGCCGCGCCTGCGCGAGGCAGCGAAACTGGCGGGACCGCAAGGAAGGCAGCGCAGTGGCATGGGCGGTCGGGGCGCTGGCGAATCGCATACCGAACTGGATCGTCGCAAGATCCGCGACCGCATCGCTGAGTTGCAGTTGGAGATCGTCGCGATGGATGCCGAGCGCAAGACGCAGCGAGCGCGGCGACAAGAGCGACAGGGGCTGGCCAGTGTGGCTCTCGTCGGCTACACGAACGCCGGCAAATCCACATTGATGCGTGCGCTCACCGGCAGCGAGGTACTGGTTGCCAACAAACTGTTTGCCACGCTTGATACCACCGTGCGCACGCTCCAGCCGGAGAGCGTGCCGCGCGTGCTCGTCAGCGACACCGTCGGATTCATCAAGAACCTACCGCATGGGCTGGTAGCGTCGTTCAAATCAACGCTCGAGGAGGCGCTCGATGCATCACTGCTGCTCCATGTCATCGACGCCGGCGATCCGGGATTCGAACGTCAGATCGAGGTGACCGAGCACGTTCTGAAAGAAATCGGCGCGGATGCTGTTCCTCGCCTCATCGTCTTCAACAAGATCGATCGCGTGGGCGGAACAGCAGAGCAAACCGAATGCGAAGCCACGTTGCGGGAAAAATACCCGGACTGCGTCGTGATGAGTGCTCGCCGCCCGGATGACGTTGCCGAGCTACGCAAATCAATCGTCGTTTTTTTCCAGAAAGATCGTGTCGACGCCGAGTTCTTCCTCCCCTGGTCGGCACAACAACTCCGCGGCGAAATCTACGCCAACTGCGAGGTGCTGGAAGAACGCGCAGATGACGAGGGCGCCTTTTTCCTCGTCCGAGGAGAACAGGACACGATCGAGAGTCTGCGCGAGAGGTTCGCTTTTCATATCGATGGAACCAACAGTTCTTTGGGACCGTATTGATTTCACGGAAAATCGTGGTTCTGTGACCCCAAGCCATCGATCCGAAACGGGAGAAAAACACATGGAATGCAACGTCAAATGGATTGCGGGAGGCATGTCCTTCCTCGCAGAAACCGGCAGCAATCACGCGGTCCTGATGGACGGTGCCCCGGAAGCGGGCGGCAGGAATCTGGCACCGCGTCCGATGGAGATGCTCCTGGCCGGGACCGGCGGCTGCACGGCATTCGACGTGGTGCTGATTCTCCAGAAAGGCCGTCACGCCGTGACCGGGTGCGAGGTCAGCCTGAATGCCGATCGGGCCGAAGCTGATCCCAAGGTGTTTACCCGGATTCATTTCCACTTTCGCGTTAGCGGCAAGGGGCTGAAACCGGAAGTGGTGGAACGCGCCATCAAGCTCTCGAAGGAGAAATACTGCTCCGCGTCGATCATGCTCGGCGCAACAGCAGAAATCACCCATGATTTCGAAATCATCGACACGGACACGCCCGTTGTTTGAGCAATCGCGCCAACTCGTTGTCCGCAAAACGATTGCCCGGCTGATTCAGTGATCACCCACAGGCTTATCCACAGAATGACGGGATAGTTTTACCGACACGTGGCTCTTTTCCGCCCTGAATCCGCAGAGAAATCCGCCCCGGAAGCGTCAAGGATTTAGAATATCGGTTCCCCACCACCGGTCAATCGATCGCCGCGACATACCACCGACCCAGAAAAGATCATGAACAAATACGGATTCACTACGACGACCCTGCATAGCGACCGCTCCAAACCCGTAGAACACGGCGCCGTGCACAAACCGGTGCACAACTCCGCGGCATTCTGTTTTGCCGACGCGCATGATCTGGTCAGGGTCTTCCAGGGCGAGCAACCCGGCTTTGTCTACGGACGGCAGGGTACGCCAACCTCGGCGGCCCTGGAGGAAAAAATCAGCCGCATGGAACAAGGCATCCTGACGATCGGCTTCAGCAGCGGCATGGCTGCCATCTCGGCCACGCTCTTTTCGCTGCTCCGCGCCGGAGATCATCTGGTGGCCAGTAGTTTCCTGTTCGGCAACACCACCAGCCTGTTCGAGAGCTTCACCCGGATGGGCATCAGCGTGACGTTCGTAGACGCAACCGAGGTAGCCAATGTCGCAGCGGCACTGCGGCCGGAAACACGCATGGTCTTCGTCGAGACGATCGCCAACCCCTGCACGCAGGTGGCCGATCTGGCAGCCATCGGAACGCTGTGTCAGGCGCGCGGTATCGCGTATATCGTCGACAACACCATCACTACACCATTTCTGTTCCTGCCGAAGAATGTCGGCGCCAGCCTGGTGATCAACTCCCTGACCAAGTACATCGGAGGACACGGCAACGCGCTGGGGGGCGCAGTCACCGACACCGGCCTCTTCGACTGGACCCGCTACCCGAACATCCTAGACCTCTACAAGAAGGGCGACGCCAGGACATGGGGAATCGTGCAGATTCGCAAGAAGGGGCTGCGCGATGCCGGCGCCACCCTTTCTGCCGAATCAGCCCATCACCTGGCCATCGGCTCCGAAACGCTGGCTTTGCGCATGCAGCGTACCTGCAGTAATGCGCAACAACTCGCTGAATTCCTCTCCGACCACCCCAAGGTCAAGCACGTCTATTACCCGGGCCTGACAAACCATCCGCAGCACGAGCGCGCCAAATCGCTGTTTTGTGGAAACAGTGGAATCCTCTCCTTCGAACTACACGACGGCACCGACTGTTTCGACGTCCTTGGAAAACTGGAAATCGTCATCTCGTCGACAAACCTTGGTGACAACCGCACACTGGCCATCCCGGTCGCGCCCACCATCTACTTTGAACTCGGTGCTGAACGCCGCGCGTCCCTTGGCATCAGCGAATCACTCATCCGCGTATCTACTGGAATCGAGGATACCGAGGATCTGATCGCCGATTTCACGTTGGCGCTGGCTGCGTCGTAAGAAAATCCAGCGCGGGAAAAGGGATTTTTCCGCAAGGCAGAATGGGCACGCGCCGGGAGAGCTCGAGCCCGTCGACAACCTGGAATTATTGAGGCCGTCACAAAAAAAGCCCCGACGAAGTGTCCTCGGCCGGGGAAATTTGGTACATCAGAGAGGCCCCTAGAGGGGGCAATCTCAGCCTAGTCTGGAATTGATGCCTATACAAGGACAAATGACGCGCGTTTTCCTCTAAGCGATCGAACGGCAACAGGACTTCATGTCAATGGCAACGAACCAGGCGGCATGAACTGCCGATTGTGATCTGCGTGGCTGAGCTATTGATTCCAAAGAGGTAATACCCTGCGCCCAAAACCATCTTTTCGATATCATGATTCGTTCTGGGCTACAACGATGTGTTGGGTGTTCCGGCCCGCTGCTTTGGCCCGATACATGGCCAGATCCGCCTGATGCAGCAATGCGTCCGCGCTGGTCTGGCGGCCGCGGTAGAGTATCGTCCCGATGCTGGTGGTCACATGGCAAACGTGGTCATCGAGTCGATAGGGGTCCGCAAGGGCAAGAAGGATCTTTTCGCCCACCTTGCGGGCCTGCTCCCCGGCCAGTTGGGCACTCTTATCCAACCCCTCAAGCATGACCACGAATTCATCACCCCCCAATCGCGCCACGGTATCTTCGTCACGAACGCAGTACACAAGCCTTTCCGACACTTGCTGCAGTAGCGAATCACCCACATCGTGACCGAATTGGTCGTTGATGGCCTTGAAATGGTCGAGATCGATGAACATCAGAGCCGCATATTTGTAGCTACGACTGCTGCTGGCAATCGAATGCTCCAAGCGGTCGCCGAACAGGCGCCGGTTCGGTAATCTCGTCAAAGGATCGGTAACGGCTTGCCTCCTTATTTCCTCCTCTGCCTGTTTGCGGGCACTGATATCGTGCGAAACGATGACGACACGGACGACCTTACCCGTGTCGTCGCAAATCACGCCACCGCGCGACTCCATGTGGTGTATCTCGCCACGATGGTCAACAAATCGGTATTCGAGCAACTGGCCGACTCCCGTTTCAACGGTCTCCTTAAATGCCTGACGCACCCGCGCCTGATCGTCCGGATGCACATCGATAAACGAGTCGGTTCCTCGGAGATCATGATTGTCCTTGATGAAGCGCTGATAGGACGGGCTGTTGTAGATCCGGCGACCATCAACATCGAGTACTGCGATGAAATCACCGATATTTTCAGAAATCAGCCGGTAAAACTCTTCTTGTTCACGAAGCGTGTTTTCCTGTTTTTTGCGCGCCGTGAGATCTATATCGAGGCAGAACAATTCCGGTTCGCGGCCGGGCGTGTCGATAACAACGTGACTGGATAGCACGTCAACCCGCGACCCATCCTTACGGACCAGAGACATTTCCCCCGCAGGAATCGTATGCTCGCCATTGGCCATCTGAGAAATCATTCTTTTTGCTTCCTCACGCCTCTCTGGGGGAATGATCAGTTCAACCCGGTTCTTCCCGATGGCTTCTTCTTGCGAGTACCCATAAAGTTGAACAGACGCTTCGTTCCAATAGCGCGTTGTACCGTCCAGGGCGTATCCCTGAACCGCGACGGCCGGAACGGCACTGAGGAGATTGCGGAAACGCTCTTCGCTGGCCCTTAACGCGGTGTGGGCCAGGTGGTACTCCGTAATGTCGCAAAATCCGATCCGGATCTCTGCCGGGCCAACGGCCCCAAGGACGACACGACAATCCAGTCGCGCTGTAAACGTGCCTCCCCCTCCACACCGAAGGTCAAGTTCCGCACTTCGGCGTTCCCCAGGATACTCCCAACAATTTTTGACAGTGCGTTGCCAACGCTTGAGATCTTCGGGGCTTACCAGGACACCGAAAGGGGCGGAAACAAGATTCGAACAATCTCCCCCCAGCATTTGAATTCCGGTCTGATTGATCTCTGTAATCAACTCTTCCCGGTTGAGGATCAGATAACCCACCGGTGCAAATTCAAAGAGATCGGCATAATGATCACGAGTGTCTGCCGGAGTCCTATGACCATGCGGCAAATCGTCGTCGCTATTCATGGCTGATTCCGCAGTAAGCGAAGCTTATTACTAATTTCACAATAGGACTTATCTTTCAAACATTCCTGACTATTTCAATCGCTGGAGAGAATTCAACGTGCAATGCGGATTCAGTGGTTGAGAAGAAGAAATGAGATAGTGTCCGATTCGGCCGCCAGGCGTTCCAGTGACAGGTGGAATGAGCAAGCACGCCGCCACCCCGGCCAATGCAAGACGCTGCAAGGAATGTTACGGGTAAATTTGGCGGCTGGCGGTAAGATGTTTTTTGCGGGCGTGCCAGAGAAATGAAAAAGGCCCACAGAGGATCTCTCTGCAGGCCTTGGTATTACTGGGGCGATGTACCGGGCTTGAACCGGTGACCCTTGGAATCACAATCCAAT
>CAZCJW010000176.1:1933-6444 GCA_964499185.1 uncultured Propionivibrio sp. | reverse complement strand
GGCCGCCTCATCGACATGATGACCGACTCGCACCAGTGGCTGCACGGCAAGAAGATGGCCGTTTTCGGCGACCCGGACTTCGTAATGGGCCTCGTCAAGTTCATGCTTGAACTCGGCATCGAGCCGACCCACATCGTCTGCAACAACAGCAACAAGCGTTGGGAAAAGACGATGAAGAAGATGCTCGAGGATTCGCCCTACGGCATCCACGCCAAGCTGTATCCGGGATGCGACCTGTGGCACCTGCGCAGCCTGTGCTTCACCGACAAGCCGGACTTCATCATCGGTAGCAGCTACGGCAAGTTCATCCAGCGCGACACCCTGTACAAGGGGCCGGAATTCGAAGTGCCGCTGATCCGCCTCGGCTTCCCGATCTTCGACCGGCATCACCTGCACCGCATGACGACGCTGGGCTACGAAGGCGGGATGTACATCCTGACCACGCTGACCAACGCCGTGCTGGAACGCCTCGACGACCAGACCAAGATGCTCGGCAAGACGGACTACAACTTTGACCTGGTCCGATAATCGGAGCATGAGGCTTGCATGGGCCTTCAATACGTCCGTCACCCCGGCGAAGGCCGGGGTCCAGAACAGCGGCCGTTACTGGATTCCGGCTCTCGCCGGGATGACGGAGCATTTCAATCGGACAGGAAGCTGACATGGCCAACATCATGATCCGCAAGGGAGACAAGGGCTACGTCTTCTACATGCCCAAGCGCGATATCGAAGATTCCATCGTCTCGATGGAGTTCGATACGCCGGAGAAGTGGGGCGGGGAAATCAAGCTCGGCAACGGCGGCATCTACTTCATCGAACCCCAGGCCGCCCCGGCGCGCCTGCCGTATTCGGTGCGCGCCAAACGCATCGACGGCGTCGAATGAACTGTTGAATCGAAAAGGAGAAACATCATGGCAATGAAGATTACGCAAGCGGAATGTACGTCCTGCGGCGACTGCGTGCCGGTTTGCCCGACCAAGTCGATCGTCGAGAAGGGCGGCATCTTCAAGATCAACAAGGACACCTGCACCGAATGCGAGGAGTTCGATTCGCCCAAGTGCGTCGATACGTGCCCGGGCGGCGATACCTGCATCGTCTATCTGTAGCATCCAACGCCCCGTCATTCCGGCGAAAGCCGGAATCCAGAATCCAGGATTTCGGAGAACGGTACTGAATCCCGTCTTCCCCCGGAATGATCGGCCGCATACCAAAGGAGACACCGATGACCGCATCAATCACCCGCGAAGCCGCGTTGCGACTCGGCATGGCGGCAAAAGAACTGGGCGGCGTCAGCTTGCGTGGATTCGTCCAGGCCGTCGGCGAGCGGATCGGCCTGCCGTTGACTGAAACGCGCCTCGCCACCCTTACCGTCACCGACCTGCGCGAAATCCTCGCCGGCAACCATGCGGAAGAAGACTGCAAGGTCGGCGTCGAACCGGATACCCTCAAGAAAGCAGTTCGCCTGCTATGGGGCGCGGACGGTTCGTTCAGCGACCTGCCGCCGGTGGATAAGTACGTCGAAGGCAGCTTGCCCGGCTCCATCCGCGTGGCCTGCGCGTCGAACAACGGAGAAGTGCTCGACGGGCATTTCGGCTCCTGCGAACGTTTCCTGATCTACCAACTCACGCCGGACGAATCGCGCCTGATCGCCATCCGCCCGGCGCTGGAAGCCGACTACGCCGAGGACCGCAACGCCGCGCGGGCATCGCTGATCGCCGACTGCGACGTGCTGTGCATCCAGTCCATCGGCGGGCCGGCGGCGGCCAAGGTCGTGCGTGCCAGCGTGCACCCCGTCAAGGTGCCGCGCCCCGAAGCCGCGCGCGCCGTCGTCGCCCGCCTGCAGGCCGCCTTGCGCCAGCCGCCGCCCTGGCTGGCCAAGGTCATGGGCGTACCGGCGAAGTCGCTCGAACGCTTCGCCGAGATCGAGGAATGAGGATGATCGCCGACGCGCTGCTCTCGGACGTGCTCGACCGTGTTCCCGCCCAAGCGGGCGCGGCGGAGGAGCGGCTGCTCGCCGAGCTGCGGCAGGCGTTTCCCGGTGTGCATTTCTCGGTCTGCCGTGACGACGACATGCCCGCCCGGATGTCGCCGGCCGCGCAGAACGCCGTCTGCTGCCTCTATTACGTGAGTTCCGGCGGCCATTGCCTGAGCCTGTCCACCGATGCCGAATCCGCCAGCGGCCTTGTGGTGGCGCTCGTTGATCAGGGTGAATGATGAGTACCACGCATACGGCTGCACCCTCCATGAACTACGAACTTGAACTGGCCGTAGCGGATCGCTGCGTCCGCCTCCCGGTATCCATCGGCTCATCCGGCCTCGCGCGCGAGTTGTCCGGCATCTCCGCCGAGCTGAATTTTCGCGACGTGCTCACGCGCGGCGGCTGGTATCGCCTCGGTGGCGTGGTCGACCGGGCCGGGCAGCGGATCGCCGATGACCTGGCCCGCTGGGGCGAAGCCGAACTCATGGCGGTCGGCGACGACCTGCACGCCCTCTGCGAAAAGCACGCCGGCAGCGGACTCCGGGCAACGCGCCTGGTCGGCCGCACACACTACCTCGTTGCGGCAAGCGGCCCGCAGGCCACCGACTTCCTGCAAGTGGAGGTAGAAGAACTGCAGGAAATCGTCAGCCACGAACTGTTCGCCGGCGACGAACCCGGCAGCCTCGAAGAAGTGTTCGAACCGCGCGACACACTCACCGATCCGGTCAATGGCCAGCCCGTCGGCCTGCCGTTCTATTCCTTGCGCCGCATCACCGACGTGTCGGCCTTCCTACGGCGCATGGCCGGCCAGAAAACCGAACCGCAGGCCGTGCATCGCTTCTTCGACGCCTGGCAGGCCAGCAGCGCCGGCAACACCACGCACTTCTGCAACCACTGGGTCCTCGCCGTGCGCGAATACCTGGACCGCTACCGCCAGCCCATCCTGCAAGCCACCCCGGTTGCCGCCGTCAACGGCCAGCCGCCAAAATTCACCAGCACCTACGGCGCCAAGGGCCTGGCCCTCAACGACGCCCTGCAACGCTTCGACCGCCAGGCCGGTTACCCGCTGGCGTGGTTCTTCCACATGCTGACCACCAAGGCCGTGCCGGTGGCCGTCGCGCATGCGGTGATCGAGGACGTGCAGGGCGGGTTCTGCTACCTGCCGGAACGCGATGTGAAAGTGCTGAAGGACTGGATGCACCGGCCGTATGGGTTTTGAAGTCGAGGCGGCTGACCTACTCTGTCGAACGCAGGAAACTCCCCATCGGTTTGTCCACCGATGGGGGCTTTTTCGACAAAAACGTATACGGCCGTTTTCGCGTGCGGATTCGATGCTTCTTCGCTGAACAGCAGAGAACCTTCCCGGCTGTTCAGCGCTGCCCGACAGTGGAATCTATTCGGATGCGACCAGTTGGCAACGAAGCCTGCGCGAATAACTCAGCGCCAGCAATCCGAGACCGATGAGAGCGAGCCCGGCAGGTTCCGGTACCGGGTTATCGTCTGCAAGCACGCCAAAGGCTTGAATCTCAGCCACGGAGAACAGGTTGTCCGACACGTAAGGGGATGGGAAAGGATTCACCCCACCGTCGTTAAAATAGCCTTCCAGTTTCAATGCGGACGTCAGGATGGACGTGTCCAGGATTGTTTCTCGGGTCTGCATGCAGCACCCCGCCCCCCAGCCGATCGTCCATGCCGTCTGCCACTGTCCACCGGAATCCCGGTAGAACAAGGTGTAGTAGTCGTTTTCATTCAGCTGGGCCTTGAATTCCGATATCTCGTAGAGACCGCCAAGACTGATTTCGACCCAGTGCTCGCCGGCATAGCTGTCTGCCCAGAACACGGTACCGTCTTTCCAATCCACGCCGGTTGGCCTGAATACGCCATCCGTTACCGTCGAGGCGGTGGCCGGGTTGTACCCGGCGTCGGGCGATACGTTGAAAAAGGCGGCACCCGAGGTGCCCAGCGTGACGGTCTTGTTGAGAGCGACGTTATCGAACGCTGCCAGAGCCGGTATCGGCAGAGCCAACAAAAGAGAAAGGAGCATCGATGCGGTTTTCATGTTGTCCCCCTTTGGTTTGTTGTTGCTTTCCAATCAACTCAACATTATTTCAGCATAATGCATGCCTGGTTTTTTTGTGATTAAAAATCAATGCGTTGATCTTGCGTTGCTTTTATCGCTGTCAAGATTTTCGACAACTGATTGCATCGAATACACCCCGGACGCATCGCCGCTGTTATTGCTGCCCGCTTGTTTATTCAACCTCGACGTCCAATTCGCGGTTGTTGAAGTAGTGCCGGCTAAGATAGCGTCAGGCCGGCGAAGAGCGCAACGGCGTCACCATATCGCCCCGAATCAGGAATTCCACGCGCAGGATCGGGTCGCCTTTCTCGCCGGGGAAGGTATAACCGACCAACTCCAGCATTTCTCCAGCCTTGATCTCCGGCGTTTTCCATGCCTGCAACCGGGTCAGCGGCGACAGTTCGATTTCCCATCGGGCATCGCGGCGGGTAGGAAGCACGGCTTTGGCGAAGA
>CAZCJW010000176.1:0-1833 GCA_964499185.1 uncultured Propionivibrio sp. | reverse complement strand
TGCCCCTTCGGGGGCGGGAACGTTGCAGCCGTTCCCTGGGGGCGCTCAGTAGTAGGCGATCCAGCGTCCGCAGACAATGACGGCCAGCCAGATCATTAGTGAAAGCGCCGCCTGGATGCGTGTCAGCCGGCTCGACACATCCAGAGGGCCGCGACTGTGCAGCCATGCCGCATTGAGACCGGCGGTCATGACCAGCAACATCTTGCTGAGAAAGAGCGGGTTGGCAATCAGTTCCGCTGCGCGAGCGAAAAACAGGCCAAGCCCGGTTCCGGCCACCACCAGGAAGCCGAGCGCTGTCCATGGCAGCACGCCGCGGGCGAGGGCGCCAACCTCGAGATGGCGAATCACGCCCAGCAGGCGCAGGTCGACGATCAGGAGACTGCCAAACAACGTCGCCAGGCCGACGACGTGCATGCTCTCGAGGACAGGATAGGCCAGGCTGGTCCGCAGCCAGACCGCCAGGGGGCTCTGCTCGAGTGCAATGAAGGCCGGCCACGGTTCCACGTCAGCGTTCCGGCGGGTTCAGGCGTCCAAGCACGCGGAGTTTTCCTTCGCCCTCGGGGCGCAGGACCAGGGCTTCACCCATGCCCAGGTATTCGCCCGTCAGCGCCGTCGCGTTGACCTGATGGGTGACCCATACTGTCACGCCGGAGTTGGGAATGCGCGCCAGCGCCTCGCGCAAGGCCGCCGTCTGGGCCGGTTCGCGGCTGTTATCCAGGAAAAACGAGTCGAGCGCAGGCAAGTGTTTGACGGGCAGCGAGGGGAAAGCGAATTTGCCCGTGTCGATACAGCGGCACCAGGCACTGCTGAACACCGCGATGGGTTGTACCCCACGAGAGGCGAGCATCGTGCCAAAGCGTTGTGCCTGCCCACGGCCCCGCGCCGAAAGATTGCGCTGAGTCGTACAGTCGTCCAGCCGGAATCCCGCAGGATCGCCCGTGCCCGCGTCGGTAATGGCGTGCCGCATCAGGATCAGCACGCCGCCCTGGCGCAAGGCGTCCCACGGGTCGGACGCCGTTGCTGGCAGGCAAACCATCGCCAGCAACACGGTTAGCCATCCTCTGATCATGACTTTCATTGCTGCACTCCCGAGTCCATCCAAGAACACAGACGGTGTTTACGTCCGTTCGGTTCCCGCCTTGTGGGCGGGCATCGACGACCTGGTTCTGCGCGTCTTCCCGGAGATGGTCAGTGATCCCAATAGGGATCGGTCCCGATGTGGGCTACCAGAAAGTCGATGAAGACGCGAACCTTGCTCGGAAGATGGCGCGTCGGAAGATACATCGCATAGACGTGCTGTTCGACTGGAATGTATTCCGACAACGCTGCCTGAAGTTTCCCGCTCTGCAAGTCCTTGCCAATAATGAACGTCGGCAGGAGGCCAATGCCCAATCCGCCGAGCACAGCCTGGGATAATGCCTCGTCATCATCGACATGAAGCGGCCCGGTCACCGGGATCGAGATGTCTCCGTCAGGGCCGGTAAAACGCCAATGACCTTGCTCGCCCGAGCGGGTGTAATCAAGGCAATTGTGGTGAACCAGATCCGCCGGGGACTGGGGAACGCCGCGCTGATCGAAGTATCCGGGCGTAGCGCACAGTTTCCGGCGTACCGGCGCCAGCTTGCGCGCAACCCAGTTTGGCGGCGGGTCGCCGGTCACACGAATGGCGACGTCGTATCCTTCCTCCGCCAGATCGACCCAGCGGTCGGTGATCGTCAGGTCGATTCTGATTTCCGGGTAGCGTGAAAGAAAGACAGCCAGCGCCGGGGCAATGTGCAGGGTGCCAAAGGCCACCGAAGCACTGACGCGCAGCAGTCCTCGTGGCGTGGTGGT
>CAZCJW010000175.1:0-6455 GCA_964499185.1 uncultured Propionivibrio sp. | reverse complement strand
TCCGGCAGGATCGCCAGGGCCACGCCTCCGCCCAGAATGCGGGCTCAAGATGCAGGTTGTGAAGAATTACGTTCATGCAGTTATACGGTCAAGACGCCCGGAAACGGATGTGCCTTGCAGCGGACTCGATGGTCGGGACTATAGCATCACACGCAAGCTCCTGCACATCCCTCCCCTCGTTGTAGCCATAGGGCAAGAGGAAGACAGGGCAGCACGCCGCGCGCGCGGCCAGGAAATCGTTTACCGAATCGCCGATGAAAAGCGCATCGGTGGGCGACACGTTCAGGCGGCCGCAGGCCCACACCAGCGCCATCGGATCGGGCTTGTGCCTGGGCAAGTTGTCGCCGCTCACCACGACGGAAAAATACTCGGCCAGCCCGGTCATTTCCAGCAGCGGCCGGGTGAACGTCTCGGCCTTGTTGGTAATCACCGCCATCTGCAGGCCCATGCCCCGGATGGCCTGCAGCCCTTCGATCACGCCAGGGAACAACTGCGTGCGCCGCCCGTTCTCGCGGGCGTAATGCCGCCGAAAACTGGCCAGCGCCTCGGCCGGCGCGGGAGAATCATCCTCCGCGGCATCCAGCGAATCGGCCAGCGACCGTTTGACTAGGTTGGGAATACCGCGCCCAACATAGCAGCGGATCGCCTCCTCGGACAGTTCGCGGCGCCCCAACTCCTTCAACATGGCGCACACCGCGGCATGCAAATCAGGCACCGTATCGAGCAAGGTCCCATCCAGATCGAACAGGACTGCGCGGACTTCGACGGTCGTCATCCCACGCCCCCCTTCAGACTTTGGCCAACTGGGCGCGCATGGCGGCAATCACGGAATCGTAGCGATGCGGATCGCCTTCCTTGCCAGCCTCGTAGATCGCCGATCCGGCAACGAAGGTATCGGCTCCTGCCAGGGCGATGGACGCGATATTGTCGACCTTGACCCCGCCGTCCACTTCGATGCGAATGCGGCGCCCGCTCTCCTGCTCGTACGCCTTGATCCGTGCCCGCGCCTCTTGCAGCTTGGTCAGCGTCGCCGGGATGAATTTCTGCCCGCCGAACCCGGGATTCACACCCATCAACAGCACAAGATCAAGCTTGTCCATCACGTAATCCATGTAGTTGAGCGGCGTGGCGGGATTGAACACCAGCCCGGCCTGACAGCCATGTTCCCTGATCAACGACAGGCTTCGGTCGACATGCTCCGAGGCTTCCGGGTGAAACGTGATGACATTCGCCCCGGCCTTGGCAAAATCGCCGATCAGCCGGTCCACCGGCTTGGCCATCAGGTGTACGTCGATCACGGCCTGGGTCAGCGGCCGGATGGCCTTGCACACCAGCGGTCCGATCGTCATGTTGGGCACGTAGTGATTATCCATGACGTCAAAATGAATCCAGTCGGCGCCAGAATCGATGACGTCGACAACCTCCTCGCCAAGCCGCGTGAAGTCGGCGGAAAGAATACTGGGAGCAATCAGATACATGGCTCAACCCGTGCGAAAAAGGGTCATTCTACCGCGCCCGCCAACCGTAGCGCACGGAACGACCCGCAGACGGGCTGCTTCGCTCGCGTCATTACCCGCCAAACGTCCAGGACTTTACTTCGTGCTCTAGATGCCGCACTTCCATTCTGTTTCTCTCGCCCCTGTATGCGGCTAAGATGGCGACTTCCCCATTTGCCCGCAAGCCCCGATGAACCTGCTGAAAGCCCTGGCAACCGTCAGTAGCATGACCCTTCTCTCGCGCATCCTGGGGTTCGTGCGCGATTTCGTGATTGCCCGGATCTTTGGCGCCGGTTTGATGACAGACGCTTTCTTTGTCGCCTTCAAGCTGCCCAATCTCTTGCGTCGGCTGTTCGCGGAAGGCGCTTTTTCCCAGGCGTTCGTGCCGATCCTCGGCGAGTACAAGAACAAACTCGGCGAGCCCGAGGCAAAACGCCTCGTTGACCATGTCGCGTCGTTACTTTCGCTGGTGCTTATCGTCGTCACGATGATCGGCATGGCAGGGGCACCGCTGCTGGTATACCTGTCCGCGCCCGGCTTCGCCAGCGAGCCGGACAAGTTCGCCCTGACCGTCGAACTCACGCGCATCACCTTCCCCTACATCCTGTTCATGTCGCTCGTCGCGCTGGCCGGTGGCGTTCTCAATACGTGGAACCGATTCGCCGTGCCGGCCTTCACCCCGGTGCTGCTCAACCTCACCTTCATCGCCATGGCGCTGTTCGCCGCTCCCTGGTTCGACAGGCCGGTCATCGCCCTGGGCTGGTCGGTGTTCATCGGAGGAGCCCTGCAACTCGCCTTCCAATTGCCCAGCCTGAAACGCATCAACATGCTGCCGCGCTTCGCGCTGGATTGGCGCGATGCCGGAGTACGCCGCATCCTGACGCTAATGGCACCCGCCGTCCTCGGCGTTTCGGTCTCGCAGATCAGCCTGCTGATCAACACCATCTTCGCCTCTTTCCTCGACACCGGCAGCGTCTCCTGGCTCTATTACGCCGACCGGTTGATGGAGTTCCCGGCTGGCATGCTCGGCGCCGCTCTCGGAACGATTCTGCTGCCATCGCTGGCCAAGTACCACGCCGGGGAGAAATTCGACGAGTACTCGAAGCTGCTCGACTGGGGCTTGCGACTGACCCTTCTGCTGGCCGCGCCGGCAGCAGTTGCGCTGGCGATCATTGCAGTACCCTTGATCGCCACCCTGTTCCACCACGGCGCCTTTACCGCCATTGATGTCTTCAAGACACGCGATGCGCTGGTCGCCTACAGTCTCGGACTGCTCGGACTGATTCTCGTCAAGGTCCTGGCTCCTGGTTTCTACGCCCGGCAGAACGTGCGCACGCCCGTCAAGATCGGACTGCTGACGCTCTTTGTGACTCAGGTGCTCAATCTTTCCCTGATCGGCTGGCTCAAGCACGCCGGCCTGGCGCTGTCCATCGGACTCGCCGCCTGCCTGAATGCCTGGCTGCTTTATCGCGGACTGCGACGGCACGGCATCTATACGCCGCAACCCGGCTGGATGGCGTTTTTGCTGAAGTTGCTCGTGGCTCTCGCGGTGATGGGGGGAACGCTGTGGTTCACCAGTGGAAGCCCCGAGCAATGGTTGCATTGGACCCTGACGGCACGACTCCTGCGACTTTCGCTCATCGTAACCTGCGGGGCTGGTGTCTATTTCGCTACACTATGGACTATCGGCTTTCGTCTCAAGGATTTCAGACGTCGCGCCGCCGAATAACCCCTTCAGGAGAATCCACCATGAAACTGAACAGCAGCAGCTTCGCGGACGGGCAAAAGATTCCGGGCGATTTTTCCTTCTGCGTCCCTGATCCGGCTCACCACGTCTGCCTCGGCCAGAACCTGAACCCGCACCTGGCGTGGACCGACGCTCCCGCCGGAACAAAATCGTTTGCGCTGATCTGTCACGACCCGGATGTCCCGAGCCGGGGTGACGACGTCAACCAGGAAGGCCGTACCGTACCGGCCACGTTGCCGCGTGTGGATTTCTTCCACTGGGTACTAATCGATCTTCCGGCCAGTGTCGCCGAGATAAAGGCCGGCGAGTTTTCCGCCGACGTCACACCGCGAGGCAAGTCCGGGCCGGCGACGCTGCATGGCGCCAGGCAAGGCATCAACGACTACACAGGATGGTTCGCCGGCGACGGCGACATGCGCGGGGACTACTTCGGCTACGACGGCCCCTGCCCGCCCTGGAACGACGAGATACGGCATCGCTACGTGTTCACGGTGTTCGCTTTGGATGTCGAGCAACTGCCGGTGGATGGAAAATTCGGTGGACAACAGGCCCGTGAGGCCATGCAAGGGCATATTCTCGCGCAGGCCAGCCTGACCGGAATCTATTCGCTGAATCCGGCGATCGCCGTCTAGAACCCCCACGACGGCAACAGGGCCAGCATCGCTGGCCCCGTCTCCATCACACCAGTCTATCCAGCGCGGCTAATGCGGACTGCGTGATCTCCTCGACGCTTCCTGATCCACAAATCGTGAGAACCTTTGGCGCATCCGGATCACCGGTAGCCGACCATCGTTCGTAGTACTCGATCAGCGGCCGTGTCTGCGCGTGGTAGATATCCAGGCGCTTGAGCACCGTCTCGCGACAATCGTCTTCACGCTGAACCAGAGGCTCCCCGGTTACATCATCCTTGCCTTCGACCTTGGGCGGATTGAACTGGATGTGGTATGTCCGCCCGGAACAGAGATGAACGCGGCGCCCCCCCATGCGCTCGACGATTTCGGCATCGGGCACATCGATCTGCAACACGACATCGACCGCCACGCCGGCCGATTTGATTGCCTCGGCTTGGGGTATGGTGCGGGGGAAACCGTCGAAAAGGAAACCAGCCTTGCAATCGTCACGCGCCAATCGCTCCCTGACCAGGGTAACGATGACGTCGTCGGAAATCAGACGCCCCTGGTCGATCACCTTCTTGGCTTCGATACCGAGCGGCGTACCCGCCTTGATTGCCTTACGCAGCATGTCCCCGGTGGAAATCTGCGGAATAGCGTATTTTTCGCAGATGAACTTGGCTTGTGTCCCCTTGCCGGCGCCCGGCGGCCCGAGCAGTATCAGTCTCATTTTTTCCTCGTGGTTGTGGAATGAATTAAGGGCGGAGAGATCGCGTCACCCGTGCTCCCCGGACGACGGAAACGAGCAAACCGATCAGGAATTTTGGTTGAACCACTCCTGCATGCGCGCGGCGTCTTCGGGCGTATCGACGCCGGGCATTGGCAAATGACTGGATACGACAACACTGATGCGGTAGCCGTGCCATAGAGCGCGGAGCTGCTCCAGGGCTTCGAAGCCTTCCACCGGCGACGGCGCCAGCTTGGCGTAAGCGCGCAGGAAGCTGGCGCGATAGGCATATAGCCCGATATGACGATACGCCGGCAATCCGGGGGGCAGCGAGTTTTTCTGATTGGAGAAATGGTC
The DNA here is from genome assembly GCA_964499185.1 of uncultured Propionivibrio sp. GTDB lineage: Bacteria > Pseudomonadota > Gammaproteobacteria > Burkholderiales > Rhodocyclaceae > Propionivibrio. The sequence goes on along the minus strand of CAZCJW010000175.1, from coordinate 1,517 downwards.
GCGCGCAAAGGGAATGGGTGCCCGCGAGAAATACATCGCATCGCCATTTTCCTTGCACACGACCTTGACCACATTGGGCGCGAAAAAATCGGCGGGGTTGTCGATCGGGTGCGCCACGGTGGCGATGTCCGCGCCGCTCTCCGCCAATTGGCGCGCCGTCTGCGCAATCAGTTCGGGATCGATCAAGGGCTCATCACCCTGGACGTTAACGACAATCGTATCGTCGCTCCATCCACGCATCTCAACGACTTCGGCCAGGCGATCGGTCCCGGTCGGGTGATCAGCGCGGGTAAGCAGAACGGATAGGCCATGTTTTTCAGCCGCACTGACCACATCGGCGTGGTCAGTGGCCACCCAGACTTCTTCGGCACCAGAGCGAACAGCGCATTCCGCGACCCTGGCCACCATCGGCTTGCCGCCAAGGTCAAGCAACGGCTTGCCCGGCAATCGCGTCGAGGCGTAGCGCGCAGGTACGACAGTATTGAACTTCACCTTCGCCGACGACATCAGAGCTCCTCCTCGGACAGATGACGCGCTTGGTCCTCGAGCATGATAGGAATGTCATCACGGACTGGAAAGGCCAGCTTGCACGGCTTGCAGACCAATTCGAGATCGGCCTTGCAATACTCCAGGTTGGCCTTGCAAATCGGACAAACGAGGATATCAAGCAAGCGTGCGTCCATTCAACTTCTCCAGAATTGTGTCCAGCAGGGAGCGCCCACATGGCGCATCATCAATGCACGCCTCGACCGGCAATACCCATGTCTCGGGCAAGGCCAAACTGGAGCATTTTACTGCATCTTTCTCAGTCATCAGAAGCACGCCGTCTTTAGCAAACAAAAAATCCTGCGCTCGATACGCATGATGATCCGGGAATGGATGGGGCGAAAACTCGAGGCCCATTGCCGCTAGCTGGGCAAAAAACCGGGAAGGATCGCCAATTCCTGCGACGGCATGCAATGGCTTGCCACGCAGCTGCCCAGCCGAACACGTTTTCTGCCTGTCGTTGAGGCAAACGAAGCACTCACCGGCAAGACGCATCGAGAACTGAGGCTTTCCGCCAGCGCCCCCGTCGAGAAGACCGAATCCGCCATTCCACACCACGGCTGTTGTGGATGCCAAGCGGGACAAAGGCTCGCGCAGCGGCCCGGCAGGCAACAGACGGCCATTGCCTGCGCTGCGCCCGTCAAACACCACGATCTCCGCCGACCGTTCCAGGCGATAGTGCTGCAAGCCATCATCGGAAACCACGATATCGCATCCGGGATGTTCAGCCAGCAAGGCACGCCCGGCGGCCACGCGATCGCGACCGATGAACACCGGAACACCGCTTCGCCTTGCCAGCAACAGCGGCTCATCCCCCACCACTGCCGGGTCGGACCCTGTGGTTACGCACAAGACTTCTGCGCCGGTTTTTCCGCCGTATCCGCGACTGATGATGCCCGGGTGCCATCCCCGCTCGCGCAGACGGGCCACCAGCCAGAGCACCACTGGCGTCTTGCCGCTTCCGCCAACCG
>CAZCJW010000174.1:0-6457 GCA_964499185.1 uncultured Propionivibrio sp. | reverse complement strand
GTGCGGTGCTCGAACTTGTGCGCCTGCAGCTTCATCACCACCTGCTCGGCTTCCTTCTCGTTATCCTTGCAGATCGTCACGCTGATTGCGTCGCCCTGTCCGAGGTCCGACCACAGTTTCTTGTCGAACAGCTTTTCGTTGTGCGCGATCAGGGTGTTCGCCGCCTTGAGGATACGCACCGTCGAGCGGTAGTTCTGCTCGAGCTTGATCAGCTTGAGGTTCGGGTAGTCGCGCGGTAAGCCGCGCAGGTTTTCAATGTCGGCGCCGCGCCAGCCGTAGATCGCCTGGTCATCGTCGCCCACCGCAGTAAACGCTGCGCGGGGCCCGGCCAGTTGCTTGAGCAGGCTGTACTGGCACGCGTTGGTGTCCTGGTATTCGTCGATCAGCAGGTAGCGCAGGCGGTTCTGCCACTTGTCGAGCACTTCCGGATGCTTCCTGAACAGCTCGACCGGCAGGGAAATCAGGTCGTCGAAATCGACCGCCTGGTAGGCCTTCAACGTCGCTGCATAGCTGGCGAAAGCCTGCGCGGCGAGCTTTTCGGTATCGTTCTGCGCGTCCTTCATGGCCTTATCGGGCGATACCAGCGCGTTCTTCCAATTGGAGACCAGCGACTGCAGACGGCGGATCGTCGCCTTGTCGGTACTGCCAGCCAGATCGGAAAAAATGCCGTAGCAGTCGGTGGCGTCAAAGATCGAGAACTGCGGCTTGTAGCCAAGCATCTTCGCTTCCTCGCGCAGGATGCGCACTCCAAGCGAGTGGAAAGTGGATATAGTCAGCCCGGCGGGTTTTTCCTTGAGCAGCGAGGCGACACGCTCCTGCATCTCGCGCGCGGCCTTGTTGGTGAAGGTGATCGCGGCGATATTGCACGGATTGAAGCCGCAGTCGTTGATCAGGTAGGCGATCTTCTGGGTGATCACGCGCGTCTTGCCGGAACCAGCGCCGGCGAGAACGAGCAGGGGGCCGTCGAGGTAACGGATGGCTTCGCGTTGGGGGGGATTGAGTAGAGCAGACATCAAGCAAGAGTCAAAAAACGATAACCACAGCGAACACGGCGGTCACAGCGAAAAGCAGAAAAGGCGAAAGGCCATCGCCGGTTTCTCGCCGTGTTCGCCGTGCCCGACGTGGTTAAGATCAAAAATACTGGCTAGCCAGAAACGCCAATAACAATACGGCAATCAGGCCGAGCAGCCGGTTCTGGCGGCGCTGGCTGGCGGCCAAGTCGGCCAGGATCGGCGCGAGTTCGGCCTTCTTCTCGCGCTGCAAGGCCTGGTGCATCAGGCGCGGCAGTTGCGGCAGGGTACGCGCCCAGTTCGGCGACTCATGCTTCAGGCCGCGGACGATCGCCCGCCAGCCGAGCTGTTCGCTCATCCAGCGTTCCAGGAAAGGTTTGGCGGTCGTCCACAAATCGAGGTCCGGATCGAGCTGACGGCCCAGTCCCTCGATATTCAGCAAGGTCTTCTGCAGCATGACCAGTTGCGGCTGGATCTCGATGTTGAAACGGCGCGAGGTCTGGAACAGGCGCAACAGCACCTTGCCGAAGGATATCTCGCGCAACGGACGGTCGAAGATCGGTTCGCAGACAGCCCGGATGGCCGCCTCGAACTCGTCGACGCGCGTGTCCGACGGCGCCCATCCCGCCTCGACGTGCGCCGTCGCCACCCCCTTGTAGTCGCGGCGGAAAAATGACAGGAAGTTCTGCGCCAGGTAATTCTTGTCGACGTCGGTCAGCGTGCCGACAATGCCGAAATCAAGCGCGATGTACTTGCCCTTGTTCTCCCCGTTGATGGCCACGAAAATGTTGCCCGGGTGCATGTCGGCGTGGAAGAAACCGTCGCGAAACACTTGCGTGAAAAAGATCTCGACCCCGGCGCGCGACAGTGCCGACAGGTCAATGCCCGCCGCGAGCAGCGCCTCGTTCTGGCTGATCGGAATGCCGTGCATGCGGTCCATGACCATCACCGTGGTGGTGCACAAATCCCAATACACTTCGGGCACCAGCAACAGCTTGGAGTCCTTGAAGTTGCGCCGTAACTGCGAGGCATTGGCCGCCTCGCGCATCAGGTCCAGCTCGTCGTAGAGATACTTGGCGAACTCGGCGACCACTTCGCGCGGCTTCAGGCGCTTGCCGTCCGTCCACACCTTCTCGAGCACACCCGCCAGCGACTCCAGAAGGGCTAGATCATGGGCAATCACCCCTTCCATGTTCGGGCGCAGGATCTTGACCGCCACCTCGTGCCCGCCGTCCTCGGGATGCAGCCGGGCGAAATGCACCTGCGCCACCGAGGCGCTGGCCACTGGCGCCTCGTCGAACTCGGCGAACACCTCGCTCGCCGCTCGCCCGTACGCCGCCTCGATCTGCGCGTGAACCTGCTCCGTCGGAAACGGCGGAACGCGGTCCTGCAGCTTGGCGAGTTCGTCGGCGATATCCAGCGGGAGCAGATCGCGGCGCGTCGACAATACCTGACCGAATTTGACGAAGATCGGGCCCAGTTCTTCCAGGAACAGGCGGAAACGCACGGCTCCCGGCTGCTCCTTCCGGCGCCCCATATGCAGAAAGCGGAACAGCGGCGCCAGTCGGCCTGTCGGCTCATGCTCGACGATCAACTCGTCGATGCCGTGACGGTAAGCGACACTGAAAATCTTGGCAAGACGAAGGAAACGCATGGAGCGGAGGCGAAAAGTACGAAAGCGTGAGTTTATCCCGATTCTCCGTTTTCTCCTTGCTCAATGTGTTCCCTCAGTCTCCTCTGAATCGCTTCCCCACTGATCACTCGACAACAAACAGTCGCAGGATGTGCCGGTCGTAAATATTCTCCGAAACGCATTGACCGATCACCGCCTTGTTGCGCTTGAGCGCATCGGTATAGTCTGTTCCGTACTCGGACGCGACTTTGTAGCCCACATGGATGAGCTGGCGGAAGCTCGCGTTGTATTTCGGATTTCCCGGGATGTGACGCAGCGTCGACGCATAGTCCTCGCTGGTCCAACCGGCAATTGACTCGGGAGCGGGGAGCTGATCGCTCTTGATATCAATCACGGCAGCGTAGGGCCCGCACAGTTCATCCTTGCGCTGCAGTGCCTTGGTGTAGATCGATTTGGCCAGCGCCAGCCCGTCAGCACCGGATAGGGACAGGCCGATCACTTCCTCCAGCCAGGTGGTTCCGGCCGTCTTGACGTGAATCCCCTTGTCGTATTTCTTGATCAGCCGCCCCATCACCGGGTAGATCGAGAACTTGTCGCTGCCGGAGTGCACGCTGAGCTTGAGTTCCGCCGGCAAGCCGAAGTTCTTCACCGCGTAGTCGATGACCAACATGTCCTCCTCGAATTCCTTGCCGAACTGTTCGACGTTGCCCTCGTAGTCCACGCCCTTGTTGAAGCGTCCGGTGAATTTCGGCGCGATGGTCTGCGCCGGCACCTTGAGGTCGGCCAGCGACTTCAGGATGAACAACATGTCCAGCGGCTTCTGTGGCTCGTCGACTTCGTCCATCGACACTTCCGTGACGAAGTTGCCAACGCCCTTCTTCGCGGCAATGTGCTGGTAGATCTTCGCCGCTTCCTGCGTGGCGAACAGGAACTTGCCAGCGAACTGCTTGAGGTAGTCCTCGGTGATCTCGAATGGATGCGCAATGCCGGGGATGTTCAGTGAGCCGACGAAGCGTCTGTGATCCGCGACAAAAGTGTCGATGTCGGCGGCGGATGCAGGCTTGCCGATGTAGTCGGCAACGTCCAGCGTGAAGAAATCGGAATGGTCGATGAAGCGGTCGACGTTGCTCAGGTTGATGTGGTCTGCGTCGACGAAATACGGGCCGTCGTAGCCCAGCGCCTTGACGGCGGCATCCGCCGCACGGCGCGTGTCGGAGGGTTCGGAGTGCACGATGTTGTGCTCGCGGTTCGACTTGTTCCAGACCGGGGTAATGGCGATGCCGAGCTCCTTGTGCGCCTTGAGCATTGCCGAAAGCTGTGCCTCGCCCTGATGTGAAAACCGGTCACCAATTCCAAATGAGTATTTCCCGAGGTTCATTGCCGTTCTCCTTGGTTGTCCATGCACTGAAAAATTGGTCATGCCACCTTGCCACTCTATGTCATTCGAACGGCGAACTCAATTGTCTTCGACACGCCGCAGTGATCGCCGATACACAACGTACGAGGTTATCGAGCCTCGGCACGCGGGTTTTCAATTTGCTGCGGCTCGTCCTAGCCCACAACGCATTTCGGATAGAAATCTCGTCCGCCAAATGAAATGCCCCGCACATTGGCGGGGCATTTCATTTGGCGCGGCTTCAGGAAGGCTTCAGGCTTTTCTGCCGTATCCCCTGCGCGCAAACCCCATGCCGAAGAGCGCCGCTCCGAGCAGAGCCAGCATGGCCGGTTCGGGTACCTGATTCAGTGGCTGGCCCAGGGTCGAGGTGATGTTCAGGACCGACTGCGTGTGGTGGCGTTCAGCATGGAACATCTTGAAGTCATAAACCTCGTAAGGGTCGATTCCCAGGCCGCCAGCAAGATCATCGAGATCAAATGATGCCGTTGCAGCCGCATGGATGCCGCCAAGGTCCATCACCAGTTTGCCATTGATGAACACCCACACGTCGTCATCCCCGGTGAAGCTAAATACATTGGCCTTTGTCGGGTCGTAGATGAGCTTCAGTCCAAGTTCGGAGGTGAAGAAATAGTTGTGTCCGTTTCCGCCTGCATCCCAGATCGCCGAATTGGTAAGTGCATCAAGCGGGAAAAACGCCGAGTTCATATAGGTCAAAACATCGGTGACCGGATCAACGTTTGCCGAAAGCGTGACGGTGTATTGCCCAACGCATGAAGTACTCGGCGAGGCCGGATTGCATTCCCGATACCAGGACGCAAAGGAGGCAACACTGGTTATGTTGCCCGCCGCATTTGACCCGCCGCCGGAACCGACGTAAACCGGTTTTCCGTCGCCGTCGAGGGTGGTCTGAACCAGTCCTGTCTTGAGTCCGCTGATGTTGGTATTGATGAAATCCGGATGGTGGGACGCATTGTTGCCACGGAAGTCACGCAGCGTAATCTGGAAGTCAAGCGGATACGCCAGGGCCGATGTTGCGCTCAGGCCAAGCAGCGCTGCGGTGGCTAACGCACGAATCGATTTCATGTCTTGTGGTCCCAAAAATTGATACGGTTAATAGTCAGGGACTATCCTTAGCAATTATCGGGCCCATATAATTAATTCCAATTAAACAATGTATTGGAACAAATTATTAAACAGATTTTGGCTCTTCTGTAAAGAAAACCGACACGAGACACCCCTACGCCAGCGGCACCATCAATCGTCGGTCACATGCCGAGATAGGCTTTTTTCACCTCTTCGTTGCTCAACAGGTTCTCGGCGCGATCCTCCAGAGTGATTGCGCCATTCTCCATGACGTAGCCGCGATGCGCGATCTTCAGCGCCTGGTTGGCATTTTGCTCGACCAGGAAAACCGTGGTGTTGCTCTCGGTGTTGATCTGCTTGATGATCTCAAAGATCTGCTTGATGATCAGCGGCGCCAGCCCGAGCGAGGGTTCGTCGAGCAGCAGCAGCGAGGGGCGCGCCAGCAGTGCGCGGGAAATGGCCAGCATCTGCTGTTCGCCTCCCGAGAGTGTGCCGCCCAATTGGTGGCGGCGCTTTTCCAGGATCGGGAAACGCCCGAACACATCGTCGATGTCGGCCTTGATTCCGGTGCGGTCATTGCGCAGGTAAGCACCCATTTCCAGGTTTTCGATGACGCTCATCTGCGGAAAAATGTGGCGCCCTTCCGGAACCTGGATGATGCCCTGACTGACGATCTGTTCGGCACTCAGGTGCTGGATCGGCTCGCCGCGGAACAGGATTTGCCCATGACGGGGCGGCGTCACGCCGCAGATGGACATCAGCGTGGTGCTCTTGCCGGCGCCGTTGGCACCGATCAGGGTGACGATCTCGCCCTCGTTGATGGTCAGCGAGACGTTTTTCAGCGCCTGGATGTTGCCGTAATAGGTCTGGATGTTACGTACTTCAAGCATGGGCTTCCTCACCGAGATAGGCCTCGATCACCTTCGGATTCTCCTTGATCTCCTGCGGCGTTCCCTGGGCGATCTCCTTGCCGTATTCCATCACGTAGATACGATCGGAGATGTTCATCACCAGCTTCATGTCATGCTCGATGAGCAGGATCGCCAGCTTGTCCTCGTTGCGAATGCGCACGATCAGTTCGTCGAGTTCGCGCGTCTCCTGCGGGTTCATGCCGGCGGCCGGTTCGTCAAGCAGCAGCAGGAACGGGTCGGTCGCCATCGCGCGTGCAATCTCCAAGCGGCGCTGGGCACCGTACGAGAGGTTGCGCGAAAACTCGTCGGCAACGTCGGCCAGGCCGACTTTCTTGAGCAATTGGTAGCTTTTCTCGACCGACTCCCTCTCTTCGCGCGCCGCCTTGCGGCTGCCCAGAATCGCGTCAAGGATGCTGGTGCTGGT
>CAZCJW010000173.1:3910-6568 GCA_964499185.1 uncultured Propionivibrio sp. | reverse complement strand
CTCGAAGGCGGTATCCGCGGCGTCGAGATCGGGTCGGTGATGTTCGGAAAGCGTCTCGATGATGGCACCGAGACGTTTCACAAGATGGAACTGGTACGCCTGGCGTTCCCTCGCCGCATGTATACGCAGTCACATTTCGACTATGCGGCCGAGGTTATTGATGAGGTCAAGGCCAGGGCGGCGGCGATTCGCGGCGTGAAGATCGTCAAGCAACCGAAGTTCCTGCGCCACTTCACCGCCGATTTCGCCTGGGTCGATTGATCGATCCTTGCCGGGTGGATTTTACGAGAGGTGGTGATTCCGAGAACTAATCGACGAGCCCCGCGAACAGCGGAGTGGACAGATAGCGTTCGCCGAACGACGGAATAATGACCACGATCAGCTTGCCGGCGTTTTCCGGGCGCTTGGCCACCTGCGCGGCTGCCCATAGCGCTGCTCCCGAAGAGATGCCGACCAGCAAGCCTTCCTCGCGCGCGGCGCGACGGGCCGTGTCGAAGGCGTCATCGGCCTTGACGCGGACGATCTCGTCGTAGATCGTGGTGTTCAGCACGTCCGGCACGAAACCGGCGCCGATGCCCTGGATCGGGTGCGGTCCCTTCGGTCCGCCCGAGAGCACCGGCGAGGCGTCCGGTTCGACGGCGATAACGCGGAACGAAGGCTTGCGTGCCTTGATCACTTCGCCGACACCGGTGATCGTGCCGCCGGTGCCGACACCGGAAATCAGGATGTCCACCTCGCCGTTGGTGTCGCGCCAGATCTCATCGGCGGTCGTCCGGCGGTGAACCTCCGGGTTGGCCGGGTTCTTGAACTGTTGCAGCAGCAGGTAGCGCGGGTCCGAAGCCGCCAGTTCTTCCGCACGCTTGATGGCGCCGCCCATCCCTTCCGGGCCGGGAGTGAGGATCAGTTCGGCGCCGAATGCGCGCAGCAGGGCACGGCGTTCCTTGCTCATGGTTTCCGGCATGGTCAGCACGAGCTTGTAGCCGCGCGCGGCGGCGACCATGGCGAGCGCGATGCCCGTGTTGCCGCTGGTCGGCTCGACCAGGATCGTGTCTGGTTTGATCAGCCCGGCCTTTTCGGCAGCGCTGATCATGGCTTCCCCTATGCGGTCCTTGACGCTGTGCGCCGGATTGAAGAACTCAAGCTTGGCGGCGATGGTGGCGACGGCACCCTCGGCGATGCGATTGATGCGCACGAGCGGAGTGTTGCCGATGAGGTCAGTGACGCTGTTGGCGATGTTCATGCGTGTCTCCTGTCGGGTTCAAGTGGGGCAAACCGGTGGAAAACGAACGGTAGTTGTCTTGCGGACCGGTCAAGTGGAGCAATTTACCAGCCGTTGGACAGTCTTCGAACGACTTAATTTCTATATGAATATTCCATTGAGGAATAGATGTCTGGAAGATTCAATTTTCGAGTTATATACTCGGTGGGCAGGCGCCATTGGTTTGATTCGAGCGCGCAGGGCAAGAATCCTCGCGGGGCCGACTCGCGCGCCGTCGAGTCAGGGATGCGATGGCAAACCGACACTTGCGCTTCGGTGGATAAGGGGTAAACATGAAGTTTCGTCTCGCAGCAGGAAAGTGCATCGCGGAGAGAGATTCCGGATCGAGGGGCAGGCATGTTTTTTTCGTTTCTGGCTGACGCGGTGTTGCTGCTCCACCTGGCATTCATCGTGTTCGTCCTGAGTGGAGCGTTGCTGGTCTGCAAGTTTCCGCGCCTGGCATGGCTGCACCTGCCCGCAGTGGCCTGGGGGGCAGGGATAGAAATTTCCGGTGCTGCTTGCCCTCTCACTCCATTGGAGAATCGGCTGCGCTGGCTTGCAGGCGAGGCGGGATACCCGGGCAGTTTTGTCGCCAATTATCTGCTGCCGGTCATTTACCCGCATGAACTGTCGCGTGAATTTCAGGCCGTCCTGGGAGTGAGTGTCGTCGTCCTCAATATCCTTGCGTACGCGTGGTTGTACCATCGGAAGAAAAAGCATGGGCGCTAGGGTGCGGAGTTGGGTGTCGGCCCTGGTTGCTTTTTTTCTGCTTGCGGGGTGTGTCGTGTTGTTTCAGGATCGTCTGATTTATTTGCCTGAAAACCAGCCGCTCGCGGCCATGATCGCCGATGCCAGCGAGAACGGCTTGATGCCCTGGCCTGATGAGAACGGCTATCGGGGACTCCTGCGTGAACCTGCCGGGGCAGTCCGCGGAACGGTGGTGCTGTTCCACGGGAACGCCGGACACGCCGGGCACCGTGTCTGGTACGCGGACGAACTCACGCGTTTCGGATTGCGTGTGATCCTGGCGGAATATCCAAGCTACGGCGCGCGCTCCGGACAGGTTGGCGAAGCCTCGCTGGTTGCCGACGCGGTCGAGACGCTCGTGCTGGTCCGGCGCCGATTCCCGGGGCCGCTCCTGCTCGCCGGTGAATCGCTGGGAGCCGGCGTCGCCGCCGCCGTCGCGTCATCGGCCGATGTTGCCGCCGTTCTGTTGATTACGCCGTGGGACAGCATCGAGAGCGTCGCGCGCCACCATTACCCCTGGCTTCCGGTCGGCTGGATGCTGCGCGACCGCTACGACAGCGTCGCGAATCTCTCTGCCTACCACGGCCGGGTCGCCGTGGTCGTTGCCGAGCACGACAGCATCGTGCCCACTGATCTCGGGCGCCGCCTGTTCG
>CAZCJW010000173.1:0-3810 GCA_964499185.1 uncultured Propionivibrio sp. | reverse complement strand
GCCAACCGCTCGTTCTCTTCGGCCAACATCCTTTCCAGTTGCGCACTGTCCACTGCGCCGGACATCAGGAATCCCTGGTACTCGTTGCAGCCCAATCGCTCGAGACAATCCCGTTGTTGTTCAGTTTCGACGCCTTCGGCGATGACCCGGAGGCGCAGGGCCAGGCCCATGCTGACGATTGCCTGCGTAATGGCGTAATCGCTTTCGTCATGCGGCAAGCCGGTGATGAACGATCGATCGATTTTCAGCTTGTGGACTGGGAAACGTTTGAGATACCCCATGCTGGAGTAACCGGTGCCGAAGTCGTCGATGGATATCCTGACCCCCAGACTGGCCAAGGCTTCCAGCTTGGCGAGCGTTTCGTCGAGGTGCTGGATCAGGATCGATTCGGTGAGCTCCAGTTCCAGGCGTTGCGGCTCGAGCCCGGCCTCATTCAGGGCTCTGGAGACGTCATCGATGAAGGAAGCGCTCTGAAACTGGAGCGCGGAAACGTTGATGGCAACCACCAGATCGATCCCGTCCGCCTGCCATCGGGCGCCTTGTTCGACGGCCTGGTTCAATACCCATTGCCCGAGCGGAACAATGAATCCGGTTTCTTCGGCGACGGGGATGAAGTTGGCAGGAGACACATTCCCCAGTTCGTTGCTTGACCAGCGAAGCAGGGCTTCCACGCCGACAGTGCGCCCCGACGCAATATCGATCTGTGGCTGGTACAGCAACTTGAACTGCCCGGCGTCCAGCGCAGCACGCATGGCCATATCGAGTTTTATGCGGGAAAGCGAATCGATATTCATCTGGCGCTGATAGAACCGGAAGTTGGCACGTCCGCGCTCCTTGGCCTGATACATCGCCGTGTCGGCGTTCTTGATGAGATCTTCCTTCGTTCTCCCATCCAGGGGATAGAGCGCAATACCGAGACTGCCGGTTACCGTGAGCGTCAGGTTGTCCACCATGACCGGCTCGCAGAGACGGTTCATCACGCGCTGCACGATGGTCTCGGCTCCCTGCGCGTCGGTATCATGGAGCAGGAAGATGAACTCGTCTCCCCCCAGCCGCGCCGCCGTATCCGAAGTCCTGAGACAGTTCCTGATCCGTTGTGCGACGCTGATCAGCACCTGGTCGCCGAAATCGTGGCCCAGCGAATCATTGATTTGCTTGAAGCGGTCCAGATCGACGAAAACCACGGCAAAGGTCTTGTTCTCTCGTTCGCACAGGCTGATCGAATGATCGATGCGCTCGTTCAGCAACACCCTGTTGGGCAAGCCGGTCAGGGCGTCGCCATAGGCCAGTTCCTTGATGCGCTGCATCGCGGCCATCTTCTCGGTGAGATCCTTGAGAAACACGATGTAGTGCAACGTCTGCTGATCCTCCGAGAGGACGCGGACGATGGACGCCTGGGCGAAAATGTCCGCGCCGTGACGGCGGCGGCAATAGACTTCTCCTTCCCAGGCGTTGCCTCGGGCGAGCTCTTCCCGCAGGTCGTGTTCAACGAGGGTGTGTTTGGCAGTCCGGACGATGTCCCAGATGGTTTTCTTTGCCAGGGTATCGCTGGCAAATCCCGTCAGTTTCAAGAAACTCGGGTTGACCGTGGCGATGACCCCCGAGGGGCCGGCGACACAGATGGCTTCAATGCTCGCATCGAATACCTCGGCGGCCAGTTGCAGGCGGGACTCGTTGGCCAGCTGCTGCGTAATGTCCCGGAACGAATATACCCGTCCGATGGGTTGTCCGCGCGAGAGCTGGGGCCGGGATACGCGCTCCAGAATGGTTCCGTTCTTCAGCGTGACAATATCCCGCGATTCATCGAAAACGGACTCGCTGATCGCCTTGATCCGGCTCTGGTATTCCGCGCTGTTGAGTACTTGCCGGGCCATCCAGTGCAGGGTTGCAACGTCGTCGCGACGCGTCATCAGCTTTTGCGGAATATCCCACAACGTGGCAAATCGCTGGTTATAGCTGCGGATGCGGCCTTTCTTGTCAGTCACCAGGATTCCATCCGCCGTCGATTCGAGCGTTGCCCTCATCTCGGCCAGCAGATGTTCGAGTTCCTGTTCGACGCGGCGTTGTTCGGCCCTGCTGGTAATGGCGACAAGATAAAAGACCATGTCGGCACTGAGCGTCGCCTGGGTCACCCGTCGTTCAACCGGAATCGTGCTGCCGTCGTTCAGGAGCAGCGTGGTTTCCGAATAGATCGTGCTGCTGGCGCCTGCGGCGACATCCTCCCAGAAAAACTGGTCTTCCGGTGTCGCGGCCAGATCGATCACGCTTTTGCCGACCAGTTCGCCGTGATCCATCTTGAGCATGGTCGTCGCCGCCTGGTTGGCCGCCACAATCCGGAACTCGATCGGGTCGATCAGCCAGACGGCCTCGATCATTCCGTCGAGAAGCGGCTGCCACGGGCAGACGGTCATCATGGCGATTCTCCGATGCTTGCACCCGCGCTGACGGCATGTTCGAAGAAATAGCAGATTCGCTGGCGGGGCGACAGGTAGTCGATCACCGGTTGCGGCAACTGAACCGGCTTGACGCTTCGCTTGATGCCAAGATCGGGGTGCTGTTCGAGGTTGACGATCAGGGCATCCTCCCGTCGAGTCCCGGCATCATGGATGATCAGCGAGGGCTTGAGCGGTCGGGAGGAATTCACCGAGACGACGATCGCGTACCGGTCGTCGTTCAGCTGGACGACCGATCCGGGCGGATACACCCCCATCATGCGAATGAAGGCGTTCAGCGTGGTTGCGTCAAACAACCCCTTGAAGCGGGCGTAAAGCGCGGCGAGCGCTTCATGCGGCGTGATGGCCATCGCCGGGTTGCCGGGATTGCAGAGGCAGTCATATTTGTTGATCAGCGCCACGATACTGGCCAGCGGCGAGATCTGCGCTCCGGAGATGCGCATGGGGTAGCCGGAACCATTCATGGCCTCGTGATGCTGCGCGATACAGAGAAGCGCCGCGCTGGACATCTTCATGGCTTTGCCCAGGATGACCCCGCGGCTCACATGTTCCTGATGCAGTTTGTTCTCTGCGCTGGTGAATTGCTCGTCGAACCACTTCAACCGATCGGGGAGATCCTGTTTGCCGATATCGTGCAACAGCGCTCCGCAACCGAGATCCTTCATTGCCTCTTCGCTCAATCCACGCGCCTTGCCGAGCAGAAGCGAGAGAATCAACACGTTGATCGAGTGCTGTGAGGCGCGGTCGCCGATCTGTTCCGAGAGAAGGCGGATGCTGACTTCTTCGAAGCCCTGGACCTGTTCCATGACGCCTTCAACCAGAACCCGGGATTGCTCCCACGACTTTTCCGGGAGGCTTTTGAGGTTGCCCATCAGTTCCCGATAGCCTTTGGCGGTGTCCGTGAACCCGCTTTCGCAGATCTTGAGGGCGGCGTCCTGCTTGCGTCGCAACTCCCTCTGGATTTCGCGCGGATCGATTTCTACCGGAGCAGCCTTTTGTCCGGCGTCATCCGATGCGACTGGCGGAGTCTCGGGATCGCTTTTTTCGGGCGAATAGCGGATTTTCTTGATGCCCAGTTCCCGGATGGTCGCGATCTGGTCGGGGGATTGAAGCTTGAAGCTGTTCAATGGGAAGGGGTGCGACAACCACCCCAGGTCGATATGGACAAAAAGACCGATACGCAGGTCGCCTACGTCAATAAAACATGCCTGAGAGTCCATTTTTCGAGGAGTCCGATACTTGTCGTGGGTTGTTGGTGTATCTCTCGCCTACCGGATAACGGTCGGAAATCCGAATACTTTAGGGGAAGGCTACGGACCTGTTCGTTATGCTGGCGAGAGTTGTCGGGCCGATCGCC
>CAZCJW010000172.1:0-6573 GCA_964499185.1 uncultured Propionivibrio sp. | reverse complement strand
CTGCTCAAGGACGGCAACCTGCCGCCGGCGCTGGTCTTCGGACACAACGGCTTTCTCTGGCCCTGTCAGGGCATCCACCCACCGGGCGACACCTGGCTGCACCTCTACGCCGCCGATCTCGCGCGCTCGCCGGACGGCCGCTGGTGGGTCATTGCCGATCGCACGCAGTCTCCCTCCGGCGCCGGCTATGCGCTGGAGAACCGCGTCATCGTCTCACGCCTGTTCCCTGAAAAATTCCGCGAACTCGGCGTGCAGCATCTGGCATCGTTCTTCGCCGCTTTGCAGGACAGCCTGGCGCAATGGGCCCCCAAAGAAGGCGGAGCACCCCCGCTGGTCGTCCTGCTGACGCCGGGCCCCTACAACGAAACCTATTTCGAGCACGCCTACCTCGCCCGCTATCTGGGCTATCCGCTGGTCGAGGGCCAGGATCTGACGGTGCGCGGCGACTGCGTTTATTTGAAGACGCTGACCGGATTGCGGCGTGTGCACGCCATCCTGCGCCGGCTCGACGACGACTTCTGCGACCCGCTCGAACTGCGCGGAGATTCGGCGTTGGGCATCCCCGGCCTGCTGCAGGCGGTACGCGCCGGCAAGGTGCTGGTGGCCAACGCCCTCGGCAGCGGCTTGCTCCAGTCGGCGGCGCTACCGGGATTCTTGCCCGGCGCGTGCGAGAAGCTGCTCGGCGAACCCCTGCGCATGCCTTCCGTCGGCACCTGGTGGTGCGGCGAACAGGCCGCCATGGATTTCGTGATCAAGCACCTCGACCGGCTGGTGATCAAGGGGGCCTTCCCCTCGCAGCGCCTGGAACCGATCTTCGGAAATGAACTGAAAGGCGCGCAGCGCGACGAGATGATCGAACGCCTGCAGGCCCGCCCGCACGCCTACGTGGCGCAGGAGCTGGTGCGTTTCTCCCAGGCGCCAGCCTGGAGCGCGCCGCATGAACGCCGCCTGATGCCGCGCGGCGTGGCCCTGCGGGTTTACGTCGCCGCCACGCCGCAAGGCTACCGGGTCATGCCTGGCGGCCTGACGCGGGTCACATCGGCGACCAATACCCGTTTCATTTCCATGCAGCGCGGCGGTTCGAGCAAGGACACCTGGGTACTCGGCGACGAACCGGCCGGCACGTTCAGCCTGATCAAACCGCTGATCGGCACGGCGGACCTGGTGCGCAGCGGCAGCAATCTGTCCTCACGCGTCGTCGAAAACCTCTTCTGGTTCGGGCGCTATACCGAGCGCTGCGAAGACACGGCACGCCTTCTGCGAGTCGGGCTGTCGCGACTCGTCGACGCCGGTACCGACGACGACACGGCAGCGCTGATATCCGCCTACCAGACCGGTGTGGCGCTGAAATTGCTGCCGGAAGCAAAAACCAAAACACCCTCCCGGCGCGATATCGAAACGCAATTGCTCACGGCGTTGTGCAATAGCGAATGGGGGGACGGACTGGCCGGCAACATCCGCCGCCTGTTGTGGGTCGGTGCCCAGGTGCGCGAGCGTTTCTCGCTCGACAACTGGCACGCCCTCAACCGGCTGCAGCACCAGTTACAGGCTTATACCAAGTCAAAACCGTCGCTCGGCGAAGCACTGGCCTTCCTTGACCAGATGCTGCTCGCCGGGTCGGCGCTGGCCGGTTTCGCCATGGACGACATGACCCGCGACGACGGCTGGCGCTTCCTGATTATCGGACGCCGGCTCGAACGCCTGATCTTCCTGGCCGACGCCATCGGGCAATTTCTGCGGCTCAAATCGAAGCGCGCTCCGGGTTGTGTCGAATGGCTGCTCGAACTGGCCGACAGCATCATCACCTATCGCTCGCGCTATATGGCGCTACCGGAATTGCTACCGGCCATCGACCTGATCGTTCTCGACGATGCCAATCCGCATGCCGTGATCTTCCAGATGCACAATCTGGTGCGCTATCAGGGACGGCTGGAGCGCGAACTGGGAAGTCTGTCGGCAGAAGCGACCGACGACGCGCTGCGTTCCGGCCTGGCTCGCCTGCGCGCGTTCGATCTGCAATGCATCGAAAGCCGGGACGTCAAAGATTGCAAGGATTGCGGGAACTGTCAGGATCTCGCCGACCTGCTGGCCAATATTTCGCAAGAGGCCGCCAATCTTTCCGACCGCCTGGCCATGCGCTTTTTCACCCATGTCGGCGATGTCGGCCGACAAACGCTGGCGGCGTGAGACATTCCATGGACGCCACCCCCGCCCGCTACCACGTCATCCACGAAACGACCTACGACTACGAGAGTCCGGTGTCGATCTCGCGCCAGCACCTTCACCTGACCCCGCGCGATTGCCCGTGGCAGACCTGCCTTGAACACGCGATCGAAATTGACCCCAAGCCCGGTCTGGACGAATCGCGGCATGACAGCTTCGGCAATACGGTACGCCAGTTCGCCATTGAATCGCCGCACGGCAGCCTGCGGGTGCGCGCCGAAAGTCGCATCGAAGTGCGCCCGCACCTTCCCGCCGCCCCGTTCGACGAATCGCCGGCCTGGGAGCACGTCCGTGACGCCCTGGCCTATGGCGCACTCCCGATCCACCTCGACGCCAACGTATACCTGTTTGAATCCCCTTACGTGCGGGTCAAGCGCGATTTTGCCGCCTACGCGGCCCCCTGCTTCACGCCTGGGCGACCATTGCTGGAGGGAGTTCAGGCGCTGATGGCGAAGATTTTCCACGAATTCAAGTTCGACCCGAAAGCCACGACGGTGGCCACACCGGTCCTCACGCTTCTGGAGGAGAAACGCGGCGTCTGCCAGGATTTCGCCCACCTCATGCTTGCCTGCCTGCGCTCACTTGGCCTGGCGGCGCGCTACGTCAGCGGCTACCTGCTCACCCGGCCGCCCCCCGGCAAGCCGCGCATGGTCGGCGCCGATGCCTCGCATGCGTGGATCTCGGTCTTCTGCCCCGACGCCCAAGGCGGGTTCTGGGTCGATTTCGATCCCACCAACAACCTGCTGCCCGACACCAGTCACATCACGCTGGCCTGGGGCCGCGACTTCGGGGACGTTTCGCCCCTGCGCGGCGTCATCCTCGGCGGCGACACGCACATGCCGGACGTAGCCGTCACGGTCATGCCATGCGAGGAGAAGGTTCCGGTAACGGCGACATGATGCGCGGTCACTTCTTCCAGGCATTGCTCATGCAGACGCCTCGACCTTCGTTCCGGCGCTGGGACGAATCCAGGTTTTCGCTGCTCACGCTGGACTCCGGCCAGCGCCGGGATGACGGAAAACGCGCGATGTGTGTGCGCTTGAACTGCCAGGAGCCCTGCTCAACACCATGACCCCCCGGAACATCCAGGGCATCCTGTTCTTCCTGGGCGGACTCTTCCTTTTCTCGTCCGTCGACACCACCGCCAAGTACCTGACCGCCTTCTACAGTGTCCAGTTACTCGTCTGGGCACGCTTTGCCGTCCATCTGGCGATCATGCTCGCCATCGTCGCACCGGGAATGGGCCGGGAACTGGTGGTCACCCGCAGGCCATGGCTGATGATCTTGCGTGCCCTGATGCTGGTGGTATCCAGTCTGTTCATCCAGATGGCCTTTCGTTCGCAGCCGCTGGCCGAAACCACAGCGGTATTTTTCGTCACCCCCGTGCTCGTCGCCCTGCTCGCCGGACCACTGCTCGGCGAACAAGTACGTGCGAAAACCTGGGCCGCCACGCTGGCCGGCTTCTGTGGCGTCCTGCTGATCGCCCGGCCGGGCGGCACGGTGCTCGGCATCGGCCTGGTCTACACGCTGGCGGCCGCCCTCTGTTACTCCCTGTACCAGATACTCACCCGCAAGCTGGCCGATACCGAGCCGACGATGCGCCAGTTGTTCTACACCGCGCTGATCGGCACCCTGGTCATGTCGCCGATCGTGCCGCCCTACTGGACGGGCGAAATGCCTCCGCTGAGCCACTGCCTGCTCATCGTCTCCCTCGGCGTCTATGGCGGAATCGGTCACTTCCTGGTGATTGGCGCCTATCGTACGACGCCCGCCTCAACGCTCTCCCCGATAATGTACGTCCAGTTGATCTGGGCAGCCCTGCTCGGCTGGGCCGTGTTCAACCACCTCCCCGATCCGCTTTCGCTCCTCGGCATGCTGATCATCGGGACGGCCGGTCTCAGCCTGGCACTGCGGCCTTCCCGACGCACATGATCCACAGGCCCATTCGGAAATCCGCTACTGGCTTTAGGGCTATAAAATAGGGCATGCTGAACAACCGATTCCAGGACGCCTGACGTGGACGACAAGGACTGGCGAATTCTCAAGACGATCGCCGAGGAGAGGAACCTCACCAAGGCGGCCGCTCGCCTGTACATTTCGCAACCGGCCCTGACCTACCGGCTGAAGAACATGGAGGAGGAATTCGGCGCGCAGGTCGTCTCCCGCGTTCCCACCGGCGTGGAACTGACGCCGCAAGGCGAATATCTGCTGGCCTACGCGGCCGAGATGTTGCACAAGTTCGGAGAGGTCAAGGAACGCATCAAGAACATGGCCGACAAGGTGCAGGGATCCCTGCGCATCGGCGCCTCCAGCGTCTTTGCCCATTACACGCTGCCCAAGATCCTGAAAGGTTTCCTCACCTTCTATCCCGAAGTCCAGGTCTCGCTGAAGACCGGCCTGAGTTCCAAGGTACTGGACATGCTGCAGCGCCAGGAGGTGACCCTGGCCATCGTGCGCGGCGACCACGAATGGGACGGTGAACGCTTCCTGCTTTCCGAGGAACCGCTGTGCCTGGCCTCACGCGGACCGGTCGAATCGGGCGAACTGCTCGCACGCCCCTACATCCGGTACAACACCGATTTCGCCCTGCAGCGGCTGCTCGAGGACTGGTGGCGAAAGAACTTCAATGCGCCCCCCAACACCGCCATGGAGGTCACCACCATGGAAACGGCCCGGCAGATGGTCCTGCACGGCCTGGGCTGGTCGATTCTGCCCGGCATCGGACTGGCCCGGAAATACGGGCTGTTCAGCCAGCCCTTGCACTGGCCGGATGGCACCCCTCTGATGCGCAAGACCTGGGTTCTGTGCTCCAGCGGATCGCTCGAACTGCAGACAGTGCGCGCGTTCCTTAATTACCTCGAGAGCGGTCGACCGCTGGCAGGTTGAAACGCCACCGTCTGCCGTTTCCCGAAAAAACGTTCCGGGCGCGGAACCGAGTCGTTCCCTGGGCCTTCTGTCATCATTGGTGCGCCGCCGCCCTGGAATGGTGCATTGACTTCGTTCGCCACCGGCAAACACCGTTCCCGGACGGGGTTTTCGTTGGCATGCTTTCTGCTGATAACCAATTGGGTCCATAGCTGCGACAGCCATCATGAAAAACAGATTCTTCAACGAGATGTACGATGCAGCAGGAACGGTCCGGCCTCACTACCGGGCCTACGCCGACTGGCTGGCCAACACGCCGGCCGAACGCATCGCGCGCAAGCGCGCCGAGGCCGATATCGCCTTTCACCGCGTTGGCATCACTTTCGCTGTGTACGGAGAGGAAGCCGGCAAGGAACGCCTCATTCCCTTCGACATCATTCCGCGCATCATCCCTGCCGAAGAGTGGCAAGCGTTGCAGCGCGGCCTGCGGCAGCGCGTCAAGGCGTTGAACGCCTTCTTGCACGACATCTATCACGACCAGCACATCCTTGACGCTGGCCGCATCCCGCGCGAGCAGGTCATCGACAACGCCCAGTTCCGGCCGGAAATGATCGGCATCGACGTCGCCGCCGGCATCTACGCCCATATCGCCGGCGTCGACCTGGTACGCGCCGGGGAAGGTGAATACTACGTGCTGGAAGACAACCTGCGCGTACCGTCTGGCGTGTCCTACATGATCGAGGACCGCAAGATGATGATGAGGCTCTTCCCCGAACTCTTCTCCCGCAAC
Organism: uncultured Propionivibrio sp.; assembly: GCA_964499185.1. GTDB lineage: Bacteria > Pseudomonadota > Gammaproteobacteria > Burkholderiales > Rhodocyclaceae > Propionivibrio. Next base: position 695 of record CAZCJW010000172.1, on the reverse strand, counting down.
AAGATTGCGCCCGTGCAGCACTACCCGGACATGTTGCTGGAAAACCTGCGCACCGTCGCCCCGCAGGGCATCGGCAACTCGACCGTGGTGCTGCTTACCCCGGGTGCCTACAACAGCGCCTACTTCGAGCACACCTTTCTGGCGCAACAAATGGGCATCGAACTTGTCGAGGGCCGCGACCTGTTCGTCGACGACGACACGGTTTACATGCGCACCACGCGCGGACCGCAGCGCGTCGACGTCATCTACCGCCGCCTCGACGACGACTTCCTCGATCCGCTAGCCTTCCGCAAGGATTCCATGCTCGGCGTGCCCGGGCTGCTCTCGGCCTATCGCGCCGGCCGCGTGACGCTGGCCAATGCCATCGGTACTGGCGTCGCCGACGACAAGTCGATCTATCCCTACGTGCCGGAAATGATCCGCTTCTACCTTGGCGAGGAGCCGATCCTCAACAACGTGCCGACGTACATGCTGAGAAAGCCCGAGGACCTTAAGTACGTGCTCGCGCATCTACCCGAACTGGTGGTCAAGGAAGTGCATGGCGCCGGCGGCTACGGCATGCTCGTCGGCCCGGCGTCGACAAAGGAGCAGATCGAAGCCTTCCGCCAGCGCATCGTCGCCGCCCCGGAAAAATACATCGCCCAGCCAACGCTGGCGCTGTCCACCTGCCCGACCTTCGTCGAATCCGGCGTCGC
>CAZCJW010000171.1:0-6593 GCA_964499185.1 uncultured Propionivibrio sp. | reverse complement strand
TCGGTACGGATCATGCCGAACTTGGTCGACACGGTGGTTCCCTCGACCAGCGGCAACAGGTCGCGCTGCACGCCTTGGCGCGACACGTCTGCGCCGTGCGCGTCGCTGCGCGAAGTGATCTTGTCGATTTCGTCGAGGAATACGATGCCGTTCTGCTCGACGTTGCGCACGGCGTCGAGCTTCACGTCCTCGTCGTTGACCAGCTTCCCGGCCTCTTCGTCAATCAGCAGGCGCCTCGCCTCGCTGATCTTGAGTTTCCGCGACTTCTTGCGCGCCCCGCCCATGTTCTGAAACATGCCCTGGATCTGCGAGGTCAACTCTTCCATGCCGGGAGGCGCGAAGATTTCTGCCTGGAGGCCCGAACCGGCCACTTCGATCTCGATTTCCTTGTCGTCGAACTCGCCCTCACGCAGCTTTTTGCGGAATTTCTGGCGCGTCGCGTTTTCCTCGGCATTCTGCGTGTCGTTGTAGAAACCCCCGCGCGCCGGGGGTAACAGCGCGTCAAGTATCCGCTCCTCGGCGGCATCTTCGGCGCGCGCCCGCACCGCCTTCATGGCCTGCTCCCGCCCGTTCTTGACCGCGGTCTCGGCGAGGTCGCGAATGATCGTTTCGACATCCCGACCGACATAGCCGACTTCCGTGAACTTGGTCGCCTCGATCTTGATGAACGGGGCATTGGCCAGTCGTGCCAGGCGGCGGGCGATTTCCGTTTTGCCGACGCCCGTCGGCCCGATCATCAGGATGTTCTTGGGGGTAATCTCCTGGCGCAGCGGTTCGTCCACCTGCGCGCGCCGCCACCGGTTGCGCAGGGCGATGGCAACGGCCTTCTTGGCCTTACCCTGGCCAACGATATGCTTGTCCAGTTCGTGGACGATTTCCTGGGGAGTCATTTGCGTCATGTCGATTCGGTCGAGAACGGTGATCAAGACCGTTATGTTCTCATCGACCATGCGATGTGGCAAACTCATGCCATTTGGCAAGAACAGGAAAGCGATACTCGCCGATGGCCACCAAACAGCGCATCATGTGCCTCGCCCCCGGAAGAGCCACCCCGGGCATGACGCTCGCCCGGGCGATCCCCGACCGCGAAGGTTCCATCCTGCTGTCTTCAGGCACGGCGCTTGACCTTCCCATGCTCGAACGACTGATCCGCCGGGGTGTCGACGCCATCTCCGTGCTTGTACCGGATAACCGTGACGACGCCACGATTGCCGACGAACTCCGCACCGTCGAGCGCAGGATCGAGACAATCTTCCGCGGCCCCGGAAGTCCGGCAAGAGACCAGCTTCGCGCCGCCGTCCTCGATTTCCGGAGAGAGGCCACGAAGTGACCATTCCGTCCCTTGACCAGCTTCCCGATCATGCCGAAGCGCTCCCGTCACTTCCCGAAGTCGTCAATTATCTGATCCGCGCACTCAACGACGACAACGCCAATCTGGAAACACTGGCGCATCACATCAACTCCGACCCGGCCATCGTTGCTCGACTGCTCGCCGCCGCCAATTCGGTCACGGCCGGCCTGTCGAAACGCGTTCATTCGGCCGGGCAGGCATTTCTGCTGCTCGGTGCCGACCGCATCGCCCGCATCATTCTGGCTTCAGCACTGATCTACCGCTACGACACGCACACCTCCGGATTCAGTGCCCGCCTTCTGTGGCAACACTCGCTGGGGGTCGCCACGTGCGCCCGAGTTCTTGCAGAACAAACCGGGGTCGATCCCGAACTGGCGTTCACCAGCGGACTGCTGCATGACATCGGCCAACTCCTCATGCACACCGCCAGCCCTTCCAGCTTTCAGCAGGTCCTGGACCGGCACCACAACGAAGACATCCCGCTGTTCATCGCCGAGCGCTCGGTGTTCGGGTACGACCACTGTGATGCCGGGCGCGTCCTGGCCTCCTCGTGGAAACTGCCAACGGACATCATCGACGCCATCGCGGCTCACCACGAGCCTGACGGGTTCGGCAGCGAAATCGGCAACCTGATCCACGTCAGCGAATGCCTGAGCCATGCGCTCGACCTCGGGGAATTGCCGAGCAACCGGGTGCCGGACCTCTCCGAACTCGCGTGCGCGGATCTCGGATTGTCCTGGCCAAAATTCGCGGCACATTTCCCCGAAATCGAGGCGCGCTTCGACGACTTCCGGGTTTCCCTGGGCATCTGACGCCGCAGCGGAAACGGTCAGCGCCAAATCGTCAGTCCAACGCTTCGATGGTGTAGTTGTGGTTAGTATAGATGCAGAGATCTCCGGCGATATCGAGCGACTTCCTGATGATCTCAACCGGATCCAGTTCGGTGTTTTCAATGAGCGCGCGCGCCGCCGACTGGGCATAGGCCCCACCCGAACCGATCGCCAGGATGCCCTGCTCGGGTTCCAGGACATCGCCGTTGCCGGTGATGATCAGCGAATTCTCACGATCCGCGACGGCCAGCATCGCCTCCAGGCGGCGCAAGGCCCGGTCGCTGCGCCAGTCCTTGGCCAGTTCCACGGCAGAACGGAGCAGATTGCCCTGATGCTTGTCGAGCTTGGCCTCGAAGCGTTCGAAAAGGGTGAATGCATCCGCCGTGCCGCCAGCAAATCCCGCGAGAATGCGGTCGTTATGGATTCTGCGCACCTTGCGCGCGCTGGCCTTGATGACGATATTCCCGAGCGTGACCTGCCCGTCTCCGCCCATGGCAACCTGACGGCCCCGCCGCACCGAGAGGATCGTTGTGCCGTGGTATTGCTCCATGATTGAATCCTGTTGTTAAGTCGATTATTTCGCGAAGACGATGGTTGCCACGGCCATGAGCCCGACAACACCGAAAAGCTCCGCCACCAGATGATTGGGATGGCGAAACACGATCTGTTTTCCCGAACTGCGGACGGTTGTCAGGACATTGAGCAGAGCCCCCGCGCTGATGAAATCCATCCGCCTTAGTTCCGCGCAATCGATCAGCACCGGGTCATGGATGGTCGCATAGCTCGCCAAATCACCAAAGCGCGATGACTTGACTTCTCCGGACAGGATGTAGGCATCCCCGCCCACGTCACCAGACGCGATGACCTGCAACGGAACCGCCGGTTCAGGGGAAGCTACCCGCCCCGCCTCCCAGGACGGCGGTGATTCCTCGAACGTCACGGCATAATCGATGGCCACTTCCTCGAACGCTTCCTGCCGCCCCTGCAACTGGCAAAGTTCAAGCAACAGCAGCCAGCAGTCCTTGCCCTCGGCCCTTCCCGTCTCGACGCTGGCCTGAACAAGCTCGCCAAGCACATCGCGGCCCAGCAGTTCGATTTCACGCTTGTTCTTCCTGGCCTGCACAAGAATCTTCAGGAGAGCCCCGCACCCTTCCGGATCGAACTGATTTACCTTGGACAAATCCAGGCGAATTCTTCGATTCTTTTCCAATGCCTGGTGCACGGCCTCGAACGCCGCCGTATTTGCACCCAGCAGATCCCCCTTGAACAGCACGCTCCCTGCAACACCTTCTGGAACCCTGGCTTTGTCGATGCCCTTGCTACGCCAACCGGGCGGGGATTTTTCGAAAGCCCGAGCATATTCAATTTCCATCGCTTCGAATGCCTGCTGTTGCCCGCTCATGCGGTACAGGTCGAAAAGCATGAGCCACAAGCGCTCCGCCGGGCCGGAACGATGGGTGGCCAAGGCGTTTTCGAGCACCGACTGCGCCGCCTTGTCCTGGTTGTTGGCAAAGAGAACGGCGGCCTCTTCGGCCTGGGCATCAACCGGATCGACTTCCCCCTCGAGCTGAAAATCCAGCGAGGACTGGCTAAGCTTGAAGTCCGAAAAATCGGAAAGAGGCGCCTCGGGTACAGGCACGGCCTTGGGCGGCTCCACATTCTTCGGTACCGACTCCTGCGGCGTTGCCTGCCCCTCGCTATCCGATGCAGGCAGCTTTTCACGCGCACCGGCTTGCCGGGGAACGGCCGCCGGACGGGCAATCATCTTTTCCGGCGGCTTTTTGAAAAATGAGAAAACCATGGCTTGCTGAATCAGCCTGCGGCAGAAATACGGAAATCCGTTTTAACACATCCCTTTGCGCTCTGCAATTTCCAGACAGGATCGCATTTGCAACGACAGGATGTTCAGGTGGTGACCAGGCTTTGCCTCAGTCCCTGCTCGATAATCTCGCGCGGCAAATCGCGGCCGATGAAGACCATGACGCTCTGGCGAGATTCACCCTCGTCCCAGTCGCTCCCTGCGCTCGCCCCCATCAACTCGTGGACACCCTGAAAGATCACCCGATAGGGCAATCCGGCAACCGCCAGCACGCCCTTGTAGCGCAGCAAATCAGCGCCATAGACGCGGGCCACCGCACCAAGAAAATCCTGCAGGCGCCGATCGTCGAACTCACGATCGCTGCGGAATACGAACGAACTGATACGGTTCTTCGGATGATGGTGCCCGGCGGCCAGGAAGCCGGGCTCTATCTCGAGAACCGCGTTGAGATTGAATCCCCGGACATCGAGAAGTTCGGACAACAGCGTCTGTCCGAAATGCACGGCTGTAACCGCCGAGCGCGGGTTGATTTGATGCAGCCTTTGGGACAACGCTTCGATCTGCTCACAATCGACCAAGTCGGTCTTGGAGAGCAGCAAGCGGTCGGCAAAACCCACCTGAGCCTGCGCCTGCTCGTGCTCGTCGAGCTGGCGCATGGCGTGTACCGCATCAACCAGGGTAACGACGGCGTCCAGCAGATAGCGCTGCGATATGCGCTCATCGAGAAAGAAGGTCTGCGCCACCGGCCCCGGATCGGCCAGGCCCGTCGTCTCGATCAGCACCCGGTCGAACGTCAGTTGCCCGGCCTCCCGCTTGTCGGCCAGTTCGCCGAGGATACGGATCAGGTCACCGCGTACCGTGCAGCAGATGCAGCCGTTGTTCATTTCGACGATCTGTTCGTCACCGGAAAGCAACAGCGCGTTGTCGATGCCAACCTCGCCGAATTCGTTCTCGATGACCGCAATTTTCTCGCCGTGTCGTTCGGTCAGAATGTGGTTGAGCAGTGTTGTTTTGCCGCTGCCGAGGAACCCGGTGACGATGGTGACGGGAATCGGCGGCGTCATCTGGCACTCGCCGAGCAGTTGGCGCACACTCCGCGCAGATCGAAATCCATGCGCGTCAGCGAGAATCCGGACGGCAGTTTTGGAACAACGGGCGGAGAAGCTTCCAGGCAATACACTCCACCACACACTTCGCAGCGAAAATGCACATGCGAGGCATGCTCTCCCGCTGGCGCCAGCGAGAAGCGGAAGACACGGTGCGCATCAGCGCTCTTGTGCGCCAGCCCGCTATCGACGAGCCAGTCGAGTACGCGATACAGAGTCACCCGGTCAAGAGCCATGTCACCCAGCCTGACTTCGATTTCAGCATGCGACAGCGGAGTCGGCGCCTCGCGCAGCACGCGCAGCACCCGGATGCGCGCCGGCGTCGCCCGCGCGCCGGAACGCCGGATCTGTTCGGCAACGGCCTGCTGACTGGATTGGGCATGAAGCGCCACGTCGAATTCTCGTGAAGAAGAGGGACCGTGATTTAAGCATGGAGACGGACCACTCGCAACCCTGTTGCAAATGCAACATGAACCACACGGCGTGGGAATTGCCCAAGGGGCACTGCAATGCATCGAGGATCGAACCATGCCACCAGTCAAGACAAAAGCCGAATGGGCCAAACTGCTGCCGCCGGAAACCTACCGCATCCTGTTCGAGGAGGAGACCGAATACGCCTGCAGCAGCGGCTTGCTCAGCGAGAAGCGGGACGGCACGTTCATCTGCGCCGCGTGCTTCCAGCCGTTGTTCGACAGCCGCGCGAAGTACGAGAGCGGCACTGGATGGCCGAGTTTCCGGGAAGCCTTGCCTGAGTCTGTCTCCACCAAGATCGATTACAAACTGCGCTATCCGCGCACGGAGTACCACTGCTCGCGCTGCGGAGGACACCAAGGACACGTCTTCGACGACGGACCACCGCCCGCCGGAACGCGTTACTGCAACAACGGGCTGGCGCTGGTTTTCGTTCCGCGCGGCGAAAAATTGCCGGCACTGCGGACCTGAAGAAAGCGCCCGCTATTTCCGCTTGGCGCGCGGATGCGCCTTGTCGTAAACCTGGGCCAGGTGCTGGAAATCAAGGTGGGTATAGACCTGCGTCGAGGCGATACTGGCGTGCCCGAGCATTTCCTGCACCGCACGCAGATCACCCGAGGATTGCAGCACATGCGAAGCGAACGAGTGCCTGAGCATGTGCGGATGCACGTTGACCGGCAGACCCTGCGCCAGGGCGCGTTGCTTCAGCCGTTCCTCGATGACACGCGGATGGATGCGCGCGCCGCGCTGGCCAACGAACAACGCCGTCTCATCCGTCAAGGCCACTTGCGCACGCTGTTGCGCCCAGCGCCCAATCGCCTCGCGCGCCTTGCTGCCGACCGGCACGTGGCGCTCCTTGCCGCGCTTGCCGAACACCTTGATCTCGCCTTCCGCCACGTCGTGCAGGCAGCCAATGTCTAGCGCCGCCAGCTCCGCCAGACGCAGGCCGGACGAATAGAAAAGCTCGAACATGGCCTGATCGCGAAGCTCGATCGTCTCGTCGCCGGAATTGTCGA
>CAZCJW010000170.1:0-6654 GCA_964499185.1 uncultured Propionivibrio sp. | reverse complement strand
GGTTTCGCGGCAGTGAAGAACGCTTCCTCGTTCAGGAACAGATCGGCAGGCGGCAGGAGCGGCCGGCTCTTTTCCCCGCTGAGCATTTCGTGGCGCGCCTGTGCGTCACGCCAGAAATCACGCAGCGCCGCGGGCACGTCATTGTGCAGGCAGAGGGTGGTGTCTTTCGGCAGGTAGTCGAACAGCGTTGCCGTGTCGTCGAAGAACAAGGGCAGCCAGTATTCGATGCCGGCTGAAGGGATGCCGCTGGAGATGTCCTTGTAAATCCCGGATTTGGCCGGGTCCCCCTCGAATACCTCACGGAACCGCTGGCGGAAGCGGGCGCGTCCCTTGTCATCGAGCGGGAACTCGCGGGCCGGCAACAATCGCACGTCGGCTACCGGGTAAAGCGTGCGTTGCGTGTCGACGTCGAAGGTCTTGATGCTTTCGATTTCGTCATCGAACAGATCGATCCGGTAGGGCAGCGGTGATCCCATCGGGAACAGATCGACCAGCCCCCCGCGGATCGAATATTCGCCGGGGGAAACCACGTTGGAAACGTGGGTGTAACCGGCCAGGGTGAGCTGTCCGCGGAATTTTTCAGCGTCCAGCGTTTCACCTTTTTTCAGGAAGAAGGTGTAGGCCGCGAGATAGGCGGGGGGCGCCAAACGATACGCCCCCGTCGAGGCCGGCACCAGCAGCACGTCGCACTCACCGCGCGTGACGCTGTAGAGCGTAGCCAGACGTTCCGAAACGAGGTCGTGATGCGGCGAAAAACTGTCGTAGGGCAGCGTTTCCCAGTCCGGCAGCAGACGTACCTTCAGTCCCGGGGCAAACCACGGGATTTCGTCGAGCAGACGCTGGGCGTCATTTGCGCTGGCGGTGAATACGGCAAGAGGTCTCGCGTGCCCGGTGGCGAGGTTTGCGAGAAAAAGAGCATCAGCCGATCCGGAGAAAGCAGGTAGAGGAACACGCTCACCCGTTCTAATGCGCGGCAGTGAGGCAAGCAGAGACCCGACCGGGTTATCCGCAACAGGCTCTGCTGTGGTTTTGGCTTCGATATCTCTGGGCACGGCTGACGAAGTGAGCGCGAGGGAAAACCAAATATTATAGTCGTCACTCCGGCATCGAAGCTTGCTTTGATCGTCCTGTTCTCCGGTTCAAGGGAGCTAAAGCCCCGGCTGTCAGTCTCCCAACGCCTCAATGTGATCGTGACCTGCTGCACAGACCCATAAGCGCATAACAGAGAATCGTCGTTCCGGCGAGGCCACCGCCCCAGATCAACCCGACCAGCAACCAGTCGACCGGGCCGCCGGCGTCGGTGAATCCGGAGAGGGTAACGTAAGCCATCAGCACAAGCGCGCCGACGCCCCCGAATAATCCTAGAACTTCCGCGATGATCAGGCGTTTGCTGGATAGCCCGCGTTCGCGGAGGAATACCCAGATGAAGGCAATGACGCCGAAGGCGGCTAAAAGAATCAGCGACCAGAGCAGCCAAGGGCCCATCATTTCCACGAGGACGGCATAGAAGACCATGGGGTCGAGTGTTTTCATGACAGTCTCCTCAGGCTTTGCCGCGCAGCATGGCAATGTAGGTGGGTTTCAGAGCGATGGTTTTCATCACCCAGGTTATCCAGAGTTCTTCGAGCGGTGCGATGACCCCTGGGAACGATGGAACGAGGTTGTCCTTGTAGTCGAACTCAACGAGCATAGCGCGGCCGAGCCGGGTGATCAGCGGGCACGAGGTGTAGCCTGTGTAAATCAGTTCGGAGGTCTTGCCATCGATGGTTGCCACCAGGTGCTCGACGGCGGTTGGGACCTGCCATTTGACGCTGGCCGCCGTCTTGCCCTTGGGAACACCCGCGACATCGCCAACGCCGAAGACATTGGCAAAGCGACGGTGGCGTAGGGTGCCCTTGTCGACTTCCATCCAGCCGTCCGCGGCGAAATTGCCCTCCTGCCAGCGCAGCGGGCTATTGCGCACGGCGTCTGGCGCGCGCATGGGCGGAATGACGTTGATGTAGTCGTAGTCGATCTCGGTTTTTCCCGCCGGTGTGCTGAAAGTTGCCCGGCGCCGGCCCGGATCGACAGCGTTGAGCACGTGATCGTAGTGGATCTTGATTGCACGCTCCTCATAGAGCATGCGAATCTTTTCCGACACGATCGGCACGCTGAACAATGTCTTGTTCTGGGCGGTATAGAGCAGTTCGGCTTTGCCGCGATTGCCACGTCGGCGCAAATGGTCGTCAGTGATGAAGGTGTGCTTGATGGGGGCTCCTGCGCATTTCATCTCTGTCCGTGGGCGGCCGAACAAGCCGACTCCGCCCTTGTCGGCAAAAGCCGAAATGGCTTGCCAGGTGGCGTAGGCCGCGGTCGGGCCGGCGTAGGGGCAGCCCAGGCCATTCTTGCCGATCAGGTTGACGTCCATGCCCTCGATACCGGCGAAATCGAGTTTGAGGCCGGTGGCGACGATGAGAAAATCGTAGGGAACAGCGCGTCCTTTTTCGGTAACCACTTTGTTGCTTGTCGGGTCGAATTCGGCGATGGCTTCGGGGATCCATTTGACGCCCGACGGAACATAGTCGGCGGTGGCCGAGACCGTGTACTCCATCGGTTTCAAGCCGGCCGCCACGAGCGTAAAGCCGGGCTGATAGTAGTGATCCTTGCGCGCGTCGAATATCGTGATGTCGGCGCCGTCCAGGCGGCCCGCCAGTTGGGCGGCGGCGGCCAGGCCAGCGGCTCCTGCACCGGCAATGACGATGCGGGCCTTGGTCCGGATTTTCTCGGCTGCCCGCGCGGGCGCGCTCCCAGTGATCAGCGCTCCTCCGGTCAGCGCGGCCCCGAGTGTCAGAAATTCACGACGTGACAATCCAGTGAAATCAGAGGGTTGCCGTTTTGTGTCCGAAGTCTTGCCCACCATTTCTTTCTCCCTGTCGCAATTGGTGACCCGTGGTGAAACATTCAATAAACCAGTGGACGGCCTCGGCGAGGCAGATTACGAGTCCGGCCGATGCTGCGTAGTCGATGCCGATTTCAGGAATCACCTTGAGTGCTTTTCGGCAATTGATTTCCCGAAGCGCGCGGCGGTTGCTGGCAACGTGCCGGGTGTCCGTTTCTTCGGCCAAAAGAAGCAATGGCGATTCAAGCGAGCGCAGGTAAAGCACTCCGGCCAGGTCAATCAGGCCGCCGCGGCAGACGATGGCGCCAATATCGTGGTCGCGCAGGGCTGCAACACGAATAACCACGGGTGAGGTGGCGTTGGTAGCGAACAGCCCGACCGGTTGTTCCTTCAGTTCGCCCATCAGCATTCGGTTTCTCAGCACGCCGAGGAAATCGACCAGTCGTTTGGCGAGCAACGGGACATTGTTATGTACGTCAGGGAAGTGTTCCTCCTGATGCGCCAGCAGATCGACGCTCAGGGTGGACAGACCGGCGCGCCGGAATTGTCCGGCCAGTAGCTTGTCTTTGTGGTCAAGCGCCATGGCCGCGTGCGCCAGCACGACGATCCCCGGCGAATCGGGAAGCAAGGCGAGTTCCCCGTACAGCAGCCCATGTTCGGACGGAATCGAAACCGGTATGCCGATGCCGTCGGGAGTAAAGTCGATCATGGCATTATCTTCGCGCCAGCCTTACCGGGATGCGGTGCGAACCGAAGGGCTTGCCAAACTTGCCGAAACGACCGGGGATGCGGGTGTGGCAGTGCGGACAGCAGCCGTCGGCGGGAAGGTCGTAGTGACGGATCGCGTACCAGTCTCGCACGATCAGTGCGGCGCGGCACTCCGGACAGAAGGTCGTGTCGCCCTCCGTGTCATGCACGTTGCCAGTGTAAACATAATGCAATCCGGCATTCATAGCGATGCTGCGCGCGTGCGTCAGGGTCGAGGGCGGCGTGGGCGGCAGATCGTCCATCTTCCAGTCCGGGTGGAAGGCTGAAAAATGCAGAGGTACGTCGGGTCCCAGTTCGCGTGCCACCCATTCGGACAGCGCCTTGATCTCGACTGGCGAATCGTTATGCCCCGGGATCAGCAGGGTGGTGATCTCCAGCCAGCAGTCTGTTTCATGATGGATGTAAGCCAAGGTGTCGAGCACCGGCTGCAAATGGCCGCCGCAGAGCTTGACGTAGAACTCGTCGGTGAAGGCCTTGAGGTCGACATTGGCGGCGTCCATCACGGCAAACAATTCCTTTGCCGGTTCCGGGTAGATGTATCCAGCGGTGACGGCGACTGTCTTGACGCCTTTCTGGCGGCAGGCTTCGGCCGTGTCGATTGCGTATTCGGCGAAGATCACCGGATCGTTGTAGGTAAAGGCCACGGATTGCGCACCATAGGCCAGCGCGGCGGCGGCAATGCCTTCCGGACTGGCGGCGTCCATCAGCCGATCCATATCCCTGGATTTGGAAATATCCCAGTTCTGGCAGAACTTGCAGGCGAGATTGCATCCGGCCGTGCCGAACGAAAGAATCGACGAGCCAGGGTGGAAGTGGTTGAGCGGTTTCTTCTCGATCGGATCGATGCAAAAGCCGGACGAACGGCCATAGGTGGTCAGCACCATCGTGTCGCCGAGGTTTTGGCGCACGAAACACGCGCCCCGCTGGCCGTCGTGCAGCTTGCAGTCGCGCGGGCAGAGGTCGCACTGGATGCGTGGCAGCTTGCCGTCCTCGACGGGCAGGGCATGCCACCAGCGTGCTGGATGGGCCGATTCGGGGGTTTTCATGCTTCCTTCCATTTTTGTACGCCATAGCGCGCGAGCGTCAGTGCGGGACTCCAGAAATCCGTTGGCAGACCGGCCTTGAGCTTGAGATGTTCCAGGAAAAGCCGGGGGCTTGCCAAGGATTCCCAAACTTGCGGCAGGAAGGTGGCGCGGTGCTGGCCGCATTTCAGTATGAGTCCGTCGAGGCCCGGGCAGAGTTGGCGCAGAGCGTCTTCTTCGTCGGTGAAGTGCAACGGTTGCGGTGTGTCGAGCAGCGATACTTCGACCCGCGTCTGTTCCAGTTCGGCACGCCGCAACGGGGGGAAACGCGGATCGCTGAATGCGGCGGCGAGCGCATTCTCAGCGACATCGGTGGCCAGCGGGCGGCGAGCTTCCAAGCTACCGATGCAGCCGCGCAACTGGCCTTTCTGCGTCAGGGTGACAAAGGTGGCCGCGGGTTTCGCCAGGTCCGGGTGAGGCGTTACCGTGCGCGCCTTCATGCCGAACTCTTCTTCGATGGCATTTCGGGCGATCGTCAGTAAGGTGTGACCGAGCGGATCAATGGACATGGTGGCGAGCTCCCTGGCTGGCTTCAAAAAATGCGAATGCTCCGTACCCGACCACACGCGATCGATCGCCTGCCGTGTCGCCGGAATTGCGCAGATCGAGCTGCAGTGACTGCAACCCGCGCTGGCGGGCCGCCAGCAGCAAACCATTGACCGGCGTGGCGCCACAGGCCTGATAGTGGTTGATTGTCGGATTGAGCGCAAGGATCTGGCGGGCTGTTTTTGCGTCGATCTGTCGTGCGTCGTCGTAGGGGAGATAGTGCGACAGGTCCGAGCTGACGACGATCAGGGTTTCGTCGTCGCCCCACAGGCGGGTAAGTACTTCAGCGACGGCGTCCGGCGAGGTGTCCCCGACGGCCAGAGGGAGCAGGGAAAAATCCCCGAGCACGATCTGCAGGAAGGGGATCTCCACTTCCAGCGAATGTTCTTGTGCGTGGGCCGGGTCGCTGAGCACAATCTGGGGCATGTCGCTGATGGCGTCGGCTGCCTTCCGGTCTATAGGAACTTCGCCGAGCGGCGTGGCGAAGGCGTCGCTGGTCGGCAATGCCAACCCGCGTACGGCCACGCGGTGCGTCGGGCCGAGCAGGACGACGCGGTGGATCGTATTGCGCAGGCCAGCCAGGGTGGCAAAGGCGCGGGCGGCAATCGGGCCGGAATAGATATAGCCAGCGTGCGGGGCAATGATGGCTTTTGGCGCAGGGTCGATCCAGCCCGGTACCTCGACAAGCAGGGCGGAGACATCGCGGCTCAGTTCGCTCGCCGAATCGGGATAGAACATTCCGGCGACAGCAGCAGGGCGCAGATGGATACTCATGGCAGAACTCCTCTCGATTCACTATATGAGAGCGAACCGGTAGTCGCAAGCTGAGGCTGAAATGCCTGAGTTTCAGCTAAAATCCCGGGATGTCCCGTCATTACGCCCTTGTCCCCGCCGCCGGAAGCGGTGCCCGCTTCGGGTCGGAGATCCCGAAGCAGTATCTCGAGCTGGCCGGCCGGCCGATGATTCATCATTCGCTGACCGCCCTCTGTCTTTGCGAACAGATCGACCAGGTGTGGGTCATCCTGTCGCCCGGCGATGAATGGTGGGGGGCGTACGACTGGTCCGTTCTGAAACCGAAACTGCACGTGCTCTTTTGTGGCGGGGGGACGCGGGCGGAGACCGTTTCCAATGGCTTGCACGCCATCGCGGATGTCGTGTCGGATGAAGACTGGGTGCTGGTGCACGATGCGGCCCGGCCGTGCCTTTCTCAAGCCATGCTGGACGCGCTCTGCGAGGAATTGGCCGACGACCCGGTGGGTGGCCTGCTCGCCGTGCCGCTTGCCGATACCCTGAAGCGCGCTGATACCGATAGGGGGGTGGTCGCCACGGAGTCGCGCGAAGGACTGTGGCAGGCGCAGACGCCGCAGATGTTCCGTTACG
>CAZCJW010000169.1:0-6772 GCA_964499185.1 uncultured Propionivibrio sp. | reverse complement strand
TTTGCCGGAAAGGTAGAATACAGACCTTCTCTCCAGCCGCTAGTTCAAAAGGTTAATACCCATGTCGCTCACCATGCTTACCGCCCTTTCTCCGCTCGATGGCCGCTATGCGGCCAAGGTTGACGCACTGCGTGCGCAGTTCTCGGAATTCGGCCTGATCCACCGTCGTCTTCAGGTCGAAATCGAGTGGCTCAAGGCACTGGCGGCCGAACCTCATTTTGCCGAGATTCCGTCGTTTTCGGCGGCGACCGTGGCCGAACTGGATCAACTGGTCAACGGCTTCGGCCCCGGGCAGGCGGCGGAGGTGAAAGATATCGAGGCGGTGACCAATCACGATGTGAAGGCGCTTGAATACTGGATCAAGCGCAAGCTGGCGGACAACGCGGAAGTGATGCGCGTCTCGGAATTCATTCATTTCGCCTGCACGTCGGAAGATATCAACAATCTGTCGCATGCCCTGATGCTCAAGGCAGCGCGCGACGAGGTAATGTTGCCCGCGCTGGATAAGGCTATTTCCCGTTTGCGCGATCTGGCGCATGAACACGCCGCGCTGCCGATGATGGCGCGCACCCATGGCCAGCCGGCGACGCCGACCACGCTGGGCAAGGAGATGGCCAATGTCGTGCATCGCCTGGAGCGCGGCCGCGCACGCATCGCCGAGGTCAGCCTGCTGGGCAAGATCAACGGCGCCGTCGGCAATTACAACGCGCACCTGGCCGCGTATCCTGACTACGACTGGGAGAGCTTTGCCAGACGCTTTGTCGAGTCGCTCGGCCTGGAATTCAATCCATACACGATCCAGATCGAGCCGCACGATGCCATGGCCGAACTGTTCGATGCCTTCGCTCGTGTCAATACGATCCTGATCGACCTCGACCGCGACGTGTGGGGTTACATTTCGCTCGGTTTCTTCAAGCAGAAGCTGAAGGCCGGCGAGGTGGGTTCCTCGACGATGCCGCACAAGGTCAATCCGATCGATTTCGAAAACTCGGAAGGCAATCTCGGCTTGGCCAACGCAGTGCTCCGGCACCTCTCCGAAAAGCTGCCGATTTCCCGCTGGCAGCGTGACCTGACCGATTCGACCGTGTTGCGTAACATGGGCGTGGCGTTGGGTTACACGCTGCTGGCCTATGATTCGCTGCTGCGCGGACTGAACAAGCTGGAAGCCAATGCCGACTGCCTGTGCACCGATCTCGATGCCAACTGGGAACTGCTGGCCGAGCCGATCCAGACGGTGATGCGCCGCTACGGCATTGCCAATCCCTACGAGAAGCTCAAGGAACTGACGCGCGGTAACCGCGTGTCACGCGAAGGCATGCAGGACTTCGTCAAGACGCTGGATATCCCGGAAGCGGCAAAGGAGGAGTTGCTCAAACTGACACCGTGGGATTACACCGGCAAGGCGACTGAACTGGCCCGGCGGATCTGAAGGGAAAAACCATGTCGCAATTTGCCGAAAACCTGAAGAAGCTTCCCGGGATTTCCCACTTGGCGGCGATCAACCTGCTCGACCCCGAGGGTAACGTACTCGTCGTGATCGAGAACAAGGCCGGCAGCCAGGGGTCGCTCGCTGTGTATAACCATCTGGCGCAGACGTATGGCGCCATTACGCCGGATGCCGCGAAGAAGGGGCTGGAACTCTACGCCGAGCATACCGAGGATGCGCGCCTGCATCCGGGCAAGCATCCGAACATCGACCGGCTGATCGGGTTGGTGGAAGCAAACAGGACGCTGCGCATCAAGCATGTCTTTGCAGTTTGAGGAAACTTCGTGCACAGTGTCGTTGGCTAACTGCAGCAAATTTTCCGATGTGCTGGGGTAATCACTCCGACACTCTTTTTATCAGCCAGTATCGATTCCGACGGAGATAACCATGAAGAAAACCCTCGCTGCGCTCATTCTCGTGAGTCTGTCCGGTGCTGTAATGGCCCAAGCACTCAAGCCTGAGGAGATGATCAAGACTCGCAAGTCTGCCTACAGTTTCATGTCCTGGAATATGGCAAAGATCAAGGCCAATCTTGATGGCACCTTCAACAAGGATCAGGTCGTTGCAGCTGCCAATGCGGTGGCGGCGGTGGCCAATTCCGGTCTTGGGGCATTGTTCGGGCCGGGAACCGACAAGGAAGTAGGTGGCGAGAGGACGCGTGTCAAGCCGGAGTTTTTTCAGCAGCAGGACAAGGTTCGCGAGCTGGCGATGAATTTCAACAAGGAAGCGAACGAGTTGGCCAAGGTTGCAGCAAGCGGGGACAAGGCGGCGATCCAGGCGCAGTTCGGCAAGACAGGCGGCACCTGCAAGGCGTGCCACGACAACTTCCGTAACTGAAGCCGCGTTTTCTCAGGAAAAAAGCCCGCGGAAATCCTCCGCGGGCTTTTTGCTGAATCCCGGCTGAGTCTTACCAGGCAGGAGCCTGCTGTGCCGCAGCCGGCTTTTCGGGGTTCGCGTCAGGCAACCAGGCACCCGAGCCGGCATATACAGCCGCGACCGCCACGCATAATGCGAACGCCAAGGCGATGGCCCCGCCACCTTTCGGTGCGTAGCTTGCCTGTGCTGGTTCGACATTCTTCCACCCGGTGATCATCGGCTTGACCAGATTGTCCTTCTTGACATGCGCGTAGAAGGCGATGGCGCACAGATGCAGAACGATCAAGGCCATCAGTCCGTTGATGATCTGGCGATGAAAACGGGTCAGTGTGTCGCTGAAGTCCTTGTCAATCAATCCGAAAAGCGGGCCGCGAAAGGCGATGTCATCATTGGAAAAGAGTCCCGTTCCGACTTGTGCAGCAATCAGGGCCAGTAATCCGAAAACCGAGAGTGCTCCCAACGGGTTGTGCCCAAGTCCCCGCCATTGCCCGCGCACATACGCCGCAACCGATGACGGCGTGGGTAGAAAATTCGTGAACCGGGAGTAGGTCGAACCAACCAGACCCCAAACCAGGCGAAAGGCCACCAAGCCAAGAATGGCCAGCCCTATCCGGCCGTGCCAGACCATGGCGTTGCCACCGATCTTGGCCGTTGCAATTGCTGCGACGACAAGGATGACGAGCGACCAATGGAAGAGGCGGGTTGGCAAGTCCCACAGCTTGATTCGTTGCTCTGTCGCGGTCATGGAAGACTCCTGCTTGCAAAACGGTACGGGCGCCATCTGGCGCCCGTAATTTCATGGTTTTAGGACATCGCGAATCGCAATACGTTCAGACCACGGCTCCGTCTTCATTGGCGCCTTCGACCTGCTTCTTGGGCTTGATGAAATGCTCGCGGGAAACGCCGAGCCACATTACCAGCGGGCTGGCGACGAGGACCGACGAGTAGATGCCGAAGCAGATGCCGATGGTCAGCGCCAGCGAGAAGTAGTAAAGCGTTTCGCCACCGAATATCAGCATCGACAAGACCATGACCTGCGTGCTGCCGTGGGTGATGACGGTGCGCGAGATCGTGCTGGTGATGGCGTGGTCGAGAACTTGCGGGGTGGTCAGCCCGCGTACCTTTTTGAATGTCTCGCGGACGCGATCGAAAACCACCACGGACTCGTTGACCGAATAACCGAGAACAGCGAGTACCGCAGCCAGCACGGAAAGCGAGAACTCCCATTGGAAAAAGGCGAAGAATCCGAGAATGATGATGACGTCGTGCATGTTCGCAATGATCGCCGAGACCGAGAAACGCCATTCGAAACGGAGCGCGAGGTAAGCGACGATGCCCAGGATGACCAGCAGCAGCGCCAGAGCCCCGTTTTCCGCCAGTTCCCTGCCAACTTGCGGGCCGACGAACTCGACGCGACGCAAGCTGGCGCCAGGTGCTTCGGCCTCAAGAACGCTCATCACGGCATCACCGATCTTGGCCGAACTCTGGTCTGCCTTGAGCGGCAGCCGGATCAGCACGTCGCGGCTGGAACCGAAGTTCTGCACCGAGGTGTCGGTATAACCGGCCTTGCCAAGACCATCGCGTATCTTGTTGAGATCCGCGGCTTGCGCGTAGTTCACTTCAACCAGCGTACCGCCAGTGAATTCGACCGAGAGGTGCAAGCCACGGCTGAACAGGAAGAAAACCGCCAGCACAAAGGTAGCCAACGAAATGACGTTGAATACCAGCGCGTGGCGCATGAAGGGAATGTCTTTCTTGATGCGGAAAAATTCCATCGCTGATCTTCCTTATTTTGTGACGGCCGTGCTGGTGCCCGGCTTCCAGATCTGTCCGATGGACAGCGACTCGACCTTGCGACGGCGTCCGTAGATCAGATTGACCAAGGCGCGTGATACGACCACAGCAGAGAACAGCGAGGTCAGGATGCCGAGGCAGTGCACCACGGCAAAGCCGCGCACCGGGCCCGAACCAAAGATGAGCAGGGCAATGCCGGCGATCAGCGTGGTAATGTTCGAGTCGAGAATCGTGTCGAAGGCGCGGTCGTAGCCCGTGTGGATGGCCGCCTGCGGCGGTGAACCGTTGCGTATTTCCTCGCGGATGCGTTCGTTGATCAGCACGTTGGCGTCGATGGCCATGCCCAGCGTCAACGCGATGGCGGCGATGCCCGGAAGCGTCAGCGTGGCCTGCAGCAGGGAAAGCAGCGCGACCAGGAAAAGCAGGTTGGCGGCCAGGGCCGTTACGGAGATGAAGCCGAACAGCATGTAGTATGCCGACATGAACACGGCGATGGCGGCAAATCCCCACATCGTCGAGTGGAAGCCCTTCTTGATGTTGTCGGCACCGAGGCTCGGACCGATGGTGCGCTCCTCGATGATTTCCATCGGCGCGGCCAGCGAGCCAGCGCGCAGCAGCAGGGCCGTGTCGTTGGCCTCCACCGTGCTCATGCTGCCGGAAATCTGCACGCGTCCGCCGCCGATCTCGGTACGGATGACCGGTGCGGTGACGACTTCGCCCTTGCCCTTTTCGATGAGCAGGATGGCCATGCGCTTGCCGACGTTCTCGCGCGTGATTTCCTTGAATATGCGTGAACCGGCCGAGTCGAGGGTCAAATGGACGGCCGGCTCCTGAGTCTGATTGTCGAAACCGGCCTGGGCGTCGGTCAGGCGATCGCCGGTGAGCAGAACCTGTTTCCTGACCAGCAGCGGACGGCCGCCGCGTTCGACGTAAAGCTCGACGCCGAATGGAACCTGTCCGGCCAGTGCAGCTTCAAGCGCGCCGGGCGTGTCGTCCACCATGCGGATTTCCAGTGTCGCGGTTCGTCCGAGGATATCCTTGGCCTTGGCCGTATCCTGCACGCCGGGCAGTTGCACGACGATGCGGTCGGCGCCCTGCTGGGCGATGACCGGCTCGGCAACGCCGAGTTCGTTGATCCGGTTGTGCAGGGTGCCCATGTTCTGCTTGATGGCGAATTCCTGCATTCTCAGGATGGCGGCGGGTTTCAGCGTGGCCGTCAGCCTGAGGTCGCTCCCTTCGCCTTGTTCGACCAGAGCCAGATCGGGCTGGTTGTCCTCCAGCGCGATGCGCGCCTTCGAACGCGTTTCCTCGTCGCGGAAACGGATGGCAATGCGTTCTCCCTCGCGGTTGACGCCGCCGTGGCGGATGTTCTTGTCGCGCAACAGGCTGCGCAGATCGGCGCTGATGGCGTCGAGGCGCTTGGTCAAAGCGCCTTTCATGTCCACCTGCAGCAGGAAATGCACACCGCCGCGCAGGTCAAGGCCAAGATACATCGGCAATGCGCCCATCTTCGTCAGCCATTGCGGCGAACTGGAGAGCAGGTTCAGGGCCACGACGTATTGCGGGTCGCTGGGGTCCGGGTTGAACTGCTTCTCCAGCAGATCCTTGGCCTTGAGTTGGGTGTCGGTGTCCTTCAGGCGAACCTTGACGCCGTTGGTATCGAGGAAGGTGCCATTGCTTTCGATGCTGGCTGTCTTGAGCGTGCTCTCGACACGCTCCAGTGTCTTCGTGTCCACCTTGAGCGTGGCCTTGGCGCTGGAAACCTGCACAGCGGGCGATTCGCCAAAGAAATTCGGCAGGGTGTAGATGAAACCGATCAGCAGCGCAACGACGACGGTAATGTACTTCCAGAGCGGGTAACGGTTCATGGGGAATGTGCTGAGAGGAGATTCGGGGGCAGGAAACAGCTGTTAGATGGAATTGAGGCGTCAGATGGGTTCCGACGCCTCATTCGTTCTGCCTGCTGGCTTACAGGCTCTTGAGCGTCCCTTTGGGCAGGACGACCACGATGGACGGCTTCTGCATCTGGACTTCGACGTTGGCAGCGATTTCGATGGTCACGAAATCGTCGCTGACCTTGGTGATGCGCCCAACCATGCCGCTCTGCGTGACGACTTCATCGCCTTTGCCCAGCGCTTCCAGCAGGGCCTTGTGTTCCTTGGCTTTTTTCTGCTGGGGCCGGATCATCAGGAAGTAGAGAACGACGAACATCAGAATGATCGGCAGGAACTGCATGGCGCTTTCCATCGGTCCGGCGGCAGCCGCAGTCTGGGCATAGGCATTGCTGATCAACACATTAGTCTCCTGGGGTGGTGGAATTGAATGACAGTAGCGGATGCTACAAAAAAATTAACGGGCTATTCTATCACTGCGCTATCGCTGCGGTATCACGGCGCCGTTGCTTCTGCGTTTACGGCGCGTCCGGCGTGGAAACTCTTGACCCGTTCCGTGAACTTGCAGTCAGCGATGGCGGCGCGCAGTTCGCGCATCAGCGTCTGGTAATAGTGCAGGTTGTGGATGGTGTTCAGCTGTGCGCCGAGGATTTCGCCGACGCGAAACAGGTGGTGCAGGTAGGCGCGGCTGAAGTGGCGGCAGGTATAGCAGTCGCACGATTCG
>CAZCJW010000168.1:5417-6787 GCA_964499185.1 uncultured Propionivibrio sp. | reverse complement strand
AAAAGGCCATCAACTCGGCCATCTTCCCCGGATTGCAGGGCGGTCCGCTGATGCACGTGATTGCCGCCAAAGCCGTGGCTTTCAAGGAAGCCGCCACCCCCGAATTCCGCGAATACCAGGAGCAGGTGGTGGCCAATGCCCGCGTGCTGTCGCGCGTGCTGGCTGAAGAGCGTGGCCTGCGCATCGTCTCCGGACGTACCGAATCGCACGTTTTTCTGGTTGATCTGCGTCCCAAGAACATCACCGGCAAGGAAGCCGAAGCGGCGCTCGGCAAAGCGCACATTACCGTCAACAAGAATTCGATTCCCAACGATCCGCAAAAGCCGATGGTCACGTCAGGCATCCGCATCGGCACGCCGGCCATGACCACGCGCGGCTTTACCGAGATCGAGGCCGAGCAAGTGGCGCACCTGATCGCCGATGTGCTCGAGGCGCCGAACGATGAAGCGGTGCTCGCGCGGGTTCGCGGCCAGGTGTCCACGTTGTGCAAGAAATACCCGGTTTACGGAGCCTGATTCCCAATGAAATGCCCCTTCTGCGGTGCGTCCGACACGACGGTCGCAGATACGCGCATCAACGAAGATGGCGACATCGTGCGTCGCCGTCGTCGCTGTTTGTCCTGCGACAAACGGTTTTCGACGTATGAACGGGCTGAAATACGTTTGCCGCAGGTGGTCAAGAAGAACGGATCGCGTGTCGAATTCGACCGTGAGAAGCTCTCGGCCAGCCTGTGGCTGGCCCTGCGCAAACGCCCGGTGACGGTTGAAGCGGTTGATGCGGCGATCCTGCGCATCGAGGAAAAGCTGCTGACCCAGGGCGAGCGTGAGATTCCTTCCGAAAAGATCGGCGAAATGGTCATGCGCGAACTGAAGAAGATCGACAAGGTGGCTTACGTTCGATTCGCTTCGGTCTATCGCAATTTCGAGGATGTTGACGAGTTTTCCGATCTCGTCAGGGAAGTGTCGCGCCCGGTTCAGCGGCGCACCCGATAAATCTCCGTTCCATGTATAGCCCGGCTGACCACGAGTTCATGGCGCGGGCCTTGCGCCTTGCGCGGCGCGGGCTTCATTCGACGACCCCGAATCCGCGTGTCGGTTGCGTCATCGTCAAGGACGGCGTTGTCGTCGGCGAGGGGTGGCATCAACGCGCGGGGGAGGCGCATGCCGAAATCCATGCGCTCAATGCCGCGGGTGCGTCCGCGCGCGGCGCGACGGCGTATGTCACGCTCGAACCGTGCAGTCATCATGGCCGGACGCCACCCTGCGCGGAAGCCCTGATCGATGCCGGCGTGGCGCGCGTAGTAGCGGCCATGCAGGACCCCAATCCGCAGGTCGCCGGGCGCGGCCTGGCCAGACTTGCTGCGGCCGGGG
>CAZCJW010000168.1:0-5317 GCA_964499185.1 uncultured Propionivibrio sp. | reverse complement strand
TCAGGCCGTTCAGTACCAGCAGACGGCCGATCAAGGGTTCGCCGGCGCCGCTCAAGACCTTGAGCGCTTCCGCCGCCTGCATGGCGCCAATGATGCCGGTCAGTGGGGCGAAGACCCCGGTGACGGCGCAGCGCATTTCCTCGACGTCCTCGCCCTCGGGAAAGAGGCAGTGGTAACACGGTGAGTTTTCCTGCCGCGGGTCGAAAACCGAAATCTGCCCGCTGAACCGCACGGCCGCGCCCGAGATCAGCGGTACCCGGTGCTTGACGCAGGCGCGGTTGACGGCGTGGCGCGTGTCGAAGTTGTCGCAGCAATCAAGAACGGCATCCGTCTCGGCGATCAGTGATTCGAGTTGCTCGCCGGCCAGGCGTTCGGTGACCGGTTCGACAATGACCTCCGGGTTGATCTGCGCCAAGGCGGTCTTCCCGGAAACAGCCTTGAGTTGTCCGACGCGGTCCTGGGTGTGCAGGATCTGCCGTTGCAGGTTGGTCAGGTCGACAGTGTCGCCGTCGGCCAGCGTGATTTTTCCGACCCCGGCGGAAGCCAGGTAGAGGGCGGCGGGCGAACCCAGGCCGCCAGCCCCGATGATCAGCACCCGTGCGTTGACGATGCGTGTCTGGCCCTCGATGCCGATCGGGTCAAGCAGGATGTGCCGGCTGTAGCGGAGCAGTTGTTCGTCGTTCATGGATTCGGTCACGGCACTCTGCCGTGTGTTCCCGGCGAGCTACTTGTATTCCCGCCACTCCGGCGGCGTGTCGTCATGATCGCCGTGCGGATGACGTTCCCAGGCTTGGGTGTAGGCCTCGTTCTGGGATTTCTTGAGCAGCCGGGTGGGCGCATCGAGGTTGTGGATTTCGGTTTCCTCCACGTAGTAGATCAGCGCCCGAATCAACTTGCTCAACAGGGATGTTTCGAGGTGGAACCCCTTGTCCTCCAGCGCCGCTTCAAGTTCCTCCAGCGAATGGCCGTGCAGATCATAGGCAACGTCGATCGAGCGATCCTCGACGTTCGGCGTGATCTCGATATGTTGCAGGCCGCCAAGAAAATCCGCCGCTTCGGGAACCTGTCCGGGAGGGAATTCCGCAAACCGGATGGTCCGTTCCTTGCGGATCGGGGCCGGTTTGTGGAGCGGTTCCGCTGCACGCTTCATGTCAGTTCTCAGCCCGTTTCTCTATTTGCCCTGCATGATCTGCAGGCCCTTGAGCAGGTTGATAGCCTGGTTGAGCTGGTAGTCGTTCTTGGATGCCAGTTCGCGGGTCGGCAGTTCGGCGTTTTCCTCGTCATTATCCTTGGTTGGGGTGGCTTTCGGTTTTGCTGGTGTCTTGCCTTGCGGCTTGACCGGAGCCGCCGACTCCTTGCCCTCGTCCTTGTTGTTCTCCAGATGGTTTTCCAGATCAGCCTCGCGCAGGCGCATGGCCGATGTTCCGTTGGCCGTTTCCTCAACGACGATGTCCGGAACGATGCCCTTGGCCTGGATGGAACGGCCGGACGGGGTGAAATACCGTGCCGTGGTCAGCTTGATGGCCGTGTTTCCCGGCAGCGGGATAACCGTCTGCACTGAACCCTTGCCGAAACTCGTCGTGCCCATGATGACGGCGCGCTTGTGATCCTGCAGAGCTCCCGCAACGATTTCCGAGGCCGAGGCGGAACCGCCGTTGATCAGCACCACCATCGGCACTTTCAACGCCTCGACCGGGAGGCTCTTGATGAAATCCTCCCGGCTGCCGCGCAGGTAATCGTCAGGCTCCACAAAATACTGGTGTTTGGCGTCGGGTACGCGCCCGTCGGTTGAAGTCACCAGGGTCTTGTAAGGCAGGAACGAAGCCGATACGCCGATGGCCGCATTGAGCAGTCCGCCCGGGTCGTTGCGCAGGTCGAGCACCAGTCCCTTGAGTGAGCCTGGCTTGTAAAGATCGTTGAGGTGCTTGACGACCGAGGGCGCGGTATTTTCCTGGAACGAAGTGATGCGCAGATAGCCGTACCCGTCCTCCACCAGCTTCGACTTAACGCTCTGCACCTTGATGATTTCACGCGTCAGGGTGATCTCGATCGGCTTGGCTTCGCCCTTGCGGATGATGGACAGCTTGATCTGGGTCTTGGGCTTGCCGCGCATGCGCTTGACGGCATCCGTCAGGGTCATGCCCTTGACCAGCTTGTCGTCCAGTTTGAAGATCAGGTCGCCGGTCTTGACGCCGGCACGATACGCCGGCGTGTCCTCGATCGGCGAAATGACCTTGACCAGGCCGTCTTCCATGCCGACCTCGATGCCCAATCCGCCGAATTCGCCCTGCGTGCTCGTTTGCAGATCCTTGAAGGAGTCCGCGTCGAGATAGGACGAGTGCGGGTCGAGGTTGGAGAGCATCCCGCTGATGGCGTGGGTGATCAGCTTCTTGTCCTCGATCGGCTCGACATAGCCCTGCTTGATGGCATTGAAGACCTCGGCGAAGGTGCGCAACTCCTCGATGGGCAGATTGGCGCGGACGTCCTTCTCGGCCATGGCCGAGAACTGCAGGCTGATCAGGATGCCGCCTGCCAGACCCGCACAAACCAGACTTGCTTGTTTCAGCTTACCCATCAAATGCGCTCCAAAGATTCGCCAATGTCATCTCAGGTTGACCCACTTCAACGGGTCGATCGGTTGCCCCTGATGACGCAATTCAAAGTATAAACCGGATTCCGGATTGCCACCGCTGTTCCCTGCCGTGGCAATCGAATCGCCGCCCTTCACTGTCTCTCCAACCTGCTTCAGCATGGCATCGTTATAAGCGTAGATCGACAGATAGCTGTCGCCATGATTGACGATCAGCAGGTTGCCGAAACCGCGCATCCACTCGGCGAAAACCACCCGCCCGTTGGCTACGGCCTTGATGTCGCTGCCCACCTGCGCACGGATGAACAACCCTTTCCATGTACTCCCTTCCTGCCGTTGCGTGCCGAACCGGTTCGTGACGACACCCTGGACCGGCAAGCGCAGTTTGCCTTTCAACGCGGCGAAGCTACCCGAAAGGGCTTCCGGTATTGCCTCGTTGGCAATTTCGGTCGCGCTGTCCCGGCTCATCGGCCGCTTTTCCGACGGAGTGGCCGGCGGAGCCTTTTCCTTGCGCGGAGGCGGGCGGGCGGCAATGATCCGATTCAGCCGCGCGATCAACTGCGCAAGCTGCTTTTCGTCCCGCTGCAAGTTGCCGATTTCCTTGCGCTGTGCGGAGATCTTCGACGAAATCCGTTCCAGAACGACCTTGCGTTGCTCGCGTTGGGCAACAAGTTTGACGTGTTGTTCCTTCTGCCGGGCCTCGATGGAAGCGAGCTCTTCGGCCCGTTCGCGCATGTCCTGCGCCAGCGATTTCTTGCGCTCAAGAACGGTCTCGGTTTCCTTCAGCATCTGGCTGCGGGCACGTCCGATGGCGCCCAGGTAATACAGGTCCCGCGCCAGCTGGTTCGGATCCTCGCCGTTGAGCAGCAGGCGCAACGCATCCGGATTGCCCTGCACGTATTGGCGATAGACCAGATTTTCCAGCTGCGCATGCAGATAATCCAAACGTTTTTCCAGTGCCTGCGCCTCGTCGCCGAGATTTTTGAGCGTCGCCTGCAATTTGCTGCGCTGCCCGGACAGGTGATGCAGTTCCCGTTGCGTGATGGAAATCTCGCGTTCCATCTCCTTCAACTGGTCGGCCGCGCTGGCGCGCTTGCCTTCCGCCGCGTTCATCTCCTTGCGCAGGGACTCGATCTGCCCGCGCAACTCCTTGAGATCGCTTCGCTTCTCGGCGACTTCCGCGGGGGTCGCCCGGGCAGTACTTTTCTCCGCTGCCAAGGCTGGCGAAGCCGCGATGAACAGAACGAGGCCCAGGACAAACAGCCGCCACGGCGGCGAGAACGCCGCTGGCGCGGAGTGAACGGCAGTGGGGGCTGCGACGATGCTTGCGGAAGGGGAAAGGTTCATGCGGGAATCGGGACGTTGCTCTGGGGCCGCCCCCGGAATCGGGAATTATTCTATAATGATTCCCCCGACTTAACGAGGGTCAGGCATCGTGGTCAACCAGGTCAATCTGATCGACAAGCAGGAACATATCGAACTTGCAGCGCGCGCGCTCAAGTCGATTTCGCATCCCCTGCGCCTGAAAATCCTGTGCGTGCTCGGCGAGCACGAGGCCTGCGTGCAGGAAATCGTCGATGCCGTGGGCACCTCGCAAAGCAACATCTCGCAGCATCTGGCCATCCTGCGCGACAAGGGGGTGCTGGTCACACGAAAGGACGCCAACCGCGTTTACTACCGCATTGGCGATTCCCGCATCCTGCTGTTGATCGGCATGATGCAGGACGTTTTCTGTCGAACCTGACGGGTGGCCAGGCTCAAACAGGTTTCGTCGCTTCACCATTTTTCTGTCAAATTCAACATTCCTTCTGGAGTATCGCTTGGAATTCATTCAGCAAAATCTTCTTCTCGTCCTGCTGGCGCTGGGTAGCGGCGGCGCATTGCTCGCCATGAGCTTCCGCCGGCCGGGCGGGCGCAGCGGCGTGACGCCGACGCAGGCCACGCTGCTCATCAATCGCGAGAACGCGCAAGTCATTGATTTGCGCGGATCCGACGATTATGTCAGCGGCCACCTGCCCGATTCGCGCAACATTCCCCAGGAACACCTCGAGGAGCGCGCCGGAGAGCTTGAAAAGCTCAAGGACACGCCGTTGATCCTCGTCTGCCAGACCGGAACCCGCTCGTCGAGCGCCTGTAAACAGCTTGAAAAGCTGGGGTTTGCCAAGGTCAACAATCTGGAAGGCGGCATCGCCGGCTGGCGTTCCGCCGGCCTGCCGCTCAAGAAGGGCGCCAAGAAATGAGCGCCATCCCGCGCGTGCTGATGTACTCGACGGCGGTCTGTCCCTACTGCGTGCGTGCCGAAAACCTGTTGCGGGCGCGTGGCGTGACGGAGATCGAGAAAATCCGCATCGACCTCGACCCCGAGCGGCGCGTCGAAATGATGGAAAAGACCGCACGCCGGACCGTACCGCAAATCTTTATCGGCGAAACCCACGTCGGCGGGTGCGACGACCTGATCGCGCTCGATCAGGCGGGCAAGCTCCTGCCGCTGCTTTCCGGCGAAACGGCCTGATATTCCGGATCTGATCGGAATTGCCGGCCGCTTCGCCTTTCACTCCACCAACCAAGAAAACACATCATGACTGAACAAGAAGCCCCGTCGTTTGCCATTGAAAAACTCTACGTCAAGGACCTCTCGCTGGAAGTGCCTAACGCTCCCGCCATCTTCCTGGAACGGGAAACGCCGGAAATCGGCCTGCAACTGCAGACCGGCGGCGTAAAGGTCGG
>CAZCJW010000167.1:0-6814 GCA_964499185.1 uncultured Propionivibrio sp. | reverse complement strand
TCGTCGCCAAAGGCGAAAACGAACTCGATATGCAAAAATGGGCGTGAACGCCTGACACACGATCCGCTTCGCCTTGTGGTGAAGCGGATCGTGTCCCGGTTCGTTATATTGAATGTCTACGGAAAATCTGTGAGGTCGTGTTGTGACGGATAAATTGATCAAACGCCATTTCGGAGTTGTCGGCGGATTGGGGGCGCTTGGTGCGGCCGACGTTTTCTTCAAACTTGTCAAGGCATTGCCCGCGAGAAGTGGCCAGGAGCAGGCGGAAATCCTTTTCGAGCAGCATCCGTTTCGCGAGGAAGAGAATCCTGGTGATGCCAGTGCTTCGCAGAACGGGCGGAAGATCTACGTTTTTGATATGGTCAGGAGTTTTGCAGATCGGCATGTCGATACGGTCGTCCTTCCGTGTTTCTTGAGCCACACCTTTCTCGACGAAATTACGGCAGAGTCGACGCTGCCTATTGCCAATATCATGGAGGCGTTACGCGGCTATCTGACGAATCAGCATCCAAGCGTCAGGCGCCTGGGGGTGCTGACGTCCGATTATGTGCGTTCCCGGCGGTTGTTCGAACGCTATTTTCCGGATGCGGATTGGTCTATTAACTATCCGCGGGACGTAGTGCAACACGACTGCGTGATGCCGGCCATCTACGGGCCACAGGGGATCAAGGCGGGTTGCCTGCGCGGTGCTTCAGTCGATCTGCTGTCCCGAGCCTGTGTTGATCTGCTGGAGCAGGGCGCCGAACTGATCGTCCCAGGATTTTCGGAGATTCCGGTGGTTATCGCCGCCTTGCAGGAACGCGGGATACCGATCATCGATACCAATCAGATCTACGCTGATTATGTCGTGGCCGATCAGTTCGGGCAGAAGGCCAAGCAGTTCAAGATCGGCGTGGTTGGTGGCGTCGGGCCGGCAGCAACCGTCGATTTCATGAACAAGATCGTGCGCAATACGCAGGCCGGTCGGGACCAGGAGCATGTGAAACTGGTCGTCGAGCAAAACCCGCAGATTCCGGATCGCACAGAGAATCTCATCGGTGACGGCGTTGACCCGACGATCGCCCTGTACTCAACGTGCAAAAAGCTCGAGGCAGACGACGCGAACATCATTGCGATTCCATGCAACACCGCACATGCCTTTGTCGAGCGCATCCAGCCCTACCTCTCGATCCCGATCGTAAACATGCTGTTCGAGACGGCTGAGTGCATCAGGCGTAACTACGGGACATGCAGGAAGATCGGTCTGTTGGCTACCAGCGGAACGATCGCTAGCCGCGTTTACCATAACGCCATCGGCGCTGCCGGATTCGAACTTCTCGTCCCTGACGAGGAAAATCAACGCCGGGTGATGAACGCAATCTATGGACCCCAAGGGGTCAAGGCGGGTTTTACCGAAGGTACATGCGTCGAGGAATTGCTGCTGGCGTTGACTTCGCTGGTGGCGCGCGGCGCCGAGGTGATCATTCTCGGCTGTACCGAGTTGCCCTTGTTGCTCGAGCAGAACGAGAAGTTTCCCGTCGCGGGGAGAACAGTCGTGGTTTTGGACCCAACGGAAATACTGGCACGCAAATGTGTGCGATTGAGCGGAGGTGCCGTCGGGGAGTAGCCGGCGGTAACTCGTCGCACTATTGAAAAACAGCTGGATCGGCCTCATGCGCAGTTTTCCGGACGCGTGTTGGCGCGCGTTTCGAAAGTGGATATTTTTCAGTTATTATTCCATTTGATTGAAAGTCGCAAGGCACTGGGCCAAGTGATTCTCCTCAGGCCCGATATGTATCGTTTGGTCTGACCATTACGCTTCCGGAGGATGTATGTCATTAAAACAGCGTCTGCTTGCCCTTGTCGTCGTTATGATCATGCTGGTGATCGCCGCCTTGTCGGGGATCGCCTACTGGCAAATGCGCATCCAGATCGTCGATGGCGTGAACAAGGAAATCGAGGCTTCCGTCCGCGGCAATCGCGAAGCACTTTCGCGCTGGATGGCGCAACGACGCGATGCTATCGAGGCGGCGGCAAACCAGCTTTCCACCGGCGGTGATCCGTTGCCGTTCCTCAACGCCGGCAAGGATGCCGGGAGATTCGACCAGACATTCGCTGGCTACAGCGACAAGCGGATGATCTACAACCTGGCGGAGAAAAAACCGGCTGAGGGGTACGATCCGACGGCCCGGCCCTGGTACAAGCTCGCCAACGAGGTCAGGGCAACGGTGGTGACGGCGCCATATATATTTTCCAGTACCAAGAAGCCAGGAATTACCGTGGCCCGGCCGTTCAATGCGGGAGGGCAGCCAGGCGTGGTCGGCGGCGACATTTCGCTGGAAGAGATGATCGCCATTGTTAATTCGATCCAGTTACGCGGCGACGGTTACGCATTCCTCGCCACAAGGGACGGTAAGGTCGTGGCCCATCAGAAGCCCGATACCGCACTGAAGCCAGTGGTGGAAGTGATCGGTGGTTTCGACGCCGGGGTGTTGCAGTCGGCCGATGACACGCTCACGGTGCGCGAAATGGAGCTCGACGGAAGAACCAAATTTGTGGTCGCCTCTACGGTCCCGGGAGCGGACTGGGTTCTTTGCGCGGTGGTCGACAAGGCAGCCATCCTCTCTCCGTTGCGTTCGTTGCTGGTGGTCTTGGTGATCGCGGGCCTCTCCCTGGCCGTGCTCGGCGTGCTCCTTGCAAACCTGGCCTTGTCCCGTTTGCTTACGGGGTTGTTCAGGTTGCGCGACGCACTGATGGAAATTTCAAGCGGGCAGGGTGATCTGACGCGCAAGCTGACCGCCGATTCGAAGGACGAAATTGGCGAGACGGCAGCGGCTTTCAATCGTTTCATCGATAGCCTGCGCGGTATGTTCATCGAAGTGCGCGAGAACGCCACAACGCTCAACACCGGGTTCGGGACGCTGAACGGCATGACCCAGGCGATGGCCGCCGAGTCTGAGCGCCAGGCGGAGACCTTGAGTTCTACGGCGGCGACGATCGAGGAAATCACGGTCAGCATCAACCATATCGCGGAAAACGCCAGGCACGCGGAGCAGACCGCGACACATACCGGCGACGTGTCAAGGCATTCGGCGGAGGCGGTGAATGATCTTGCGCGAGGCATCGAGAAGATCTCCGAGAAGGTCGGTCAGCTGGCCGGTACGCTGACTTCGCTCGGACAGCGCTCCAAGCAGATGAACGCCATCATCGGAGCGATTCGCGAGATTGCGGACCAGACCAACCTTTTGGCATTGAACGCCGCAATTGAGGCGGCTCGGGCCGGCGAGTCGGGAAGAGGGTTTGCGGTTGTCGCCGACGAGGTCAGGAAACTGGCTGAGCGAACCTCGCGGGCGACGGTGGAGATCAGCAGCCTGATCGACTCGACACATGGCGATATCCAGTCTGCGCTGAAGGACATGGACGACACCCAGGACTCGGTGGCTACCGGCCTGAACGCGTCGCGTTCTGTGGCGGCCGAAATGACGGGGATTCAGACTGAAGTCAGTAAACTGGTCAGTTCCATCCGTGACATTGCCGAGGCGACACAAGAGCAGTCGGTGGCCACTAACGAAATGGCGCGGGCTGCCGAAGAAGTGAATCGCATGACCATCGAAACGGACCAGTCCGTGCAAGGGGCTAACCGCACCGTCGACGAATTGAGCGGTGTGTCGAAGGGGTTGTACGGTCTGGTCGAACGTTTCCGGTTGTAATCTCCATTGCGCGAAGTCGACGACACAGCAAGGATAAAACCAGATCAGTCCGTTCCCGAGGCGGCTTCAGTCTGCGTAGAAGCGCTCGTCCCGGAATGCGAAGCGGCGGCGCACGAGTGGGCACATCGCCTCGGTCTGCCGTTCGGCGGCACGTCCGACTACGCGTTGCAGCTGGGCCGGGATGGGCTTCAACTGGCGTTGCTCGGTCCGGAAGCGCCGGGCCCGGTGCGGGTCGATTTCGTGGCCGGGGCGGTTGCGCATCGTCGGCAGTTCGGCGGCGGCAGCGGACAGATGATCGCCAAGGCCGTGGGGATCCAGCCGGGAATCCGGCCGTCGATCCTGGATGCGACGGCCGGACTGGGGCGCGACGCGTTCGTGCTCGCCGGTCTGGGGTGCGACATAACGCTGATCGAGCGGCAGCCGCTGATTGCCGCTTTGCTTGAGGATGGTTTGATGCGTGCGCAAGGAGATGCCGTCGTCGGGCCGATCATTGCGCGCATGCGCCTTCTCGCGGGGAATGCCGTGGAGTTGTTGCGCGCCTGGAAGGGCGAAGCACCGCAGGTTGTCTATCTGGACCCGATGTTTCCGCATCGCGACAAAAGCGCGTTGGTGAAGAAGGAAATGCGCCTTTTCCGGCCGCTGGTGGGCGATGACGATGATGCCCCGGCACTGCTGGAAGCTGCCTTGGTCCTGGCCTCGCACCGGGTCGTGGTGAAGCGGCCGCGCAAGGCGCCGACGATAGGCGGCATGGCGCCGGGCTACGCGCTGGAGGGAAATTCCAGTCGTTTCGACATCTATCCGAAGCGATCGCTCAAAGAAAAAGCCTGACAGTTTCCTGCCAGGCCCTGCTTAGAACCGTCTTAAAGATTCAGGACGTACTCGCTGTCGCGTGCCACAGTCGCAACTTTTCCAGAGACAGGTGCTCGGCCTCGTGCAGCACCATGCGGGCGCCTTCGAAATCCTCATCGTGCGTGTAGTCGCTCAGTGTGATCACCGTCGGGATGCCGGCAGCCAAGCTGGACGCCAGGCCATGCGCCGAATCTTCAACCACCAGGCAGTCGCGGGGTGGCAAGTTGAGCTGTTCCAGCACCTTCTTGTAAACATCCGGCGAGGGTTTCTTGGCTTGGACGACCTCGCCTGAAACAATGGCGTCAAACCAGGCATCGGCATTCGGCCCAAGGTTGGCGCGCAGCAGGCCGACAATATTTTCCAGCTTGGAACTGGAGGCGATGCCGAGACGCACGCCTTCGGTTCGGGCATCGCAGATCAGTTGGCCGATGTCGGCGCGTAGCGGGATGGCTCCGGCAGCGAGCAGGCGCTGGTAGTTGCGGGTTTTTAGTTCGTTGACGCGCTGCATCAATTCATCAAAATCGGGACGTGCGCGGGTTGTCGGGTCGAAATGCTCGGCATAGAAGAAAAGCCGTTCAAGTCCTCCGCTTTTGATCAGCAGGGTCCCGTAGAACGACTCGTCCCAGTACCAGGGTAGCCCCAATTCAGCAAACGCAGCGTTGAATGCCGGGCGATGTCCATCGCGTTCCGTATTGGCCAGGGTTCCGTCGACATCAAAGATGAGAGCACGTAAAGCCATGATGTAGTACCCGAAATTGGTTGAGAAGGCTGAAGGGTAGCGTATTTTGCGATGCTGAAGTTGTTCCGATTAAGCATGTTTAACTGAATAATTAGCAATTACTAACCATATCTCTCGCTGGTACACTTGCCGATGCTGGGCTATTTCTGGGAGCCGACATTGCATTCACTGTCGGCCTTTTAGTTCGTAAGTGGAGTTTTTCTCACGTGAAACCGACATCTATCGGTGGTCCCGACTATTTTCACAAGGTTGTGGACTGCCAGTGGGCGTGTCCTGCCCACACCCCTGTTCCCGAGTACATCCGGCTGATTGCCGGGGGGCGCTACTCGGAAGCGTACATGATCAACTGGAAGTCGAACGTCTTTCCGGGGATACTCGGGCGGGTATGCGACCGGCCGTGCGAACCGGCCTGCCGTCGCGGACGTATCGACAAGGAGCCGGTAGCCATCTGCCGCCTGAAACGCGTGGCCGCCGACCTGAAAGACGACATACAGGCCGTGTTGCCCAAAGCTCCGGAAAAGAAGAACGGCAAGCGTGTGGCCTGTATCGGCGCCGGTCCGTCGTCCCTGACGGTCGCGCGCGACCTCGCCCTGCAAGGTTACGCGGTCAGTATCTTTGACTGCGGCAAGGCACCTGGCGGTATGGTGCGCACCCAAATCCCCAAGTTCCGTTTGCCGGACAGCGTGATTGACGAAGAGTGCGACTACATCCTCAACCTCGGCGTCGAGCTGCACCTCAACCACTGGGTCAAGAGCCTCAAGGAAATGACCGATGGCGACCAATGGGATGCCGTCTTCGTTGGCACCGGCGCCCCGCGTGGCCGGGACGCCGACCTGCCCGGGCGGAAAGAAGCGGCGGCGCACATCCACATCGGCATCGACTGGCTGGCCAATGTCGCCTTTGGCCACACCACCAAGGTTTCCCCGCGCGTTATTGTCCTCGGTGGCGGCAACACTGCCATGGATTGCTGCCGTTCCGCCCGCCGCCTCGGCGGTACGGATGTCAAAGTCGTCGTGCGCAGCGGCTTCGATGAAATGAAAGCCTCCCCGTGGGAGAAGGAAGAAGCACTGCACGAGCAGATTCCGATCATCAACATGCACGTACCCAAGGAGTTCGTGCATGAGAACGGCAAACTGCTCGGCGTCAAATTCGAAGTCGTCAAGGCCGAATACGACGAAAAAGGCCGCCGCAAGCTCGTCCCGACGGGAGAGCCCGACGTGTTCATGGAATGCGACGAAGTGCTCGTAGCCATCGGCCAGGAAAACGCCTTCCCGTGGATCGAGAAGGATATCGGCCTCGAGTTCGACAAGTGGGGCCTGCCGGTCCTCAACGCCGAAACCTTCCAGTCGACGCTGCCCAAAGTCTTCTTCGGCGGCGATGCCGCCTTCGGTCCCAAGAACATCATCACCGCGGTCGCCCACGGCCACCAGGCCGCCATTTCCATCGACCTCTTCTGCAAGGGCAAGAAACTCGAGGAGCGTCCGCCGCATGCCTTCACCTTGACCAGCCAGAAGATGGGCATCCACGAATGGAGCTA